>NZ_JBHXTG010000001.1:51730-387059 GCF_042677465.1 Kitasatospora sp. NPDC127111
CGGGGGGGGTCCGGGCGCCTGGGTTTTTCGACCTTTTTATCCCCCCCCCGGGGGGGGGGGGCGGGGTGTTTTCCACCCCCCGGGCCCCGGGGGCGCAGGGATTGGCCGAAAGCGGGCCGTCGCGCGGGCGCCGCCGCTACGCTGCCGTCCATGGAATGGAGGCCGGCGGTGCTCCACCGCCCTCGCGGCGACCGAGTCCAGTGCCTGCTGTGTCCCCTGCGCTGCGCGCTTGCTGACGGTGAATCAGGCCCGTGCGGGGTGCGCCGGCGCAGCGGTGCGGAGCTGGAGACCGCGACCTTCGCGACCACGGTGCGCCACCTCGACGCGGTGGAGCGCAAACCGCTGTTCCACTACCGCCCGGGGAGCCGCTGCCTGACCCTGGCCGCGCCCGGCTGCACCTTCCGCTGCGACTACTGCATCAACCACCGGGTGTCCCAGTACGGCCGCGACCCCGGCGTGCGGTGGACCGGCGAACCGGTCGACGCGGCGGCCGTGGTGGCGGCCGCCGCGGCCGAGCGGGCCGCGGTGGCGCTGTCCTACACAGAACCGTCGCTGGCCCTCGAACTGACCCTGGCTCTGGCCGAATCCGGGCGCCCGCTGGGCGTTCCGGTGCTCTGGAAGAGCAACGGCTTCCTCACCCCGGAGGCCGTCGAGCTGGCGGCCGGCGCGGTGGCGGCGGTCAACGTGGACCTCAAGACGGTGGACGAGGCGCGCCACCTGGAGCTGACCGGCGCCCGGGTAGGACCGGTCCTGGAGACGCTGCGCGGCCTGCAGGGGCGCGGCGTGTGGCTGGAGGTGTCGACCCCGCTGATCCCCGGCATCAGCGCCACGCCGGAGGAGCTGCGGCCGATCGCCGAAGCCGTCGCCGCGCTCGGGCCGGGCGTCCCGTGGCACCTGGGCCGGGTCTCGCCCGCCTACCGGCGGACCGGCCACGCCCCGACCTCGCCCGCCGAACTCGCCGCGGGCGTACGGGTGGGCCGGGAGGCCGGGCTGCGCCACGTCTACGTGGAGCGCGCCCTCGGCGCGGACGGCCGGGCGACCAGGTGCCCGCACTGCCGCGAGGTGCTGGTGGAGCGGGGCGTCTGGTCGCTGGAGCGGAACCGGATCGAGTCGGGTGCCTGCCCGTCGTGCGGCACCCCGGTGGACGGAAGGTGGTGAGGTCCGTGATCGAGGAAGAGGAAGCGGAGGGCGGGCAGGAGGGTCCCGCGTACCGGATGGTGGAGCACATCCCCGACCTGATCCAGCCGGAGGAGTACGAGCGGCACCCCGAGGGGCGGCTGGTCCGGATCCGGATCGAGGCCGACGCGGACGGCGTCCGGCTGACCGGGGACGCGTTCCGGCCGGAGCTGATCGACGCGCTCTTCCAGGGGCTCGGCCCGGACGAGATCCAGCAGATGCTCTGCGGCTGAGCGCTGTTCCCCCGCCGGGCCCCCGGCCCGTTCGGGACCCGGTCCCGCGTCCGTTCGGGACCCGGTCCCGCGTCCGTTCGGGGCCCGGTCCCGCGTCCGCTCGGGCCCGGCTCAGGGCTCGACGAGCAGCTCGGTGAGGACGTCGCGCAGCTGGGCCGGCGTCGGGTCGGGCGGCAGCGTCCAGCGGAGCCAGGCCGTGTCCCGCACCGGCAGGCCGGGGTAGTGCACGCGCAGCTCGCGCAGCCCGGGACGGGGCGGGAACACCAGGTACGGGTGGGTCAGCACGATCGTCCGCGGTGCCCCGCCGAGCCCGGTGGCCAGCTGCCCGGCCGCCGCCGCGGCGGTGTGCAGGGACGCCTCGGGTTGGGCGGTGGCGAGCGGCCCGCTCTCCCAGAGGTGCACCAGGTCCTCCGGGCGGGCCAGCGTCCGGTGCTGCCAGGGGGTGGCCATCCGGACCAGGGCGCAGGGGCGGCCCCGGCGCAGCGCGGCGGTGGCCAGCAGGTGTGCGGAGAGCCGCAGCACCGAGCCGATCGCACCGTGCGTGGCCGGAGTGTCGTCCAGGACCAGCACCACGCCGCGCGGGTCGGGTGGGATCAGGCCGTGGCTGGTCCGGAAGAGCAGTTCGCTGCGGCTGTGGCGCAGCCGCAACAGCTCCTCGGGCAGGGCGAGTTGGGTGGGCAGCAGGCGGCTGGGGGCGCCGTGCCGGGCCAGGCCGGAACGGCCGGTCGGGCCGCGGCCGGTGGCCGGGCCGCGCTCGCCCTCCAGCAGCCGCAGGCCGAGCAGGACCCGCTGGGTCGGGCCCGGGGGGATCAGCGTCATCCGGAAGTCGCGGACCCGGACCGGGAGGGTCGGATCGGCGGCGACCGCCTCCGGCCCGAGGATGCGCAACAGGCCCAACAGGCGTTCGTCGACGGCCTGGACAGCCGCGGTCAGCTCGGTCAGCGGCGGGGCCGGCGGGCGGGGCTGGACCGTCGCGCCGACCAACGCCCGGCCCAGGGCGGCGGAGAGCTCGGCCGGGCCCGCGTCGGTCGGGGCCAGGTAGGCGGCGGCCGGCGGCAGGCCGGAGACCAGCAGCAGCACGAGACCGGGCAACGCCGCGGGAGGCCAGCCGAGTTCGCGCAGGGACTGCAGGCCGCGCAGGCCGGCCAGCGGCAGCAGCCCCGGCGGGGGTTCGGCGCCGCCGACCAGGGTGAGCAGCTCGGACAGCAGGGAGAGCGGGGTGCCGGTGGCCAGCCGCCCGGCGGCGGCGCCCAGGCGGGCGAGCCGGTCCTCGGAGTGCGGCAGCGGCTCGCCGTCGGGTTCGCCCGGCCGCTCGTCGGCGATCTCCCAGAGCACGACCGCGCCCGAGTGGTGGCCGGTGGCGAGCCGGTCGCCGGTCGGGGACCAGCGGACCGTCCAGACGTGGCTGCCGACCCCCTCGGGCGGGAGCAGGGTCCGCACGTGCCGGCCGGTCCGGGCGTCCCAGATCTCGATCGCGGCGTCCTGCTCGGCCGAGGGGAAGGCCAGCAGCCGGGAGTCCGTGTACCAGGACAGCGCCGGTGCCCACTCCGGGCCGCCGGCGACGCCGAAGGTGCCGGTGAGCGCCCAGTCGGCGGTGTTCCACACCGCGACCGGGCCCTGTCCGCTGCCCGGGGCCGCGGCCAGCCGCAGCCCGTCGGGGGACCACGCCACCCGGCCGACCGCGACCGGCCCGGTGGGCCAGGCCAGGACCTTGACCCGCTGCCAGCCGCCGGAGCCGGTCCGCTCCCAGACCAGCACCCGGCCGTCGGCCCCGGCGGCGAGCCGGCGCCCGTCCGGGGACCAGGCGGGGCGGCCCACCCCGCCGTCGACCGGCAGCCGCCGGGTGTGCGGCTCGCCCGCGGTCAGGTCGTGGACGAGCAGCTCCCGCGGCCGGCGGCCGGATTCGGGCGTTGCCCAGCGGAGCGCGCCGGTGGGGTCGGCGGCCACCGCCGGGCCTCCGGGCAGTTCTGCGACGGCCTCGCCGGTGGTGAGGTCCAGCAGTTGCTGCCGGCCGCCCCGGCCGGGCGGGGCCAGCAGGAGGGAGTCCGGGCCGAGCGCCTCGGCGTCGGACCAGCCCGTCGCGGGGCCCGGGAGGGCCACGGTCCGCAGGACGGTCCCGTCGCCCGGCCGGAACTCGCTGAGGGTGCCGGGCCCGGACTCGTACCAGCAGGTGTCGCCGGCCGGGGACCAGGCCAGCACCGGGGTGGCGCAGCCGTCGCCCGCGCCGGGCACGTGCAGCGGCCGGACCAGCAGCCGGCTCCGGTCGACGGTCGCGGAGACCTTGCCCACGGTGGCGCCCATCGCGTTGGCCCACCGGCGGACGGCCGACCTGCGGGCCAGGTGGTGCCGCCGCCGGGGCGCGGCGTCCGGCGGCTCCCAGACGGCGACCGCGCCGTCGTCCAGCCGGGCGGCGATCAACCCGGTGGCGGAGAGGCTGAGTTCGGCGGGGCCCTGGACGTCGCCGGGGACGGACCCGCGCGGTTCGAGGTGGGAGTCGAACAGCCTCAGCCGCTCACCCGGGGCGGCGAGGGCGAGCAGCGTGCCGTCGTCCGTGAACGCGAGCGCGCCGCAGCGCCGGTCGAGCGGGCGGCCGGCGAGCTCGGCGTGGGTCACCGGGTCGACCAGGACGACCCGGCCCTGCTCCTCGACCGCGAGGTACCGGTCGTCGGGGGCGCAGGCCAGCCGGCCCAGGCCGTGGTGGCGGGGGCCCACGGTGCCGCTCATGGTCTGGTCGAGCGGTTCCCAGAGCTGGACCGAGGACGGGGTGGCGACGTAGAGCTGGGTGGTGCGGGGGCGCCAGTGGACGGCGACCACCGGGTCGAGGCCGTAGAGCTCGACGGTCTCCCCGGTGCCGAGGTCCCAGACCAGGACGTCGCCCGAACGGTGGCCCACGGCGAGGGTGCGGCCGTCCCCGGACACCGCGAGGGCGGTCGCCGAGGCGGTGTCGAGCAGGGCCGGCGGGAGCGGCAGCAGCGTCCCGGTGTCCGCGTCGAGGGAGAGCAGCCGCCCGCCGCCGAGCAGGAAGAGCCGGTCGCCCTCCGGGGTCCAGGCCGCAGCGGTGGCGCCGCGGTCCGGTGCCGGGCCGCTCCACGGCACCTCCCACAGCGGCCGGGCGCGGTCGTCCACCCGGCGCACCGCCGTGCCGTCCAGCAGGACCAGGCCGGAGCCGTCCGGGGAGAGGGTGAGCAGCCGGCAGTCCGGGACGGGCACGGTGAGCAGCCGCCGGGCCGTCCACGCGGTGCCCCGCTGCGCGCCGGGCGTGCTCACCGGAACCGCTCCCCGGGCCGCTGCGCGTCGGCCGCCCGCTCGTACATCTGCGCGGCCTGGAGGAAGTGCCCGACGGCCTCCAGCCGTTCCGCGGCGGCCCGGTACTCGCGCTGGAGGGTCAGCTCGGCGGCCTCCTGGAGCAGCCGGCGACGGGCCTCCCCGGTGCCGGGCCCGGCGGCCTCCGGGGCGGGTTCCTCGGTCTCCTCCTCGCCGAGCCGCCGGAGGATCTCCCGGGCGGTGTCGGAGACGCCGGCGACGAAGGCGGGCGGCTCGGGCAGCCAGAGCGTCCAGGCCGGGACGGGCCGGGCGTCGAGCCGCCAGGCCCCGCCGCGGCCGAGGACGGTGACGGTGTCCGGCCGCAGCCCGAACACCTCCTCGCGGGCGGACGGGGGGAGCGGCGGGGAGAGGGCGCAGCCGCTCTCCACGTACAGGCCGCCGGGGCCGACGTGTCGCAGCGGTATGCCGAACGGCAGTCCGCGGGCCAGTCCGGGCGCGGCGCTGACCAGGTGCCGGCCGGGGCCGAAGACGAGGAAGGCGCTCTCGTGCAGCGGCCGGCCGAGCAGGAAGTGGCGCAGCAGGTCGAGTTCGTCGTCCTCGACCAGGACGGCGTCGGTCCGGACGGTGGCGGCGGCGGGGCTGGCCACGACCCGGACGGTCATCGGCGCGCCGCTCCCGGGGACGGCCCGGGTGCCGCCGGCGGGCGGCGCGGCGGCGACCGGGCGGTGCTCGGGCACGGCCAGCAGCGCGGCCTCGGACTCGATCCCGGCCGGTGACCAGTACCAGGCCGGGCCGGCGGCGGGCAGCACCTGGCGGACGTCCTCGGGCAGGGCGTCCAGCAGGTGCCGGTCGTCGAGCGGGAGGCGCAGCCGGACGTCGATCAGGAGCCGCCCGTCGGGGCTGGCCCGGCGGCAGACCACGGTGTCGGGCAGCCGGAGGAGGGAGGCCAGCAGCGCGGCCGGCACCGGCCCGTGCGGGGACCGCAGGCGCACCAGCAGCCAGCTGCGGTCGGTCACCGTGCCGCGCTCGTCCACCCGGTCGACGGCCATGAACCCGGCGGGCACGCCGCGCCGCATGCTGTGCCGGAGCACCCAGCGGCCGAGCGGGCCGCTGACCAGGACGCTGACGTCGTCGAGCGCCTCCGGCAGCCGCCCGGGCGGGGCGTGCACCGCGAGGTCGGCCGGGCCCGCCGGCCGCCAGTCACCGGCCGGGCCGGGCACCCATCCGCCCTCGTACACCTCGCCGCCGTACCGGACGGCCAGCGGGGCGCTGGAGAGCAGCACCGGGTCGAGGTGGAACAGGACCGAGCCGTCCCGGGCGGAGACCTCGATCGGCGGGACGCGCAGGTCGACGATCTCGGCCAGGTAGCCGAGCGCGGCGCGCGGGGAGGCGAAGCGGACGGTGGCGGAGCGGACGGTGGCGGAGTGGACCGGCGCCTCGGCCGGCTCGTCGGGTTCGGGCGTGCGGGGCGGTGGTGGTGGCGGTACGGGCTGAGCGGGCCGCTCGTCGATGACGTAGCGGTGCGGCGGAGGCTGGTGCGGCAGGTCGATCTGGTCCACCTCGAGCGGCCGGACGGTGCGGCTGTCGCCCGTTCCGGTCGGGCGGGACTGCGCGTTCCGGTCGCGGAACCACCACTTGCCGACTCTGCTGGTCACTGGGCCTTTCCTGCCTGCCTCGGGCTCCGGTTGGTGCGCTGTTCCGGCCGGTGGGACGGCCGTGCGCGGGTGGGCCGGGCGCCCGTGCCCCGGCCTCCCGTCAGTGCGCGAGCGGTTCGGCCGGCACGCCGGCGGTGCCGCCCAGCACCCGGACCGCCCACTCCTGCCAGCGCTCCACCACGCCGGGCACCCGGGCCAGGTAGGAGCTGGTGAACACCGTGGCGCCCAGGTCGGGGCGGTCGATCCGCTCGGCCGCGGTCACGGCCCACTGCTCGGCGCGCCGCTGCTGCTCGGGCGGCAGGCCGGGCAGCCGGTCGAGCAGGGCGTCGACGGCGCGGATCAGGCCGTCGGTGCCGCCCTCGCCGAGGGCCCTGGCGAGGGCCAGGGCGAGGTCGAGCCGTACCTGCTCGCCCTCCTGGCCGACGGTGGCCGAGCGCAGCATCCGCTCGCCGGCGGCCGGCTGCCCGGCCCGGGTGACGAGCAGCCAGCCGCCGGTCAGGGCGTCGCCCGCCTCCCGGTGGCACTCGGCCGCCTCGGCGTGCTTCCCGAGCGCCTCCAGGCATTCGGCGGCCCTGAGCGGGCGGCCGACCCTGCGCCAGCAGTCGGCCGCCCGTGCCGGGTCCCCGGCCCGCTCCCAGAGCGCGGCCGCGGCCAGCAGGTGGCCGGCACGCTCCCGGCAGTCGGCGGCCTGGGCGAAGTGGCCGACGGCGACGTAGCACTGGGCGGCCCGCTCCAGCAGGACCGTTCGGTTGGTCACAGGACCCGACGCTCCGGCCGCACGACCGTGATCTCCTCGGGCTGCTCGCCGCCGGTCTCCTGCGGGATCGCCGCCGCATCCTGCTCGGGCAGGATCTCGTGGATGACGGGGACCCGGTCGAGCAACTGGCCGAGCCTGAGCGCGATGTCCTCGTGCAGCTCGTCGTGGTCCTCCTCCCCGGTCTGGTCGAGGTCGTCCACTCGGAACTCCTCGACCAGGCCGGTGGCGGCGTTGTACCGGAAGGACACCTTCACGCGCATGGCGTCAGCCCTCGATCTCGAACTCGATGACGAGCCCGTCGCCGTCCTCGTCCACGGACAGGTTCTGCGCCCCGTGGGCCCTGGCGTAGGCCTCGATGGTGTCCCGGTAGGCCGTCCTGAGGACCAGGTTGACCGGGCGCAGGTAGGTGTCCCGGGTCTCGGCGAGCTGTTCGGAGGCCTGCCGGTCCAGTCCGGCGCGGGCCCGTTCGGCCACGGCGCCGAGGTTGCGCCGTGCGTCGTCCGCCGCCAGCTCGTCGATCTCCCCCTGCTGGTCGGCGAGTTGGCTCCGGCCCCGGTCGCGCGCCCGGATTTCCTGCTGGTCCGCCTCCTGCTCGGCCTTGCGGTCGGACTCCTTCTGCAGCTTGGAGTGCAGCTGCGACCTGACGTACGCCTCGGTCTGGCCGGCCCACCCGTCGCCGTAGTAGGTGCCGGACGCGGTCGCGTCGGTGTTGGCGGTGATCCGGCCGGAGACCGTCCGGGAGGCGCTGCCCCGCGCCTCGGCCAGCCCGGACCGGCGGGCGGTCATCTCGATCTCGCCGGTCCCGGGGTGGTAGGCGACCTCGCCGTCCTCCAGTGCGAGCCGGTAGGCCCCGTCCGACCAGGTCCACCGCGGGTCCGCGCCCAGGGCCTGCTCGAAGGCGTGCCGCAGCGGGCTGCCGAGGAGGGTGCCGAACGGCTGGCGCAGCCGCGCCTCACCGGTGACGTCGACGGTCGCGCTGGCGGTTCTGGTGAGGGTTTCCTGCCAGGTCCGGCTCAGGGTGCTGGTGGCCCGGACTTCGATTCTTCGAGGGTTGCACATGAAGCCCCCTAGGGGTGTCGGGCGGTCAAGCCGCTCACGGCAGCAGGCCGTTGACCGATGCGATGATACGCGACAGTTCGTGCAGGGCGGTGCCGTCCTGGTGATGATGGAGTGTCAGATCGTTACGCAGCTCGTTGAGTTGCCGCAGCACCGCGATGATCACGTCGTCGTTGGCGGGCGGCCGCTCCAGCAGCGGGTCGGCGATCGCCCGGGCGTCCGCCAGGAGCTCCGCCGCCCCGGCGACCCGCTCCCGCCCTGCTCCGCCGTGCCGCTCGACCGCGGCGTGCACGGACTGCTCGACGACCGCCCGGTCCGCCGGGTCGGTCCAGATGTGGGCCAGCGGCCACAGGTCGGCCGGGGTGGCGGAGTCGGCCCCGCGGAGCAGGGCGGCGCCGGCGACCAGCTTCAGGCTCCGCACCAGCCGCCGGTCGGACAGCTCGACGCCCTGGACCAGCAGCTCCTGGACCAGCTCGTGGTGGACCGGCAGCACCTCGTCCAGGCGGACCTCGAACAGCGCGCGGGTCAGTGCGGCGAGGCTGCGCATCGAGACCACGGCGGACAGGTCGCCGGCCGCCCGGGCCGGCCGGGCCCCCTCCTCCCGGTGCCGGGGGTGCAGGTCCTCCGCGCGTTCCCGCTCGTGCTCCCAGCCCACCGCGAGCAGGTCGTCCAGCCGGTTCCCCCCGACCGGCGCCACCTCCAGCCGGAGCAGGAACCGGTCGGCGAAGGCCTTCAGCCCCGGGTCCTCCGGTATCTCGTTGGACGCGCCCAGCAGGGTGACCAGCGGCGTCCGGCAGACCTCGGCGCCGTTGTGGAAGCGCCGTTCGTTGAGGAGCGTCAGCAGGGTGTTGAGGATGGCGCTGCTGCCCTGGAACACCTCGTCCAGGAAGACCAGTTCGGACTGCGGCAGCATGCGCTCGGTCAGCACCCGGTAGGTGCCCTGCTGGAACGCGCCGAAGTCCAGCGCGCCGAACAGCTCGGCCGGCTCGGTGAACCTGGTCAGCAGGTAGCTGAACCGGCTCGCCTCGATCTGCCGGGCCAGGGCCGCGATCAGCGCGCTCTTCGCGGTGCCGGTCGCCCCGAGCAGCAGGGCGTGCTCCCGGCACACCACCGCCAGCTGCAGCAGCTCGATCGCCCGCTCCCGGCCGACGAACCGCCGACCCAGCTCGCGGCGGGCGTAGTCCAGGTCCTGGACGGTCCCGAGGATCTCCGGACCCCACGTCATGCTCTTCCCCCTCGACCGTGGCTCACGAATGCCCCGCCATCCGCCGCGACCGGATCGACCGCTGGAGCCGGCCCACGATCAGCCCCAACTGCTCGGCGTCCGGCGGGACGGGCGGGTTCTGGAAGTGCGCGGCGACGAACGCGTCCCGGAACACCGAGTGGATGTCGTCACCGTTGCGCCGGCGCATCGCGTCGGCGACCAGCAGGTCCACCCCGCGGCCGACGTCGATCCCGAACTTGCCCGCGTGCAGCCGCACCATGGCCAGCCGGGTCTCGTCGTCCGGCAGGCCGATGTCGATGCTCTGGAACCGGCTGGGGCGCAGCAGCGCCTCGTCGATCATGTCCAGCCGGTTGGTGGTGCCGATCACCAGCACCGGCACGTCGGGGCGGAAGCCGTCCATCTCGGTGAGGATCTGGGCGACCAGCGCGTTGCCGGCCCGCGAGGCACCGTCGTTGGTGCCGGAGCGGCGGGCCGCGATCGAGTCGAACTCGTCGAAGACGATCACCGCGGGCGCGTTGCGGCGCGCGTCGGCGAAGATCTCGCGGACCCGGCGCTCGCTCTCGCCGACGTACTTGTCGGTGACCTCGGGCCCGGAGACCACCAGGATGGTCCCGCCCATCCGGTTGGCGATCGCCTTGGCGAACAGCGTCTTCCCGGTGCCCGGCGGGCCGTGGAAGATGAAGCCCTTGGGGATCAGCCGACCGCGCAGCGCCTCGTACTTCGGGGGCACCTGGTGGTGGCCCATGATGATGTCCACGGCCTGCTGGATCTCGGCCTTGACGTGGGCGTAGCCGGCGATGTCCTCCCAGCCGACGTCCGGCACCTCGAAGCTGGTCGACAGCTGGGCCTTGAACTCCCGGATGGTCCGGTAGAGCGTGCGGGGCGTGGCCGTACCCTCCGGATGGGCCTCCATGGCGTACCGCATCGCCTGCCGCAGCAGCACCGGGTTCATCCCGGCGACGTGCTTGTAGAAGTCCCCGGCGTCGAAGCCGGGGAACCGCTCGGCCTCCTCAGCCGTCACCAGCGCGACCCCGAGCGGGACCTCCTCGCCGGTCTCCGGGTCGGGCACGGTCCGGGGCGTGCCGGTGATCACCACCCGGGCGCTGAAGCGCTCCGCCAGCACCTCCGGCACCGAGAGCGACGGGGCGACGAAGGCCAGCATGATCTGCTCGGGCGCCGCGTGCACCAGGCCGGTGAGCTCCCGGGACTCGCCGGACAGCGTGCCGTCCGTCCCGCCCGCGAGCAGGTCCAGGTGCTGCACCACCAGCACCTGGTCGGACTTGAGGGTGCGGGTCAGCGTGCGCAGCCGGGCGAGCAGCCGCTGCCGCTGGTTCTGCTGGACCGGCACCAGGCCCTCGGGCTGCGCGGACTCCTCCTCCCGCTCCTCCTGCTCCAGCAGGGCCGGCCGCAGCGCGGCCCGCTGCGCCATCTCCCGCCACAGGTGCGGCACCACCGACTTCTCGGCGACCACCAGGACGGACAGCCCGGCCCGCAGCAGCGAGGCGACCCGGGCGATGTCGGCGCGGTGCGCGATCCGGCTGGCGGTGGCCTCGTCGAGGCTCTGCGGGCGGTCCGGCGGTGGCGGTCCGGCGTCCTCGCCGCCCGGGGCGGGCTCGGGTTCCGCGGACAGCCCCGGCCGGTGCCCGGGCCCGGCGGGCGGGGGCGGCAGGTAGACCGGGGTGCCGTCGGCCAGCTCGTGGCGCAGCGCCGGTTCCAGCCGCACGGCGGTCAGCGGGAGTCCGGCCCATTCGGCGCGGAGCGGGGCGAGCAGCAGGTACGGGCCCGTGCCGAGGGCCTCGGCCACCGGGGTGGTGCCCGGCAGGCGGCGCAGGGCGCGCAGCGCGTCCTCGTCGGGCACCACCACGGGCAGGGGGCGGATTCGGCTCACCGCAGGGCCTCCAGGCGGGTCAGCTGCCAGTGCAGGCGGACACCGGCGAGGTAGTCGGGGTGGAGTCCCGGGCGTTCGCGCAGCAGGCGCCGTCGCGAGCGTTCCAGCTTGGCCAGCGCCGACCACCAGCGGGCGACCGGCCGGGCCCGGTCCAGGTCGGCGGGCGGGACGAGGGCGGCGCGGGCGTCCTCGACCCGGGCCAGGTGACCGGGGCGGTGCAGCAGCATCGCGGTCTCGTAGACGTTCAGCACGAACGCGGTGTCGGCCAGGCGCAGCCGGTCCAGCATCGTGCCGCGCCACAGCGCCTGGGCCGGCGAGGCGGGCGGCTCGGCCCAGACCGAGGCGACGGTGCGGCGGCCCTGCCGGTCCGGCAGCAGGACGTCGATCAGCAGTTCCTCGGCCGCCGCCTGGGTGCGCCCGCCGGGCCGGTCCAGCACCCCGGTGAGCGGCGAGACGTCCAGCAGGGCCTCGGCGAACCGCGGATCCAGCTGCCCGTGGTGCAGGCCGAGCACCGGTCCGGCCACCCCGTGGCAGGCCAGTACGTCCCAGAACGAGGCGGGCGGCGGCACCGCGTCGAGCAGCGCGCCGGCGGCCGGCTCGGCCCGGCCGCCCACGGCGGCGGCCGCCAGGACGGCGCCGACTCCCACCGGCCGGCGTTCCGCCCCGGCCAGCCGGTCCAGCCGCAGCCGGGCGGCCGTCCGGGCCGCCAGGGTGGCGGTGAGGGAGGCGGTGTCCGGGTCGGGGTCGGCGAGGTCGAGCGGGTGCCGCAGCCGGCCCTCGGGAAGGGCGGCCGGGTCAGGCCGCATAGTCCAGAGAAGTACCCGCAAAGCGGTATCGGCCGCGCTCATCGCCCACCCACACTGCGCATTCCCGCATCTCCTGGTCGGCCCACCGGTAGAAGCGCAGCAGCCGCTCCTCGGAGGTCAGATTGATCAACGCCGCGACCTGCCAGGGCTGTCGGAAGGTCCCGTGGTGCATGTCCACGTCGATGCTCGACAGCCCGGACTTGCGGCCGCTGAACAGGTGGGTGTGGTACCAGCCGACGAGCTGCTCGTCCCGCTCGGACTCGGTGAGCCGCCGGTTCAGCTCCCGGAACGAGTCGCCGGTGAAGGTGAAGTGGGAGACCGAGGCGCCCGAGTGCTCGGCCGGGGTGATCGCCGACACCTCCAGCAGGTAGCGCTCCTGGCCGGGCGGCGTGCCGTCCGACGGGGCGAGCCGGTGCGGCCGGCCGAGCAGGAACCCGCCCTCCTCCAGGCGGGAGGACAGCGGCATCGTCGCCAGCCGCTCGCGGAGCTCGTGCCCGAGCAGGATGCCGACCCGCCCGACCCGGGCCGGGTCGATGCCGAAGTCGTCGGGCACGGCGAGCGGCACGGGATCGGCCTCGACCGTGCTGACCGTCAGGCCGGGCCGGGTGTCCCGCAGGTCGATCTCCATGCTGCCCTCGACCGGCGGGGTCGGGCGGTGCAGGTCGTACCGGTCGAGCCGGGGGTGCTCCAGGCAGAAGCCCCAGACCTCGGCCCGCGGGTCCAGCTGCGAGACGGTCCGCAGCAGCAGCGGGCCCAGCAGCGACCGGACGCTGAACACCTCCCTGACGATCGGCCGGCCCTGGGAGCCGATCTCGACGTGGATCTGGCCGATCTGGCTGCGCAGGTTGTGCAGGACCGGCGGCCCCTCGATCACCCTCGGGTCGGGGCGGGCGAGGAACCGCAGGCGGACGGAGAGCCGGGCCGGCGACTGCAGGGCGGGCAGGTGCGACTCCAGGGCGGCGACGACCATCCCGCTGAGCGGGACGGACGCGGCGCGCTCGAAGGTCCGGCCCTTGTACAGGACGATCATGGCCGAACCGCCGCTCGGGTCACTGCTCATCGTCGACCTCCTCCAGTGGGACGATCTGCAGTGGCATCGGCGGCCGGTCCGGCGGGACCAGCCCGGCCCGGTCCTCCAGGGTCCTGCCTCCGATGGCCTTGATCTGCGCCTGGCCGTCGTCGGAGAAGGCCCAGAACGCCGCGCCCCGGTCGAAGTAGGTGCCGTTCTGGATCAGCTCGATGATCAGGCTCTCGTCGTCGAACGCCACGCTGTTGTCCGACAGGATTCCGTAGTTGTGGTAGCGCGCGATGTCGACCAGGTGCTGGCAGAGGTCGTACAGGCTGTTCGAGGGCTTGTAGTCCTCGCTCAGCGGGCCGAGGCAGACGATGCGCGGCCCGACGGCGGCCCGCCGGATGTTGGGGTGGTAGATCGGGGTCAGCCAGATCACGGTCGGCGGCCGGACCGGGAACTCGCTGGGCAGCCGGATCTCCAGCTTGTGGTGGTGGATCAACTCGGGCTGGAGGAAGGGCCTGTCGGGCGTCGGTTCGGCGAACGCGAGCGCCTCCGGCAGCGCGAAGCTGGTGACGTCCAGCGCCACGGTGAAGATCTCCGGGACGTCGTCGTTGTCGGTGCCGATCAGCCGGAACTCGGGGTGCTCGGCGGCGAACTGGGCGATGTCGTCCCACGCGATCTGGCTCATCTCCAGCCGCATTTCGAGGTCCACGCCCGCGGTGGACTCGGCGGACAGCTCCAGCCGGGCCCCGGTGCGGATGTTCTGCTGGTGCAGCGGGATGTCCGGGTTCAGCCGGTGGACCTCGCCGTTGGCGTCCCGGTGGTCGATCACGCTGCGCACCGGCGCGCCCTGCGGGGTGCGGGACTGCTCGTCCCGGTACTGGGACCAGACCGCGGGCACGATATCGCGTGGCAGCGCCGTGTTGGGGACGTGCGACATGCGGAAGAGCTGCCGGTCGGGGCCCTGGATCTCCACGGTCAGCAGAGCAGGCTGGAAGTCGTAGTCGCCGTAGTAGGTCTCCACGTTCGGGTCGACGGCCCGGGCCCGTTCGCGCAGCTCCCCCAGCCGGCCGGGCGGCATCGCCGCGACGGCGACGGCGGAGTGCTGGCCGCCGGCGTAAATCTGGGTGGCCTGGGGGTCGACCAGGTCGCGCACCAGCTTCAGCAGGCTCAGGTGGTTGGAGCTGCCGGAGAACTCCACCGTCCGGTGCCGGCCGCCGGAGTCGTCCGAGCGGTGGGCAGCTGCCGGACCTGGGTGTTGGAAGCGCTCCTCCTCGGCCTCCTGGGCGGCCTGTTCGGCCCGGAGCCGGTGCAGATGACGCCGGACATCGGGATTGCCGGGAAAGTCCTCCCGGGCCCGCGTCATCAGGAGGACCATCCCGTGCTCCAGGACCCCGCGTTCGAGATTCTCGACGACCACGCGCCAGGCGGATGCGGGGCCGTTGGCGCCGCTCCAGGCCGGCAGGTTGGGCGGCCAGCCGATGTCGTCCAGTACGGCCGTCGCCCGGCCCTCCTCGCGGTAGAGGAGGGCCAGCAGGTTGATCAGGGCCTTGCGGTTGCTCTCTCTCTGCTCGTCCGTCACCGGGACGCCTCCTCCTCATCGCCAGACAGTTCCAGATAGCGGACCGTGCGAGCTCCATCGGGGCCTCGGCCGAGCACGGGCAGGATCTCGCGCGGGGCCACCGCGACGTCCGCGAGCCGAGCCTGCGGCGGCGCGTCCGCGAGCTTGGTGGACCCGGTGGCGGCATCGGCCGCCCGCTGTCCCGGGATCCGCAGCGGCGCCCAGGTCAGCGGGGTCTCCCCGGGGGCGGTGACGGCGAGCAGCTCGGCCACCGAGGCGCGGTGGGTGAGCGGCACCGGCCGCACCGCCTCGGGCGGGATCCGGCGGTGCAGCGGGCAGTCCGGATCGCGCCGGACGGATACCGGGCCGGCCTGGCGGCCGGCGGCGTCCACCCGGAGGATCCCCGGCTCCGTCTCCAGCAGGAGCAGCAGCCGGACCGCCGTGGTCGCCAGCCAGGAGCCGATCAGGGCCGAGACGGGCGCGGTGGCGCCGGCCACGGTGGTCCGGGCCGCGGCGCCGCAGCTCCACGGGTCGTCCTCGACCGCGCGCTGGTGCGGCGTCAGGCCGCATCCGTAACAGTGCTCCCCGGTCCGGTAGTAGCGGACCTCGCCGCCCCAGGCATTGGTTCCGCCGTCGAGCAGGTCCACCCCGACCTGGTTGCACCGGCCGGCCAGCTGGACCCGGGAGGCGATGCTGTCCAGACAGCTCACCACCAGGTCGGCGTCCCGCAGTTCGGCGAGTCCGATGCCCTCCGCCAGGGCGGCCGTCCGGGGTATCAGCCGGATCCCGGGGTTCAGGGCGAGGAGTTCGGGGACGGCCGCCTCCGCCTTGGGCCGGCCGATGTCGGCGGGCCGGAACAGCGGAGTGCGGCTGAGGTTCGACTCGGCCACCACGTCGGGGTCGCAGAGCAGCAGGCAGCCGACCCCGGCCAGGGCGAGCAGCCGGGCCACCTCGTTGCCCAGCGCGCCGACGCCGCAGATGATTACCCGGGACCGGCCCAGGCGGTCCTGGTCCCAGCCCGGAACGAGCCGCTGGCGGGCGAACCTTTCCACCTCAACCCCGTTTTCTCAGCTGGAAGTTCATCGGGCACCGGGTGACCTCCAGCCCGGGCTGCCAGTCCTCGAAGCAGGTGAGGCCGCGGGCCGGGTCCTGGTGGGCGCTGGTCCGGCAGCCGGGGTCGGCGGGATCGCAGGGACAGATCACCACCGACTCGAACGGGCGCAGGCTGTGCGCGCAGACGAAGCAGCGGGCGTGCTCCGGCCCGGACAGCACGGGGTCATCGGGCATCAGCCGGGTGACGTGCACCTCGTCCGGCAGCGGGTCGCCGAGGTCGACTCCGCGGAAGAAGTCCGCCGCAGCCTGCGCGTCGGTCTGCGTCGCCTGCTGGACCAGGCCGCTGCACGGCAGGTGGGGCATGTGATGGGTGACTTCGACCAGCCGGTGCTCGGCGTCGTAGCGCAGGTACACCTGGTCGCCCCGGCGGAAGGTGTGCCCGCAGACCAGGCAGGGGTGGCGCCGGGTCGCGCCGGGCGGCCGCCAGGTTCGTACCCAGGGCGACTCCCGCCCGGTGGGTGCCGGGCCGTCAACCCCGGAGGAACCGGGCTGTCTGCCACGGAGCTCGCCGAGGTTGAAGGCCGCCTTGACGCCGTCCTCGGGTGGCCGGCCGCCCGGGGGGACGCCGGCCGCGGCCGTGTCGTCGGGGCTCTGCGGCGTCGTCACTCGGGCTCCTCCTCCGTCGGGTACCGGTGCAGTCCGTCCGTCGGCAGGCCGAGCAGCCGGACGGCGGCCACGGCCTCGGCGTACGCCCGCGCCGGGGTGCTCCCGGCGGCCAGCGCGTCGTAGAAGCCGGCGCTGAACTCCACGGCCGCGCGGTCGCCGAGCTCGGCCTCGCTGCCGATGGCCAGGCGGCTGCGGGCGGCCAGCACGCCCGAGTGGCCGGCCGACCAGCAGCAGCTGAGCAGGACGCACTCCAGCCGGCCGAAGGCCGCCAGCGCCCCGGCGAGCGCCTCGATCGGCAGCGTGGCCGGCAGGCCCTCGGCGTCCTCGAAGACCAGGCCGTCGAGCGCGGTGCCGTGGCCGGCGAAGTGCAGGAGGTCGGGGCGGGCCCGCCGGAGCAGTGGCAGCAGGTCGGCGATCCGGGCGGCCGGCTGCACGGTGAGCTCCAGCCGGCCGGCCGAGGCGTCGACGGCCCGCATGATCCGGCGCAGCTCCTCACCGAGGCGCAGCGCGGGCTCGCCGACCGGGCCGGCCAGCAGACAGAGGATGCGTAGCGGCCGGCCGGGGCCGGCGCCGGGCCGGTCGGCGTCGGCCAGCAGGCCGGCCAGGCGGCGCAGCGGCTCGCTGGCGGGGAACTGGTCCGCGGCGGCGGCCAGCAGCCGGGCCAGGTCGACGTGCTCGAAGCGGCCGTTCGCCACCAGTCGGCAGACCTGCCGCCACCAGTCGGCCGGCGTCAGCGGGCCGAACGCGGGCACGTCGGCCAGGCCGACGCCCACGTCGTCCAGGAGGTGCTGGCAGGCGGTCTGGCCGGCGAACAGCTCCCCCAGGAGGGCGAATCCCCGCTCCCGGCGGACGAGGTCCCACTGGTTGCTGATGATCAATCACCCTCCCATCGAACGTTATGAGTTGATGCCGAATCCTACGCAGGAAAGTGGGGCTGGAGGTGTACTTTCAGTACCGGTCTCGGACGAGACCGCGGGGCCCGAGCATGCCTGGGGGCGGGGAGTGGCCGAACGGCTTGAGTTGATCGAGTGCGGAGGGCCGGGGCATGGCCGGCCGGGGGTCTTCGAAGTCGAGTTCGAAGCGGGCGAACAGGTTCGGAACGGCTTCCGCGAGCGCACCGGGGTGCTCGTCCATCAGGGCGGCAGGCGGGTGGTGCTCCTGGTCGCCTTCACCGACGAGGCGCGCCGGCAGCTGGCCCAGTCCCTGCGGGTGTCACGGCAGTTGATCAGGCGACTCGGGGAGAGCAAGTATCCGGCGGAGCTGGTCCGGGTGCTGGGCTACCGGACCGAGGCGTACGCGCCGCAACTCCTGATCGCCGAGAGCGACCTGCCCCCGCTGTCCGCCCGCGACCGCGAACTTCCGTTACGGCCCGGTGAGTTGGGTGACCTGATCGATGCGCTGCTGAACGCCCTCGCCGTGCTGCGCGAACACCGCCTGGTCCACCGGGCGATCAGCGCCGACAGCGTCCTCTGGAAGGGCTCGCGGATCCAGTTCCGTGACCTCGGCTCGATGACCGACGAGGGTACGCCGCGCGGCGGTCCGGTGGGGGCGGACCCGTGGCGCTGCCCGGACCAGGCGGCCGGCCACGGCTGCACCGACTGCCGGGACGACGTCTACGCGGCCGGCGCCCTGATCTTCCGGCTCGCCACCGGCGAGGAGCTCGGCCCGGCCGCGCAATTGGCACACCGGGCAAGCCTGCAGGACACCGCACTGCGCACGCTGCTCGACGGCGTCTTCGTCGAGGACTCCCGGCAGCGTCCCACCGCGGCCACGCTGCGCTCCCGCCGCCCGCGGCAAACCCGGGACGAGCCCGGTCCGGTTCCCCGCACCAGCCTGGCCCAGCGGGAGCAGCAGGCCCGCGCCGACTTCCGCGAGATCCGGCGCCAGCAACAGGCGTTCCGCACCGCGGTGGCCGCCGTCCCGCCCCCGCCGGGCCCGCCCCCGCCGCGCCAGGCGCGAAGGCGGTACCCGGCGGACGGGGAGCGGGGCCTCCCCGGGACGTTCGGGCCGCCCCACCCGTCGTACGGCGTGCCCGGAGGCCCTCGGCCGGCGTACGTCGGCGGCGTGCCCGGGGGCCCTCGGCCGCCGTACGCCGGGGCGGTCCGCCGCAAGCCGCTCGACCGCTTCCTGGACCTCGGCCCCAAGGTGGTGGGCGGCGCCGTGGCCGTCGTCCTGCTGGCGGCGGCGGCCGTGGCCGTCCTGGTGATCCGATGACGCCCGGCCCCGCCCGTGCCCCGCGAACGACCCGCGCTCCACGAACGACCCGCAGCACACGAAAGGGGAGGGCGTGACCACGGTCAGATGCCCGATCTGTCTCCGTCTGATCGACTGGTCGGCCGCCGAGGAGGTCGTGATGACCCCGGCCGGCACCTACGAGCGCCTGGAACGCCGCCCGGACGAGGACGACATCCAGTGGAACCACCGGCGGCTCAACGTCTACCGGATGTGCCCCGGTTCGGCCGGCTCCTCCCAGCACGCCCTGCCCGGCCGCTACGGGGACTTCGGCGAGCCGTTGGTGATCGGCATGGTGGGGGAGTCCGCGAGCGGCAAGACGCACCTGCTGGCCGCCATGATCGGCATGTTCTGCGACGCGGCGCGGATGGCCCGGATCGGGCTGTCGGTCGGCGCGCTCGACCTCGCCCTGCACGACCAGTACATGCGCGAACAGGTCCGCCCCTTCCTGGACAACGGGCAGGGGCTGCTCGGGACCAGGCCCGCCCCGCCCGAGTTCACCGACGCGTTCTGGGTCCACAACCGGTCGACGGGCAAGGAAACCGCCCTCGCCTTCTTCGACGTGTCGGGCGAGTGGCTCGCCTCGCACGAGTCCGAGACCCCCTTCCTCGGAGCCGTCAACGGGCTCATCTTCGTGGTGGACCCGGCCCGGATCCGTCATCTGGGAGGGACCGGGGGCTCGGTCACCGGCGATCCCTCCTTCGGGATCGTGCTCGACAAGCTCGCCCGGATCCGCGGCTTCGAGGGCAGCGCCTTCGTGCCGGTCCCGGCCGTCGTGGTGATCGGCAAGTGCGACCTGCTGCGGCACACCGAACACCTGGTGGGCCGCTGGTTCACGCCGGGCGGCCGGGACGACCTGGAGGAGTTCGACCTCAGCACGGTGGAGGAGGAGAGCGAGGACGCCTACGCCTTCCTGTGGACCGTCGACGCCGCCGGCTGGCTGGCCCCCTTCGTGCGCTGCGCCGACGCCACCCTTCACTTCGCCACCGCGACCGGCACTAAGGCCGTCCGGGAGGGCGAGAGCGAGACCTTCCCGCTGGAACTCCTCAAACCACGGCGGGCGCTCAAGCCCCTGCTCAGCCTGCTGGCGATGAGCGGCGTCCTGGAGCGCGACAAGCTCCGCCCGGCGGGGCGGAGGTGGGAGCGGTGAACGCGACCGAGACCGGCGCGGCCGGCCGTGCTCCCGGGCGGCCGGTGCACCAGATCCTCTACGGCTGGGCGGAGCGGGACTCCGGCGGCAACGCCGGGGTGCGGCCGATCGCGCACTCCGGACCGGCCACCATCGACCGCTGGGCCGAGCGGCTGGAGCACGTCTGGGCGACCCACGAGGCGGCCGGGGAGAACGCCGGCGAGGCCAGCCTGGCGTACCTCGTCCTCGACGGCGAGGCGGCCGTCCTGCGCAAGCTGCCCGCCTCGAACATCCTGGGCCGCCCCGGCGCGACCCTGACCCATGTGCTGGTCGGCACCCCGGAGCTGTTCGACGCCAGGACGGCGCTCGGCCTCGCGGCCTGGCCGGGCTGGGCGAACGCACTGCCGGCGGCCGGGACCAGGCTGCCGGTCCTGGACGGGGACGAGCTGCGGGAGCACGCGGACGACGGCCTCGCGCGGCTCCGGGAGGCCGCGGCCGCGCTGCCGGCGGCCGAGCTGGCGGCGCTGCTCGCCCGGGTGCTGGGCGAGCCGGAGGCCGACTTCTCGGTGATCGCGTCCGGTGCGGGGCGCGCGGAAGCCGCCCGGGAGGAGCGTGCGGTGACCCCCGCCACCGCCGGGGCTGCCCGCACCGGTGACTCCGAGGGCACCGCCGATACCGCTCGCGCCGACGACCCGGCGGCCACCACCGCCGCCACTCCCACCACCGCCGCCACTCCCGCTACTCCTGCCACCGCCACCGCCACCGCCGCTGCCGCCCGGGCCGTCGCCTCGTCCTCGCAGGCCCTCGGCCTGATGACGGCCCTGGTCGACATCCTCGGCGAGGACCCGGCCCGCCCGTGGACCTTCGCCAGCCGGGAGACCACCGACATCGGCCGGCACCAGCCGCGGATGGTCTTCCTGGTCGGCCCGCCGAAGCGGTCGATGTACATCCCGGACCGGCGCCGCCTCGAACTCGGCGGCCCGCCCCCCGCCGCGGTCGGCGCCCAGGCCGAACTCGCCGTTTTCGCCCGCCTGTTGGTCGAGCTCTACCAGCGCTCCGGGTGGCGGGCGGTGGCCCGGCTCCGGCCGGGCGCCCCGCTGCGCTCGCTCGGCGACGCCGAGGTGTGGCGCCGCTCGGTGCCGGTCCGCGACGGCCGGATCGCCGACCCCGGCGGCCTGGTCGACCCGCTGCTGGACGACACGGCCCTGCAGTCGCTCGCCCTCGAGCACCGGGGCAGGTCGTCCGGCTACCCGCAGGAGCTGGTCGAGTCGATCCGGGCGGAACTGCGCGAGCGCCCGGCCGAGTTGCTCGAACGGCTGCTGAGCCGCTGGAGCCGGACCAGCCAGCGCTCGGGGCGCCACCCGCAGCTGCGCTCGGTGATCGAGTACGAGGCGGTCCGCGCCGGACTCACCGCGCCGCTGGACGACGACCTGTCCGGGCACGTCCGGACCCTGGTCGGCCGGGTCCGGGCGGACGGCCCCTCCCCGGCGGTGGTGGCCCGGATCGTGCTCGACCTCGCGCCGCGCGGCGGCCTGGACCTGGACGTGCCGGCCCACGCCCGGCTGCTGGCCCGCGCCCTGGTCATCGGGGTCGACACCCGACTGCTCACCGGGGAAAGGGTGTTGGCCGCCACCTCCTCCGGCCGGCTGATCCGGTTCGCCGTCGACCGCGCCCACCAGCGCGACCCCGCGGCCGCCCGCTGGCTGCTGACGGAGGTACTGCCGGACCGGGTGGACCAGGCGCTCGCGCACGGCGGCCCGACCCAGGCGTTCCACGACTTCCGCGCCGTCCAGGAGCAGCTGCGCGGCGGGTACCTGCTGACCGACGAGGTGCCCCGGATCGCGGGGCACGACCGGAACCGCCAACTCGACTGCCACCGCGAACTGTTCCGGGCGGCCTTCGGGCAGCCGCTGGACGAGGACGCCGTGGTCTGGCTGCTGCGCGAGGCGGGGAGCCGGTCCACCCCGGCGGTGCTCGCCGCCCTGCGGTCGCTCGCCCGGGAGGGCGCGGCGCAGGACCGGGTCGCCCGGGAGGCGGCCGACCGCTACTTCCGGGACCACGGCCTGCTGCCCGCCGAGGGGTGGCGGCGGCCCGTCCTGGGGCGGCCGGCCGGTCCCGCGCCGACGGGCGGTGCGTCGCCCGGTCCGGATCGCCGGCCCGAGGCGGCCCAGCGGCCCGTGGCGTCCGGCACGCCCGGCCCCGCGCATCCTTCGTACGGGCAGTCGTCGTCCGGCTCCGGGTACCTGCCCCGGCCGGCCCACCCGTCCGAGCCGGCGAAGTACCCCGCACCCCCGGCGGAGGCACCGGCCGGCCCGGACCGGGACCCCGGCCGGCGCCCGACACGCGCCGAGCGCAAGGCGGAGCGGCGCGCCGCACGGGCGGACGAGAAGCAGAGGAAGCTCGACGCCCGCCGGCAGCCCGGGTCACCCCCGCAGAGACCCGCCGGCCCGCCGGCCCCCTCATCGCCCCCACCGCCGTCGGCACCGCCAGCGCCGTCGCCGTCGGAGGCGCCCGCTGCCACACCCTCGCCGGAAGCCCGGCCGGACCGGCGTCCCGGCCGCGACCACCATCGCGAACGCGACCGCGACCGCGGCCACCGCCCTGACCGCGACCGCGGCCACCGCCCTGACCGCGACCGCGGCCACCGTCACGACCACGACCACGACCGCGACCACCGTCCCGACCGCGATCACGGCCACGCTCGCGGCCACCGTCACGACCACGACCACGACCACGACCGCGTTCGCGGCCGCCGTCCGGTGAGCGGCCGCGCCAGGCCGGACACCTTCGCCGTGGTCGTCCTCGTCCTGGGCGCCGCCGCCGTGGTCGTCCTGCTCATGCTGGTGGTCGCCTCCCTGATGGGACGGCTGTGACGCCCCGGACCCGGCACGGCCGCCGGCCCGCGAGACCCTGAGGCCCGCGCGGCCCCGAAGAGAGAGGCACCTCCGTGTCAACGCCCGCACCTGATGTCCGGTCCGAGCTGGGCGGCATCGCCGGACGGATCCGGCGGACGGCGTCGCCCGGCGTCGGCGGCATCCCCGTCGTCGACCTCCTCGCCGACGAACTCGCAGCCGGCGGAGCCGCCCTGGCCGGCGTCGACCTGGTCCGCGCCTACCCGGCGGAGGTCCTGCTGCCGGACCCGCCCACCCGCCAGTGGCACGGGGTGGAGGGCTGGCTGAGCGTGCTGCGGGACGTGCTCGTGTTCGCGCCCATCGGCCTGATGTGGTGGCGCCTGGGCAGCGCCCTCTCCACCTACCGCGACAGCTCGGGCGGCGACCAGTTCCTGCTCGCCTGGACCAAGGGCTTCCCCGCGGCCGGATCGACCGAGGCCACCACCGCCACCCTGGGGGACGCCGCCTTCCAGATCGTCCTGCTGATCGCGGCCGTCGTGGTGCTCACCCTCGTCGTGCACCTGCTCCGCTCGCGCCGGACCGGCCCAGCGGTCGACCGCCGCCGCCAACTCCTCTCCGCCGACCTCGCGTTGGCCACCTTCCTGCTCTCCACCCGGCTGCCGGCGCCGACCGCCCCGATCGACGTCCGCCGGCTGCACGGCGTCGCCGAACGCGTCGCGGCCAGCACCACCCAGCTGGAGTCCGCGCTGCGCCGCACCGCCGAGGAGATCACCGCGGCCCTCGACTCCGGGCCGGCCTCCCGGCTCCAGGGCGCCCTCGACAGCTGGAACACGGCCGCGGCCGGCCTGACCCGGGCCGCCGAGTCGCTCACCACGCCGAGCCGGACCTTCGAGGCCTTCCTCGCGCTGCGGGAGGAGCTGGCCCGCGACGAGCTCAGGCTCCGCGCGGCGCTGGAGAACCTCGTCGCCGAGCTGCGCCGGACCCAGGAGATCTCCGGCGACGAGATCCACCGTCACGACCTCGCCGTCGCCGCCGTCCGCGACCTCGCCCAGACGCTCGGCGAGTCCGTCCAGGTCTTCACCGAGCGCACCGAGTACCTGATCGACTCCACCCGGAGCATCTGGCAGCTGGTGGAGCGGATCGACTCCCGCGACAGCCCGTGGGGCGGCCGGCACGCCGACGGCGTCCCCGGTCCGGGCACCGCACCGGGAGGCCTGCTGTGAGCGCCGCCCGCCGCCCCGGTCCCCCCGGCGGCGGCCGGACGATCCTGCTGGCCGGCTGGCTCTTCGCGGACCTGCTCCTGGTGCTCCTCGTGGTGGCCCTCAGCGCCCTGCCCGCCCCCCGGCCGGAGGCCTCGGCCACCCCGTCCGCGTCGCTCCCCGGCCCGACGACCACGTCCGCCGCCCCGTCCCCGTCCCCGACCAGGCCCGCCGAGCGCGGCCTGGTGATCCAGCCCTGCCGCTTCACCGTCAACGTCGGCTACTCCACCCTCGGCGGCAGCGGGGCCGACCAGGTCGCGAGCCAGCTCGACACCCAGCTCCGGGCGGCCGGTGTCGAGCAGCGCACGGCCGGCTTCGTCCTGTCCTTCGGCCACGCCCCCGACGTCAACGTCGGCCAGGACGCCGCCCGGAAGGTCAACGACGTCCTCAACGGCAGGCTCCCCGCCGTCTTCGGCAAGGCCCCGAAGCGGGGCTACTGGACCGGCGACAGCGCCTCCGACGTGGTCGACGTCGACGTCTTCTTCCTGGCCGATGCCAACGGCGACACCTCCCTCCCCCCGCGCTGCCGCACCTCCGACCGCTGAACCTCACCACCCGCCGCCCCGCGTAGACACGCCCGCCGGCGGGGATGATCGGTCGTAGGCGCCGACAGCCCACCGTGAGAGGGTGCCCCCCATGAAGGTGATCGACCTCGTCCTGAACGTCCTCTGGCTGATCTTCTGCGGCATCTGGATGGCGATCGGCTACGCGATCGCGGGAATCATCTGTTTCATCCTGATCGTCACCATCCCCTTCGGCATCGCCTCCTTCCGCCTGGCCGGCTTCGTGATCTGGCCGTTCGGGCGGACGGCGGTGGAGCGGGCGGACGCGGGAGCGCCGTCGTGCGTCGGCAACGTGATCTGGCTGGTGTTCGCCGGCTGGTGGCTGGCGCTGATGCACCTGGTCACGAGCATCCCGCTGTTCCTGTCGATCATCGGGATCCCGTTCGGCTGGGCGAACCTCAAGCTGATCCCCGTCTCGCTGACGCCGCTGGGCCGCGAGATCGTCTCGACCGACGAGCCCTGGGTCGGCCGCTGAGGCCCCCGGCCCTGGCCGGGCGGGCCCCGTCGGGCAAACGCCCCGGGCAAACCCCGTCAGGCGGGCTCCGGGCGCGGGAGGCCGCGTCCGGCCGTCCCCGCCCGGTGGAACTCCGTGCCGGCGGCCGAGACCAGGCGCAGGAACTCCGAGGCCGCGAGCGCCGCGTCCCACTGCCGGAGGTCGGAGGTCACCCGGCGCAGGACCTCGAGCGTCCCTTCGGCGATCAGGAACGCCGCGGCGTGACCGGCCCGCCCCGTCGCGCCGACGTCGAACGCCGGACGCGAGTCGTAGAGGTACGGGACGCTGAAGTCCGCCGCGTTGATGACCTTGGTCGGCCCGGCGTGGACGTCCCGGTTGGCCTCCTTGTAGATGTGGGAGACCGGTCCCGCACCGAGGCACTCCTCGATGTCCGAGAAGGTGACGCGCTTCTTCAACGGGTCACCGGTGGCGGGTGCGGCCCAGTTGTGCTCGGTGGAGAAGAACTGGGGCCCCCAGGCGGCGACGGCCGCGTCGCGCAGTTCGCGTGCGTCCTCGTCGATCGGGCCGTTGGCGAGGCGCTCCTTGCCGTTCGCCTCGACCAGCGAGGAGACGTAGTAGCGCTCGGCGAGTTCGTACCCGCCGGGCGACTGGTCGGAGCAGATCAGCACCGTCTTCAGAACGGTCTCGTACAGCGTCCTGACCCGTGAGGTCGCCCCTTCGGGGTGGCCGCCCCGCAGCAGGTGCGCGACCTCCGCGCCCAGTTGGACCATCTGGGAGTGGAGCCCGGTGAGGACCAGGGACTTGAGCAGGACCCCGCTGGGGAAGCGCTCGATCCCGAGCAGTGCTTCCGGGCCGGTGCCGCCCTGTTCGTCCATCCAGTCCCGCACGGCCTCGATCAGCGCCCCGTTGACGAACTCCGCCGCCCCCAGGGCGCGGTCGAAGGAGCCGAGCGCGCGGCCGTAGTGCCGGAGGACGCTCCGCCGGACCGACGCGCCGGTGGAGCGGCGGCGGTCGGTGCGGACCGACGAGCAGCGGGCGGCCCACGCGTGCCGGTCCGGCGCGATCGAGGGGAGGGCCGAGATCGTGGCCCGGAACTCGGCGACCCCGTCGAACTCCTCGGCGGTGGCCGCGCCTTCGGAGACGAGCCGGTTGAAGCGGCGGGCGGAGATGGCGAGGAATTCCGAGTCGTCGTGTTCCATGGCTGCCTCTCCCCGCTCGGTGATGCCTCGGTGATGCCTTCCGGTGCCGGCATTGTGGTGGCGGGCGGACCGGCCCCTCAACGCATTTCCGGTCCGGGACGGACGCGGCCGCCCGCCAGCCGTCACGGCGCGTCGGTGAGCTGGACGATCATCTTGCCGGTGTTGGCGCCCCGGAGCATGCCGAGGAAGGCGTCCACGACGTTCTCGAAGCCGCGGACGACGGTCTCGTCCGGCACGACCGCGCCCGAGCGCAGGTGCGGGACGAGGAAGTCGTACAGCTCGGGGCGGGCGTCGAGGTGGTTGCGGACCAGGAAGCCCTCCAGCCGCAGGCTCTTGCCGACCACGTCGTACAGGTTGCGCGGGGCGGCGGGCGGGTCCTGCAGGTGGTTGTACTGGGCGACGGCGCCGCACCAGGCGATCCGGCCGTGGTCGCGCAGGGCGGCGATGGCGCCTTCGAGGTGGTCGCCGCCGACGTTGTCGAGGTAGACGTCCAGGCCGCCGGGGGCCGCCTCGCGGAGCCGGTCGGCGATCGGGCCGTCGTGGTGGTCGAAGGCGGCGTCGAAGCCGAGGCGCTCGGTGAGGTGCTTCACCTTGGCGGCCGAGCCGGCGCTGCCGACGATCCGGCCGGCGCCGAGCAGCCGCGCGAGCTGCCCGGCGGCGCTGCCGACACCGCCGGCGGCCGCCGAGATGAAGATCGTCTCGCCGGGCTGGAGCCGGGCGACCCTGGTCAGACCGACCCACGCCGACAGGCCGGTGCCTCCGAGGACGCTCAGGTGGGCGCTGAGCGGGACGCCGTCGAAGTCCGGTACGACCCAGGCCTCGGCCGCGCCGACGACGGAGTGGGTGCGCCAGGCCCGCCGGTGGTGGACCAGCGCGCCGACCGGGAGGGCCGGGGTGCGGGACTCGACCACCCGGCCGAGCGTGCGGCCCTCCAGCGGGGCGTGGAGCGCCCAGCCGCCCTCGTCCATCTCCTCGCGCATGTACGGGTCGACGGACTGGTAGATGTTCTCGACCAGCGCCTGGCCCTCGGCGAGCGCCGGAACGGCCTCCTCCACGAAGGCGAAGTTCGCGGCGGTGGGTGCGCCGGTGGGGCGGGAGACCAGGTGGACGGCGAGGGCGGTGGGGCGGGACACGGTGACTCCGGTGATCGGGAGGGGGAAGGACGTGATCACCGTAGGAAGGGCGGCGGGGTGCCGGGCAGGGGTCCGCGTCGATGGATGGCCGGGTTCCATGAGCCGGATCGATGGATGCCGGTAGATTCGGGGGATGACCGCACCCGCCCGGGACGCCGCGCCCGACCTCGCCCCGCAGGAGCTGCGCATCCTGGTCGCCGTCGAGGAGGAGCACGGCTTCACGGCGGCCGCGGTACGCCTGGGCACGACCCAGTCCGCCGTCTCGCACGCCGTGCGCGCCTGCGAACGGAAGCTCGGCGCGGTGCTCTTCGACCGCGGGCGCCACGGCGCACGCCCCACGGCCGCCGGCGCGCGGGCCGTCGCGTACGCCCGGCGGATCCTGCGGCTGCTGGAGACGATGGGCCCCGAGATCCGTGCGGCCGGCGCCGGGGACGCCTCCGGCGAGGTCACCGGGACCCTGCGGATCGCGGCCTTCCGCAGCGTCGCCGCCCACCTGCTGCCGCCCGTGCTGGCCCGGCTCACCGCCCGCCACCCCGGGCTGACCCCGCAGGTCCGGATCGTCCGCGAGATCGGCCGGGGCACGTCCGGCGAGGTCGCCGACGGCCGTGCCGACCTCGGACTCGCCACGCTCACCGGGGACGGGGACGGGCCGCCGCCCGTCCCCGGGCTGATCGCGGTGCGCCTCTTCCAGGAGACCTACGCGCTGGCGCACCCGGCCGGACACCCGGCGCCGCGCGGGCTGCCGCTGGTCGACTGGGACGAGAACTGCGGCTCGTACACCAGGGACTGGTGGGACCGGCAGGACTGGATCCCGCCCGCGACCATCGACGTCGAGGACGACACCGTCGCCGTCTCGCTGGTCTCCCAGGGGCTCGGCATGGCGATCATGCCCCGGACCGCCCTGCTGGGAGCCCCGCCCGGGCTGGCCGTCACCGACCTCGGCCCGCGTCCGCCCAGCCGCTCCGTCGGGTACGTGACCACCCCCGAGCTCGCCGGCACGGCGGCGGTCCGGGCGCTGATCCGCGAACTGCGCGCGCTCGCCCTGCCGGAGGGGCTCTCGGCGGCCTGAGCGGAACGCCGCACGGGGCCGCTGGCGCGGTGCCGCTGACGCGGGGCCGTGGGCGGGGTCGCCGATGCCGGGCTGTCGGGACCGTGGCGTCGGCAGGGGGGCGGCCTGCGGCACGGTGGTCGACCCCGAGGCGGCACGGCAGTCGCGCCGCCGCCGGTCCTCCGCGCGCGAACCGCGCCCGGGTCAGGCCCCGAACCCGCGCCCGAGCAGCCGCTACCCGAGGGCCTCCCGCAGCCGCCGGAACTCCTCCGCGAGCCCGTCCAGCGTGTAGTGCGCGTTGAGCCCGCTCGGGTTCGGCAGCACCCAGACCTCGGTCTCCCCGATGCCCTCCGGCTGCGGCCCGACGGCCGCCGTCCGCCGCCCGAAGGCCGTCCGGTACGCGCCGATCCCGAGGACGGCGAGAACGCGCGGGCGCAGCCGCAGCACCCGCTCGGTGAGCGCGGCGCCGCCCTCGCGCAGCTCGTCGGCGGTGAGCTCGTCCGCCTTGGCGGTGGCCCGCGGGGCGACGTTGGTGATGCCGAGTCCGAGGTCGAGCAGCTCGGCCTGCTCGTCCGGGCGGAGCTGGCGCGGGGTGAATCCGGAGCGGTGCAGGGCGGGCCAGAAGCGGTTGCCCGGGCGGGCGAAGTGGTGGCCGGTGGCGCCGGACCAGAGCCCCGGGTTGATGCCGCAGAACAGCACCCGCAGCCCGGGGGCGACGACGTCCGGGATGGTGGTGTCGCGGGCGGCGAGCAACTGCTCGGCGGTCGGCTTCACGGGCTTCGCCGGCTTCACCGACGTCGCAGGCTCTGCGGACGCCGCCGGCTTCACCGGCTTCACCGCCCCGGCCGCGTGGGCGGCGGGCTTCTCCGGCTCCTGGGGCTGCTTGGCGGGCTTCACCCGCCCAGTCTGACGGTCGCCCGCCGCCGCGCCCGCAGCCACCCCACGCCGAACACCACCACCGCCGCGTACGACCAGCCGGCCAGCACGTCCACGATGAAGTGCTCGGCGCCGTACACCAGGGTGAACGCCATGGCGAGCGGGTACCCGACGAGCACTGCCCGCAGCCACCGTCCGGCGGTCGGCCAGAAGAAGAACAGCAGCATCGCCGGGTACGCGGAGTGCAGCGAGGGCATCGCGGCGACGTCGTTGGCGAACCGGCTGCCGTTCTCGAAGACCGACCCGGCCCGGGGCAGCCCGCTGTCGGTGAGCACGTCCGACACCACCCGGGTCAGCTCCGGCAGGTGGCCCTGCTGGGCGGCGAGCCACGGCGGCACGGCGGGGTAGAGCAGGTACGTCGCGAAGCCGGCGAAGGTCAGCGCCAGGTAGCAGGTGAGCAGGTGTCGGAACCGGTCGCGGCGGCGGCGCCAGAGCACCGCCAGCACCACGAAGACCAGGAAGAAGTGCGACAGGTAGACGGTGACCGCCGCGTAGTCGTACCAGTGCGGCGAGCCGGGCGTGTACAGCGCGTGCTGGAGCCGGACGGTCCAGGTCTCGCCGAACCCGAGCAGTTCGTCGGCACGCAGCTGCGGCCACAGGTACGGGCGCCACGGGGTGTGCGCGCCGTAGCCGCGCAGCAGCGAGTACGTCCAGACGACGGCCATCACCGGCACCCAGTCCCGCAATACCAGCAGGAAGCCGCGCGGCCCGTGGCCGCTGTGCACGGCGGCGGCCAGCAGCGCGCCGATCAGCCACAGGAACACCACGTCGTTGGCGTACGGCAGCCCGTACTCGTGCAGGTACCGGAGCAGGGCGAGGAGGTAGAGCGGCCACGCCAGCAGCCGGAGCCGGGCCAGGGTGCGGATGCGCGCACCGGGCAACGGCCGGCGTACCGGGCGCAGCCGCCCGGCGCGCGCGGGTGGGGACGGCGCCGGGCGGAGCAGTTTGGTCATGCCGGCCGAAGCTAGCAAGGCATTCTTGGAGAACTCTTCACGCGAACGTTCGGCCGCCCAGCAAAGACTCAGAAAGCCACCGGTCGGCCGAACGCCACGCCCGGCCCGCGCCCGATCCGCGCCCGGCCCGCGCCCGATCCGCGCCCGATCCGTGTGCCATCCGCACCCGGCCCGCGGGCACGACGGACCCGCGGCGCGCCTACGAGACGATGCCCAGCTCGTGCGGGGTGTTGTTGAACCGCCGCCCGCCCTGCTCGGTCACCGTCACGATGTCCTCGATCCGCACCCCGAACCGGCCGGGCAGGTAGATCCCGGGCTCGATCGAGAAGCACATGCCGGGGACGAGCGGCCGCTCCTCGCCCTCGACCAGGTACGGCGGCTCGTGCGTGGTGATGCCGATGCCGTGGCCGGTGCGGTGGATGAAGTACTCGCCGTAGCCGGCCTCGGTGATCACCCGGCGGGCGATCCGGTCGATCTCCTGGCAGCTCACCCCTGGCCGGACGGCCTCGAACGCGGTCTGCTGCGCCCGCCGGACGACGTCGTGCACCTTCCGCACCTCGGCCGGGACGTCCGCGCCGACGTGCACGGTCCGGGTGGTGTCGGAGCCGTAGCCGTCCTTGAGCCCGCCGAAGTCCAGGACGACGGTGTCGCCCGGCCGGATGACGCGGTCGCCGGCCTCGTGGTGCGGGTTGGCGCCGTTGGGGCCGGAGCCGACCACGGTGAAGTCGACCTGGCTGTGGCCGTACTGGATGAGCAGCGCGCCGAGGTCGGCGGCGACGTCCGTCTCCCGCCGGCCGGCGAACTCGACCTCCAGGATGCCCCGGTACGCGGCGTCGGCGGCGCCGCCGGCCGCGGCCAGGCGGTCCAGCTCCTCGGCGTCCTTGACCGCCCGCAGCATCGGCAGCGCCTCGGTGAGCGAGGTCCAACCGGTGCCGGGCAGGGCGGCCTGGAGGCCGAGCAGGTGCATGGCCCAGGCGTTGTCGGAGACGCCGTACCGCCCGGCCGGGTCGAGCAGCGGGACGGCGGTGGCGTACGGGTCCTCGCCGTCGGTCCAGTCGAGCAGCCGCAGGGCGGGGGCGCCGGGCGCCTTCTCGGCGTCCGGGCGTTCCAGCTTGGGGACGATCAGGGCGGGTTCGCGTCCGGCGGAGAGCACGAGGGCGGTCAGCCGCTCGGTGATCGCGGTGGGCCGGTAGCCGGTGAGGTGGAACAGGTCGGGGCCGGGCGCGACGACCAGGCCGGCGAGCCCGGCGGCGGAGGCGTCGGCGGCGGCCCGGGCCAGCCGGGCGGAGTAGTCCTCGGTGGTGAACGGTCGTGGCACGGTGTCTCCCGCCTTCCTGTGTCGACAGAGCGCGGCCCGGTGTGCAGGCTCGTCGGGTCTTCCCGGTGGTGACGCTCTATCACGTCCGGCCGGAGTCGGCGTAGTGCCGCAGGAACAGCGCCTCGACGTGGGCCATGTGCTCGATCTCGCCCGGGTCGACGCTCTCGTCGGGCGCGTGGACGCGGCAGCGCGGCTCCGCGACGCCGATCAGGATGATCTCCGCGTCGGGGTAGGTGCGGGCGAGGACGTCGCAGAGCGGGATCGAGCCGCCCTGCCCGAGGAAGGACATCGGCCTGCCGTAGACCTCCCGCATGGCCTTGCCGAGCGCCGCGTACGCCGGCCCGCCGGTGGCGGCGCGGAACGGCGGACCGACGCCCTCCGGCTCGACCCGGACGTGCGCGCCCCACGGCACGGCGGCCTCCAGGTGCGCGGTGAGCGCGTCCTGCGCGGCCCGGGCGTCCGTGCCGGGCGGTACCCGCAGGCTGACCCGGGCCCGGGCGGTGGCCGGGACGGTGGCGGCCGAGCCGACCACCGGCGGGCAGTCGACGCCGAGCACGGTGACGGCGGGCCGGGCCCAGAGCCGGTCGGCGACGGTGCCGGAGCCGGTCAGCCGGACGCCCTCCAGGACCCCGGCGTCGGTCCGGAACCGCTCCTCGTCGTACCCGACTCCGCTCCAGCTGCCGTCGCAGTCCAGCCCGTTGATCCGGGTGCCGCCGTCGGCGTCGCGCAGCGAGTCGAGCGCCCGGATCAGCGCGGCGAGCGCGTCCGGGGCCGGACCGCCGAACATGCCGGAGGGCAGGTCGCCCTTCAGCGTGGAGACGGTGACGACCAGGTCGGCGATCCCGCGCAGCGAGGTGGTCGCGGCGGGCACGCCGACCGCCGCGTTGCCGGTGTCGCAGACCAGCAGGGCGTCGGCGTGCAGCTCGCCGGCGTGCGGGGGCACGTACGCCTCCAGGCCGCCGGTGCCCTGTTCCGCGGAGCCCTCGGCGACGAACTTGACGCCGACCGGGAGGTCGTCGCCGAGCGCCCGCAGTGCCGTGAGGTGCATGACGATGTTGCCCTTGCAGTCGGCCGCGCCCCGCCCGTACCAGCGGCCGTCCCGCTCGGTGAGTTCGAACGGCGGGGACGTCCAGGCGGCGTCGTCGAGCGGCGGCAGGACGTCGTAGTGGCAGTGGAGCAGGACGGTCGGCGCGCCGGGCGGGGGCGGGCGGTGGCCGATCACGGCGTGGCTGCCGTCCGGGGTCTCCTCCAGGTGGACGTCGCGCAGCCCGGCGTCGGTGAAAACGGCGGCGACCCAGGCGGCGGCCTCGCGGCACTTCTGGGGCGGGTACCGGTGGGGGTCGGCCACGGAGGGGATGGCGACCAGCTCGGCCAGGTCGGCCTTGGCCAGGGGCATCAGCGCGGCGATCCGGCGGGCGAGTTCGTCGGTCATGGGGACGGCTCCTGAGGGGTGGGCGGCGGTGCTGCGGCCTCCGGCGGCGCGGCGGCTTCCGGCGGAACCGTCCGGCGGAACGGTCCGGCGGAACGGTCCGGCGGAACCGTCCGGTCCGAGAGCACCGCCCGCCGGCCTGGCCCGCCCGGACCGTTGGACCCGCCGTACCTCCACTGCGCCCTGTCCGCCGCGTCCGCCGCGTCCGCCGTCACGTCCGCCGGGTCCGCCGTGTCCGCCGTGTCCGTCCAGACGGCGCCGCCGTCCTCGCCAGTTCACCCGGCCGCCCGGGGCGCCGCATGTGGCGTGCACCCGCACGGGTGATCGGGTGTCAGGGGCGCGGGGCAGAGGTTCGGCTTACCTGAGGAGTGGTCCGGGGCGGTCCGAGGGGCTGTCGGCCGACGGGGAGGACGCGGGCGGGGGCGACCGTCCTCGCCCCGCTCCACGGCCTCCGGCCGGAAGGCCCCTCTCGGGGCGATTCCCTTCCAGCCACGGAATCGTAAATCGCGGGCGCACTGTCAGTGCCGTGGTTCAGGATGACTGAATGCCCTACGAACTTCAGGCGCTGATCGGATCAGCGGAGCTGCTCGCGGTGGCCGCCGCCGAGGTGCCGGCCGCCCGCCTCAGCCCCCTGTCCCAGGGGCTCGCCCTGATCCCGGCCACCCCCGCCTTCCTGTCCGCGCCCCAACTCGGCGGCAGTGAAGGGGCGCCGGGCTGCGGCGCCGGCTTCGCCTGGTTCCCGGCCGGGCTGGAGCTGCGGATCGCCGCCTGGTCCAAGGCCGGCCCGATCGCCTGCGTGGAGGCCGACTACTTCGGCGGCTCCGGCACCCAGCGCGCCGCCGTCTGGGCCGACGGCCGGCTCGACCTCGGCCCGCTCCTCAGCGCCGAGTTCGCGCCCCTCCCGCCCGAGGGCAGCCCCATCTCCCGCGCCCTGCGCCGGATCGGCGCCCGCGTGGACGCCGGCTGCACCGACGAGTTCGAGGCCGTCGGCCTGGCCGCCCACTCCAGCACCGCCGGGTGGGGGGCGGCCGGCTGACCCGCCGTCCCCCGGCCCCAGCCGTCCTCTTCCCGGCCCTCCCGGGGTGTCGTCACCGTTCGGCGTACGTGCGGTGGCCGGCCCAACAGGCCTGCCCCAACGTGTGATCAGGCGATCTCGCCCGTTTCACACCGAGAGGAAGCCCCACCCATGCGTGCCACCCGGATGGCCGCCGTGCTGACCGCAGCCCTCGTGCTGACCCCGGTCGCCACGGCGTCCGCCACCGCCGTCGGCAACGGCGCCGCGGCCCCCCGAACGTCCCCCTTATCCACCACCGTCCCGAGCCTGCCAGGTCTCCCGGGCCACCCGGGCCTGCCGGGCGCGTCCGCCCTGTCCGCCGTCCCGCTCGCCGCTGCGGCCCCGGCGCTGCCCGCAGCCCCCGGCCAGGCCGCGCGCCCGACCGCTCGTCCGGCCGACGTGCCGCTGCCCGTCACCGTGCCCCCGGTGGCCGCCCCGGTGCCCGACGCCCCCGAACTGCCCGACGCCCCCGAACTTCCCGCACTGCCCGAGCTGCCGGCCCTGCCGGACGTTCCGGCGCTGCCCGCGACCCCCGACCCGGGCGCCCTCCTCGGAACGGTCGGCAGCCTCGTCAACACGGTCACCGGCCTGATCTCCTCCCTGACGGCCGCCCTCCCGCTCGGCGTCGTGCAGCAGCTGGTCGGCTCGCTGCAGGCCGTCCTGCAGGGCCTGCTCGGCCAGTTGCCGACACCGCCGGTGACCGTCCCGTCCCCGCCGGCGCTCCCCGGCACCACCGCACCGGCCCTCTCGGAGCAGCTCGACTCCCTCAAGTCCCTCAAGGCGCAGGTCCAGTCCCTCGCCGACGCCGCCGCGGCCCGCTCCGGCGCCGTCCACCCCCGCCCGGCCGCCGGCTGACCCGGCCGCCCGACAGCAGGAGGCCCCGGCCCCGAACCCGGGACCGGGGCCGCACCGCACCTGCCGCCGGGATCAGCGGTAGTTCACGTACTGCATAAGCACTGCGCTGACCTGCGAGTTTGCGGCGATCATGGCGCTGACCTGGGAAAACTCATGTCACGAGTTTTCACTGGTCAGCGCCGTTTTCCGCCCGCATGTGCCCTAGATGTGCCCCCCCACGGAGAGCAGCGAAGGGCCGTTTCCCAAGTGGTGGACGGAGGTGATGGCGGTGGCGAGGACCGACCACCAGGATCAGCCGCGGAGCTGATCCTCGATGGCCTGCTTGAGGGATTGGTTGTGCTCGCGTCCGGCCCACGAGGTGAAGGCGAAGTTCTTGCCAGCATGCACCGCACGATCGCGCTCCCGCCCGAGGGCGTAAAGGCCTGGTTCGCTGGCGCTGACGATGATGACAGCGTGCACGCTGTCATCCGTGAGGTAGTCCTGCCGTAGGAGGCGCCGCAGGAGCTCGGGGGGCATGGGGCGTCCAGGGTTCCCGAGCCGGGTTTCGACCACGGCCCGCTTCCCGTCGAGGGTCACGACGATGTCGGCGCGGGTCGACCCGATCGGGACGTCGCGCTGAACGGCATCGCCGAAGTAGCCGGTCAGCAGGTCCGCGATCACCCTCTCGTAGGCAGCTTCGCTCATGTCGGTGATGGCGGTGTCCTGCTGGAGGAGCTGATTCTGCACGGGGGCCGGGGCCGAGACGATGGCCTCCACGACCTGCTCGGGGCTGTCGGCCCCATTCACTTGATCTTTGACGTCAGCCAGGTCAAAGCTGCCCTCCTTGAGGTTCATGGAGGAGAGCTGCCGGCCCATGGCACTCAGGACCACAAGGACGGCGCCGATGGTGATGAGGGCGGTTGGGCCCGCCTCGACATCCTTCATGAAGACAGCCGTGCCGCCAGCCCCGATCATGCTGGCCCCGACGGAGAAGAGGAGTGCGCGGGTGCGCGTGGTCAACCTGCCGGCTCTGCGTAGTTGCTCGGAGCGTTGAAGGCGCATTGCACGCCAGCGGGCTATGCGGCCGGACTGTGCGGGTGCGGGTGCGGTCATGGCGGGCAGCATAGGGGACCGCCGCGTATCATTGGCGCTCCGTCAGATCAGACCCGGGGTCATGACGCTGGCCTACGCGTGGCTCACTGATGCAACTTCAACTCCCGGCGGAGTGCGCCCGCCGCTGGATCGAGGCCCGGTAGGTGGCCGGGGCGAGGTGGTCGTCGCCGAGGCGCGGCCCCCCACTGCGGGTACCTCGACGCCTTCCGCTGGCTCTCTACCTGCCACTCATGCTCGCAGGGGCGGCTCCGGGTCGCCTATCGCCCTTCCATGAAGGCGAGTTGTCGGCAACAGGCCCTACTCTGGTTGCAGCCGAGAGCTGGGGAGGCAGCGTGTCCGTGAGCGTCGACGGTGGGGCCGGCTTGTTGGGCCGTTGGTCTGCGATCCTGGGGGCGGTGAAGGAGCGCAGGCGCTTCACGTGGATCCTCCTGGCTCAGAATGCGACGCCAACGTCGTTCGATGAATCGAAGCTGATCTTGCAGATCGCTAGCGACAGCGCCCGCGACAGCTTCCTCAACTCGGGCGGCATCGAGATTCTGCAGCAATCAGTGCAGGCCGTGACCGGTTATCTTCCAGAGGTTCTTCTCGCAACTCACGGATCTCCTGTCGCGGAGTCTCCCTCGGAGGCCACTGTGGAGTCGGCGATGGAAGCTGGAGAAGCTGTTCAGCAGCCGGTCGGGTCGCCCCTATCTCCGCAGATGGAGAAAATCCTGGCACAGACGGCCTTCTTGATGCATGAGCAGGGAAAATCGCAGGCTGCAGCTCTCCTGCTGGATGTGGAGGGCGTTGAGCTTGCTCCTGGAAATTCCTTCGGCGACTATGAGGAAGCGCACCTTGTCGTGCCTCCATTCTTGGTGCCGAGATTCACAGATGCGATGCTTGAGTCGATTGCGCCGGTCTTCGAGCGAGTTGCGTACCGCAATGGGCTGGAGGATGTGCATGGGATTTCGGTAATACCTGCCTTGCCGTCGATCGGGTCAGACTGGAGGCAGGAGCTACAGCGGCGGCTTGCTGGCGGTGCGGTATCCAATCAAGCCATACGATCTCGATCTCGGGCAGTGAAGCCTGCGATCATGCGAGACGGATGTGTCTTCGATTCACTGGAGGAGGTGCGCGTCTACGAGGCACTGAAGCGCGCGCAGGCGGTTCTTCCTCCCGACGCGACAATTTCTATCTTCCCGCTTCCGGCTGGGCGAGTCGGTGCAGGCAACACCTGGACTCCGGATTTCCTGGTGGCGCGCGGGGGGCGTGTAGGAATTATTGAGGTGGACGGCCCGCAGCACTCAGGTCGGCGAGCCGCCGACAGTACCCGCGACAGGCACTGGAGAAATAGCGGAATCGTCCATATCGAGCGAATCCTCGTCGAAGAGACGAGCGATGATGCAGAACTGGACAAGCTTGTTCAGGTCTTCTTGAAGCGGCTTAGGGAGCATTAGAATGAGAAAATCCTCCAGTTGGCCAGATGGTGTCACCGAGTGGTCGCGGTCTGCCGAACTCATCCGCCTTGTTTGACAGGGCGCGGGTGGCCAATGTCCAACACGGTAAGGGCAATGGATCCATATTCGCTGACGGAAACGGGGGAGGGCTCCATGTCGTGCCGCGAGGTGTCGGACTACGGGCGGGTCTTGCCGTGTTCCAAGTAGATGGTTTCGGACTGGACCTTGGAAGCGCAGGCGGCGTGAACGCGGCGGGCGAGGCGGGGGATTAGAAGCGCGTCGAGCTGATCAGTGGTGTGGAAGGCGTACTCGCCGATCTCCACCTGGTCGACGGTGATGTGTGCGAGCTCGTCGGCCGTGAGGATGCCTCCGTCGAAAACGAAGAGGAGCTTGTCGCCCTCGGTGGGGTGGGGTGCCCAGTCGGCGACGAGGAGTCGGCCGATCGGTGGGGTGATGCCGAGCTCCTCCTTGACCTCCCGGGCGGCCCCTTCGCTCGGGGTTTCGCCTGCGTGCAGGTAGCCGCCGGGGATCTCCCAGCCGGGCTTGTAGGTCGGCTTCACGAGGAGGACGCGGTCGTCCTCGTCGAAGAAGAGCACGCCGGCGGCCGTGCGGGGCTGGGCTACGACCTCGTGGGGCTGGGAGTCGTTCATGGTGACGACTGTAGCCAGCGGACCGAGGCGGTCGCCGGGTGCCGACGGATGAAGTGGTAGCGGTCCTGCTCGGCGGCCAGTTTCTCGGCGGGCACGGCTGGGTGGGCTCGTCGAGGGGTTTATCGACGAGCCCACCCAGCCGTGTCGTCACGCCGCTGTCGGCTCCCAGCCGTAGCGCGAGAAGGCGGGACCGCCGGCGAGGTATGCGGTGAGCGCCTGTGTGGCCGTGGGGAAGGCCGGTTCCGGGAGGTGGCCGGCGGGAACCCAGCGGGCGGTGAGGTGCTTGTCGGGTTCGGTGTTGGTGAGCTCGCCGGTCCACTTGTCGGTGGCGAAGACGAAGAGGACGAACTGGCCGGCCTGGTCCCAGCCCTGTTCGACGTGAATGACGTGGACGAGTTCGAGGTCCGCCGGGTCGACGAGCAGGCCGGTCTCCTCCTTGAGTTCGCGGGCGGCGGCCTCGTCGAGGGCTTCGCCCGGCTCGGCCTTGCCGCCGGGGACGGTCCAGGCGGGGTGTGGGGACCAGTTGCGGGCGGCGTAGTGCACGGCGGCGATCGTGTCGGTTCTCTTGTCGTGGACGATCACGCAGACCGAGTTCCGGCTGTTCATCACGCTGTTGTGCGTCACGGTGCGGACTCCTTGTCGAGGTGCCGGAGGACGTCGGTGGTCCAGGATGGTCTGGTGGTGTGCCAGCTGAACCGGTAGCCGTTGGTGCCGAGGTAGGGCGTGGTGAGGATGTGGTGGAACTCGCACCATGCGGCGAACTCGCGCCAGGAGCATCCGGGCAGGCCGTGCCGGCGGGGATGGTGGTTGTAGGTGTCCACGGCCTGGCGGATGGTGTCCTCGGGCAGCGGACCGGTGGTCATGGTGGTGCTGACGACGAGCTTGGCGAGGTCGTAGCCGAATGGCGCGAGGGTGAGGGAGTCGAAGTCGATGACGGCCACGTCGGCGCCGACGATGAGGAAGTTGCGGGGGTTGGCGTCCTTGTAGAAGGCGGCCGGCATGGTCGCGGCCCGCTTCAGCCAGTCGTCGGCGGCCTCGGGCGTCATGGCCGGCTCCGGCACGGTGCCGGAGGCCAGGAGTTGGTGGAGGCGTTCGCGGCGGCCGTCGGCGAAGCCGGTGATGGTGATGGTGTCGTGGGTGTACGGCGTGTCGAGGCGGGCTGCGTGCAGCTCGCGGGTGTGAGCGGCGGTGTGCTGGTGTCCGAGGAGGTTGGCCAGGGCCACCAGGTCGTCGGGTCCGCCGTGTCGTCCTTCGAGGTGTTCGAAGTCGGTCTCGGTGGGGCGGACTTGGACGATCCGGGGGATGCGCACGTCGGGGTTGGCACGGGCGATCCACCTGTGGTGGGCCAGGGATTGCTGCTGGGCCTGGGAGCTCAGGTATGTCTTGGTGAAGGTCTTCATCGGCGGGCGGCCACGACGTAGGTGACGGTGGAGGTGGTCTCCAGCGGGCCGTTGCCGACGGTCTCCCGAAGCCGGCGGGCGATCTGCGCGACGTCGCCACCGAGTTGGTACTTCGGGTTGGTGGCTGCGTACTCCGCGATGTGGTCGGCGTCGGTGAAGCGGAAGCGGTGTTCGTGGTGGACGACCTGCTGCACGTCGAGGCAGGTGGCGACGATGTCGGCCTGGTTGTGGCTGTGGAAGGTCTCGTACAGGCTCGGCCGACTGGTGGCTTCGGGGTCGAGGCCGCTGGTGGCGATCACCTCGTCCAGCGTGCGGTAGCTGTCGGGCGATTTGGTGACGGTGATCGACAGCCCGCCGGGCGCCAGGCAGCGGGCGATCTCGGCGATCACTGTCGCCGGCCGGGGCGAGTGGTAGAGGCAGAACGCGGCCAACGCGACGGCCACGGAGGAGTTGGGCAGGTCGATGGCATGGAAGTCGCCGCGCAGGAACTCCACGCCCAGGCGGCCGGTGAGCCGGCTCCGGGCCTCGGCGAGGAGGGCGGTGGACTGGTCGAAGGCGATGAGCCTCGGCGGGTCGAGCCGCTCGGCGAGGGCGAGCGTGGTCGTGCCGCGTCCGCAGCCGATGTCGAGGACGGTACCGCGCAGGCCGGTGGCGGCGAGGTCGGCGATGACGGTGGCGGGGTGGGGACCGGCCGTCTTGGCGCGGGACAGCGCGCCGGTGCGCTGGGCGATGCGGCCCGCGTCGGCGTACAGGTCGTGGCGGACGCGGTCGGTGTCGAGGAACGGGTTGGCGGTCATGGACAGGTGGAGCCTTCCCGGTGCGAAGTGGGTCAGGTCATGTCTGTGGAGGGACGGTGGCGACGAAGCGGCGGGCGGCCCGGCGGCTGGTGAGGGTGACGACGCGGGCGTGGCCGGCGTGCTCGGCGATCAGCGCGCGGACCTTGGGCCGCATCTGGCGCCGGTAGCCGAGGATGTAGCGGATGAAGCCCCAGGTGATGCGGTCGAAGACGCCATGGGAGGTGTGCTGTCCGCCGCGGTAGCGCCGGCGTCGCTGCAGGATGCCGAGCAGACAGATGATCGGGGGGATGTCGAGGAAGATGACGGTGTCGGCCCGCTTGAGGCGGATCGGGAGGGTGGAGGCGTAGTTCCCGTCGATCACCCAGCGGGGCCGGGCGACGAGTTCCTCCTGGAGAGCAGCGAACTTCTCCTGCGGCAGCGGGTTCCAGTCGGCGTCGTAGTAGACGCCGTCGAGGTGGGTCAGAGGGGCATTGATCAGTTCGGCGAGCTGGCGTCCGACGACGGTCTTGCCGCTGCCGCCGCAGCCCATGATGGCGATCCTGTCCATGCCGCTACAGGCTAGCGAGCCGTGCGGCGGCTCGGACCCGGACTTCTTCGGGCCACTCGGACGAGATCTCCAGCGTGGTCATGCGCGGTCTCCTTCGAGCAGCAGGGGTGGGATGGCTGTGCCGGTCAGTGCGGCGGTGAGGGTGCGGAGCTGGCGGGTGAGGCGGAACGGGTCGAGCCGGTCGAGGCACCGGGCGATCAGGTCGGCGTGGGCCTGGCTGCCCGCGATCCGGGCGAGCGCGGTGACGGTGGCCACGACGTCGGCCGCGCTTGTGACGACCAGCTTGCGCGGGACGACCGTCTCGGCGGCCCGCAGGGTGCGCGGGGCCAGCGGCAGACAGCCGGCGAGGACGGCCTCGAAGAGTCGCTGGGTGAACTGGCCGGTCCTCGCGTACCGGTCCGGGGCGAGGAGCACGGTGGCCACCGCGGAGCGGTAGGTGGGGGTGACCTCGTCGAAGGGGATACGGCCGGTGAAGTTCACATGCGGCCAGCGGGCGGTGCTGTTCCACTTCCCGGCCACCCGGTGAGGCAGTTGGGCGGCGGCCGGGGCGAAGAACTCCTCGAAGGCGGTGTCGCGGTCGTACTGGTTGCCGATGTAGACGAGTGGCAGCAGGCGCTTCTCGGCCGCGAGGGTGGCCGGGTAGGCCCGGTCGAGGGCGTCGTCGGCGACCGGGAAGAGCAGGCTGGCCGCTCCCGGCGACGGGTACAGGGCCGGCTCGCACACCTGCAGATGCCGAACAGTCCGCAACGGGTCGTTAGCGGGCAACTGCTGGTCCTTGTCCCACAGCACCGTGCGGACGGCGAGCCGGTGGGTGTAGTGGTCGAGGAGTTCCTGCTGCCGGTGCAGGTCGCAGGTGTGCCCCTCGGTGCCGCAGGCGGTGGTGTTGCGGCCGGGGATCGGCCAGCGCCACTCCAGGAACAGGGCGTCGATCTCGGGCAGGCCGCCGTCCCATCGGTAGGTGGCGGTGAGGTCGGTGCCGGCCTCGGCGAGATCGCGGTTGGTCTGGAGGAAGACGATCTCGTGTCCAGCGGCGATCAGGCCGTCCACCAGGGTGCGGCGGTGGCTTCGCCCGCCGTCGGGGGTATCGGTGATCCCGGAGCCGAGGAAGCCCCAGTGGCTGTAGCCGATCCTCATGCCTTGGTCACCCACCAGTCCTCGATGAGGAGCGCGTCCAGCCCGGACTCGGCCAGGCAGTCCAGCGCCATCTCCGGGGTGCCGCAGATCGGCTTGCCCTTCACGTTCAGGGAGGTGTTGATCAGGACCGGCACGCCGGTGAGCTCGGCGAAGGCGGTCAGGATGTCGGCCAGGAGCGGGTTGTCCCTGGACGCGAGGGTCTGCACCCGGGCAGTGCCGTTGGCGTGGATGATCGCCGGGATCGTCTCGCGGGCCAGGTCGGTGACCGGGGAGGCCATGGACATGAACGGGGCCTCTTGGCCGAGGGTGAAGTAGTCGGCGGCCTTGTCGGCCAGGACCACGGGGGCGAACGGCCGGAACGGCTCGCGGAACTTCACCGTGGCGTTGAGCCGGTCGGCGACGCCGGGCCGCAGCGGCGAGGCGAGGATCGAACGGTGCCCGAGAGCACGCGGGCCTGCCTCCAGCTCACCCTGGAACAGGCCGATGATCGTGCCCTTGGCCAGCTCGCGGGCCGCGAAGCCGACCGGGTCGTCCAGGCGCTGGGCGGTCATCCCCGGCCGTGGCTCGGCCGGCAGCTCCAGGCCGGGGAAGGACGGGCCGAGGTAGCAGGCCCGCGCCAGCCCGGTCGGGAGGTCACCGTGCCGGTCGAGGTGGACCGTAGCAGCGGCGCCGATCGCGGTGCCGGAGTCACCGGGCGCGGGCGGCACGGCGACCTCGTCGAACAGCCCGGAGGCGATGATCTTCCCGATGCTGACGCAGTTCATCGCCACCCCGCCGCCCACGCACAGCAGCCGGGCACTCGTGCGTTCGCGGGCGATCCGCGCCAGGTGCAGCATCACCTGCTCGGTGCGTTCCTGGAGAGCGGCGGCGAGGTCGGCGTGGACCGGGGCGACTTCCTCTTCCGGTCGGCGGGGCGGGCAGGTGAGCGCGGTGAAGGCTGCGGTCAGCCGCGGGTAGCGGCGGTCCATGACCCGCAGGCCGATCAGCCGGTGATCGAGGGCGAAGCCGTTGGTGGTGAGCCGGACGGCCTTGGCGAACAGCGAGCGGAACCGCTTCGGGTCGCCGAGGGCGGCCAACGCCATGACGGTGCCCTCCTCGTCCCCGCGCCGCCAGCCGAGATGCTCGGTGACGGCGCCGTACAGGTAGCCGAGGGAAGCGGGGTCGTCGAGCGCGTGGACGATCCGGTATGAGCAGCCGGCCGCGCTCTGCCGCGCATGGCCGATGGTGGTGGTCTGGGTCTCGCCGAGGCTGTCCACCACCAGGATGGCGGCCTCCTCGTAGCCGGAGGCGGCGAAGGCGTACAGCCCGTGGGCGCGGTGGTGCAGGACGGGCTGCACCTCGGCGTCCGGGAAGATGTCGGCCAGGCGGGCAAGGCGTCGGCGGGTGTTGGCGGCGACCTGGGTGAACGAGCGGGCCCGGGGCAGGGCCCTGGCGGCCGTCGCCGGTCGCAGGGTGTGAGCGAGGGCGGAGGGGATTGCCCGGAGGTAGTGGTGCGGGGTGAAGTTGTACGCGACGGTGCCGATGTCGGCGATGGTCAGGCCCGCTTCGTCGAGGAGCCACTCCACGGCCTTGGCCGGGTAGCTCTTGTCGTGCTTGACGGCGCTGAGCCTCTCTTCCTCGACGAAGCCGACGAGTCGGCCGTCGACGAGCAGGGCGGCGGCAGAGTCGTGGGTGTAGGAGCACAGGCCCAGCACGATGTTGCGGTTCGCGGCCACGTTGGTCACCTCTTCACTGGGATCGCCGGGATGGGCATGGCCGCGAGCGGGATCCTCTGCTCGCGCTGGTCGTACCAGAGCGCCAGGGTCTCGGGCAGCGGCCCGGTCGCCTCGGCGGCCCTGGCACGGGCCTCGTCGCGGCGACCGGCCTTCCACAGCCGGTAGCTCGCCAGGACGGCGGCGAAGCCGTCCCAGACCGGGTGGCCGACGGCCTCACCCACCGTGACCTGCTTCAGCATCAGGTCGAAGTCATCCCACGGGATGCCGAGCGGCTGCCACTCGGGTGAGGCGGGCGCGTCGGCGGCGAGGCTCCAGGCCGTGTCCTGGTGCTGGGCGTACAGGTGCAGGGAGTCGACGTGATGGTGGTAGTCGCCGACCTCGGCGCCGAGCCATCCGGCCATCAGCTCGTGCAGGACGGTGGTGGTGATCAGGTCGTACGGCAGGCCGAGCCACACGTCCTGGCTCCGCATGCTGGTGTGCATCTCCAGGCGGCCCTCCCGCAGGTAGAAGCGGTATCCGAGGGTGCAGGGCACGTCCTTGTGGCCGGCAGTGTCGCGGCCGGGGTCGAAGATCTGGACGACGGCGCGGCGGCTCTCGTTGTCCCGGGTCAGCTGGCGGCGCACGTAGTCGAGCTGGTCCAACTGCCCATGCCAGCGCCGCAGGCGCGGACCGTAGGCACCCTGGAGGGCGCCGTGGTCGGTGAGGCCGGCCAGGCGGCTGTTGAAGTCGTGGATCCAGTCGGCGCTGGAGCCGGAGAGGATCCACACGGTCTCGGCGGCGGCGAACGCGGGGTTCAGTACCCGGTAAGGGCCGAGGTGGACCATCCGGGCGGCCGGGTTGGTCAGCTTGAGGTAGGCGCCCATGAGCTCGGCGGTGGCCATGCCGCGCGGCGCGACGCTGCGGCCCTGGCTCAGGATGGCCTTGCCGGCACGGGTGAACAGCGCGTTCGCGCTGTCCGCGGTGGTGACGAACACAATTCCTCCGGTGAAACGACGGGGCAGGATCGTTCAGGCGCCCACGGGCTGCGGGGAGTTGGCGTTGAGGTGGGCGAGCTGGCGCGAGACGCCCTGGGTGAGGGCGGTGCGGGGCTTCCAGCCCAGGAGGTCCACCGCCCGGGAGTTGTCGGCGAGGGTGGCCTCGACGTCGCCGGCCTGGGCGGGTAGCCGGTTGACCGGCACGGGGCGGCCGGTCAGCTCCTCGACGGCGGCCAGCACGTTCAGCACGGTGGTGGTAACGCCGGTACCGATGTTGAGGACCGTCGTGCCGATCGGGGCGGTCGCGGCGGCGATGGCGGCTCGGACCACGTCCCCGACGTAGGTGAAGTCCCGGCACTGGCTGCCCTCGCCGTAGAGGTTCAGGGCGGGTCCGCCGAGCGCCGCCGTGAGTGCGCGGCCGATCAGCATGTCATCGCGCTGGCGAGGGCCGTAGACCGTGAACAGGCGAAGTGCCACCGCGGTGACGGTGGAGGTGGCCTTGCCCGCGTGGGCCAGGCAGAGCTGTTCGCCGGCGAGCTTGCTGATCGCGTACGGCGACTCGGGGTTCGGCACGGTCTCCTCGCCGGTCGCGCCGCCGCTCGTGGTCCCGTAGACGCTGGAGGAGGACGCGTAGACCAGCCGGGGAACGCGGACGTCCTCGCAGGCGGCCAGCACGCGCTCGGTGGCGAAGACGTTGCAAGCGGTGTACTCGGCAAACCGATCGCCCCAGGAGCTGCGGACGCCTGGCAGTGCCGCGAGGTGGAAAACCGCGTCGGCCTGCAGGAACAGTGCCGTGAGCGGGCAGGTCCTCAAGTCGGCGGCGACGAAGGTGAAGCCGGGGTGGTCGAGGGCACCCGCCAGGTTCGCCGCCGCACCGAGGTCGCTGCGGGGGTCACGGCGGTCCACGCCGATGACGGTGGCACCCTCGCCAAGGAGGGCGTCGACCAGGTGCGAGCCGATGAAGCCGGCGGCTCCGGTGACGACCGCCCGGGACGGGGCGCGTCCTGGTGTTGTCTCGTGCTGCATTGAAGTCCCCCCAAGGGTCTTGTCGTTGGTGTCTGGATCGACGGCGCCGGACGGTCAGGACGTGTGCAGCGTGCGCGGGTGGGTGCCGTCGAGCGCCGTGGTGTGGCTGAGGGCCGATGCGGCGAGCTGGTGCTGGACGGCAGCCCCGAGCAGGGCGAGGCACAGGACGTGGCCGAGGGCCCATAGGCCGGTGAGAGCCGAGCCGATCGGGTCACGGGCCGCGTTGCGGCGTCGTCTGCCCGGCGTCCCGCCCAAGATGTGGATCATCACCTTCTCCTCCGAAGTTCCGTGCGCGGACCCGAAGGGCCACGGCGGTCGAGTGCGAACGACGTGAGATGCGCGCAGATCAAGGTGTGCTGCCCAACGGTTGGCCGGTGGCGAGGCTCGCTGCCTTGGCGGCCGGGGCGTGTCGAAACCATCACGCACCGCAACTCGGACCGGGAAGGGCTGGTGATGGTCAGTCAGGTCAGGTGTTGGTCAGAATGGTCAGATTCGCCCAACGGCGGAGGGCGGGACCGAGGGCTGCTGTACGTTGGCGTCGAACCTGTCAGCCGCATCGGACTTCGAGGTCACCTGTGGACGAAGGGTCTGTTCTCGGCGACTGCCTCAAGCGACTCGGCTGGTCGCCCGACAAACTGGCACGTGAGATCAACCGCGTGCGCCCGAACAGCATCAGCCCGAAAGCGCCCTACGGCTGGCTCAAGGGCTCCACGCCCCGCGGCTCGCTTCCGCAGATCGTCGCGTCGATCCTCTCGCACCACCTGAGGGAGACGATCACCGCCGAGGCCCTGTGGCCGGCGAAAGCCACCGCGCCTGGTGCCGACGGCTGGCTGCAGCAGCCGTGGTCGCAGGGCGGTACCTGGGAGGGACTCGGAGCGTTCACGGCGGGCCCCCTCCGTCCCGGCCTCGGTGTGTCGCCGCCCTTGTCCGGTCAGGGACTCATCGGCCCGGCCGTCGACTGGCTGACGACACCGGACGAGCCGGTCGCAGGGCGGCCCATTGGCGAGGCGATCAGCCCCCAGGCGATCGACGTCCTCGCTGACCGCGTCGCCCAGCTCCGTCGGCTCGACGATGCCCAGGGCGGCCCGCTGGTGCTGGACTGGATCACCCAAGACCTGAACTGGGCTGCACACTTGGCCCGCAACGGCACCTACGATCCGGCCATAGGGCAGCGCCTCCACAGCGTGCTCGCCGAACTCGCCCAGCTGGCCGGCTGGCTCGCCTGCGACCTCGGTCGCAACGCCCTCGGCCAGCGCTACCTCCTCTTCGGACTCCGCGCCGCGCACACGGCCAACAACCGCGCGCTCGGGGCGAACATCGTCTCCTGCCTGAGCTACCAGGCCACCTGGCGCAGTGCGCACGACGAGGCGCTTCGCCTGATCAAGATCGCCCGTCAGGGCGTCGGAGGCGCACCCGGCGGCGCAGTCCACGCCCTCCTCGCCACCAGGCAGGCCCGTGCCCATGCCCAGCTGGGCCACCTGGACGACTGCGCTCGGACCCTCGACGAGGCGGCTGCCCTGGTCGAGTCCGCAGCAGACAGCGGCACACCCGCGTGGGCCTACTGGGTGACACCGGCTGTCCTGGCCGCCGACGCCGGCCGCGCATGGCTCGAGCTCGGCCGTCCCGAGGTCGCCGAACGCCACCTGTTGCGTGGCCTGCAGCTGTTCGGTGACGAGCAGCCCCGGAACCGGCTGCTGCACACGATGTCCCTGGCAGAAGCCCGGCTGCGGCGGCAAGACCTCGACGGCGCCGCCGAGGCCACCCGCCAGGCCCTCGATCTCCGCTCGTACCTCGACTCCGGCCGTGCCAGACAGCGGATGGCCGGCCTACGCCACGAGTTCGAGCACTCCGACAGCCCATTGGCGCGCGACGTCACAGACGAGATCGGCGCCGTCCTGGCCGCGTAGCCTGGACTTCCGCACGCACCCGAGGAACCGCATGTACGTCCGCACACAGGTCCCGCTGGCTCCGCTCACCACGCTCGGCATCGGCGGCAACGCCGTAGTCCTCGCCGAGCTGACCGACCCCGCCGACTTCCCCGACGTCGTTGGCCTGGCCCGTCGGGAGGGCGCCCGGCCCTTGGTCCTCGGAGGCGGCAGCAACATCCTCGTGGCCGACGCCGGGTGCGGCGTGCCCGTCGTACGCATGGCCACCCAGGGCGTGGTGTTCGAGCGCGGTGACGACAGTGAGGCGGTCACCGTCACCGTCCAGGCTGGCCACATGCTCCAGGACCTCGTCGAGGAGACCATCTCCAACGGCCTGACCGGCATGGAGACGCTGATCGGCATCCCCGGCACGGTGGGAGCCACGCCGGTCCAGAACGTCGGCGCCTACGGGCAGGAAGTCGCGGACGTCCTCGTGCGCGTCACCGCCTGGGACTGGGTCACCGGCCGCGAGGTCACGCTCTCAGCCGAGGACTGCCGACTGGGCCATCGCACCAGCATCTTCAAGCACTCCACCCGCTGGACGCTCCTCACGGTGACGTTCCGGCTCCGGCGGTCCGAGCTGAGTACCCCGATCACGTACGGGATGGTCGCCAGGGTCCTCGACGTCCCCAAGGGAACGCCGGTCCTCCTTGCCGACGCTGCTGCCGCCGTGCTGAGCGTGCGCCGCAGCAAGGGCATGGTCCTCGACCCCGGAGACAGCGACAACCGCAATGTCGGCAGCGTCTTCCTCAGCCCGGTCGTCGACGAGAAGCAGGCCGAGAAGCTCCGGGTCGAGCAGGCACCCGTGAACACCTTCCCCGACGGCCTTACCAGGGTCAGCGCCAGCTGGCTGATCAAGGCCGCTGGGTTCGCCCTCGGCCAGCCCATCGCCCCGGGCATCCGGATGTCGACCAAGCACTTCACGCTCGTCGCGGAAGGCCACGCCACCGCCGGCGCGTTCGCCGAGGCCGCCCGGACGGTCGCCGAGAGCGTGCAGGAGGTCACGGGAATCCAGTTGACCCCCGAGCCTGACCTCTTCGGCGACGAACCCGCATACCTCCGCCTCAAGCAGAGCGCGCTCGCTGCAGCAGCCCTCTGACGCGGCTGGTCAGTCCGGACGACCACCCGGCAGAGCTCGCCTGGGGTCTGCCGCAAGGCCCGGTGCTCGCTAACCGACGGTGGCCAGTCCGGCGAGGTTCGCGCCGACGCTCTTCGCGGCGCGTAGGGCTGCGCGAGCCCGGGCGGCGCCGCTGCGAGTCACGGCTTCGTCGCCTCTGGCGACGGACGTGCGGGTTTCAAGGCCCGCACAAGGGCGGCAGATGCCCGGCCGCGGCACCGGGTCGTGGCACTTGGCGCACTCCGCGTACCGGGCCGCTGCGGGGCGCACAGGGGCCTGGACGGGTGGCATCTTGCGCTCCAGGCGGTTGCGGAGCACTGCTGTTGCGGAGTGCAGCGGGGTGGGCAGGCCAGGCAGCAGGGCGGCGGCAAGGTCGGTGTGGGTCGCGCCGCGTTCCAGCCACTGGGCGACCAGGGGTGCGAGCGTGCGCGCTTCGGCTTCGCCGACGTGCAGACGCGGCTCGGGACGGATCACCCGGAACAGCGTTGCGACCGCCTTACGGACCTGTTCGTCCGGCACAGCCGGAGCGTCCTTGGCGTCCTGGTGGTCCTCCTCCCGCCCTCCCGGCTCCGCGTCCGCCTCGTCGTCGGCCAGCTGGCCGACGACGGGCTCGGCGGGGAGGGTGGGTTCTTGGTACCGGTTACTTTCAAGAAGGGCGTCAGCACGGCCGCTGGTCGCTTCACCGGAGACCGGACGGGTGGCACCCGGCAGCGCGAGCTGCGGGGTGTCGTAGACGTGGGTCTCGGTGCGAATGGTGCCGTCGGGCATGCGGATCTTCTCGACGCGGTAGAAGCCGGCGTCGGCGAGCTCCTTCAGGGCCTTGCGGATGGCGCCGCGTCCCTGGGGGCTGGTGTCGGCCATGTGTCGGCCGTCCTCGCGCCAGCCGTCGGGGCGGGAGAGGAGGTCCGCGAGCAGGCCGCGGGCGGTGTAGGACAGCTGCCGGTACTGCAGGAGGCAGTTGGGCAGCACGGTGAAGTTGCGCACGTGGGCGCTACGATGGACACGCATTGGGAGTGACAGCTCCTGGTGCCGGACCCCGGGGTGTGACAGCACCGCCGGGGTCGCCTATTTTCGATTGGATCACGGAACGTAGCACACGTACCGCTCGAAGATCGACACGATCGTGAGCGATCACGATCACATCCTGCAGCCTTTACGAGCGGGCCAGTTGGCGATTCTCCCTGGACCTGCTCCGGCGAGCCACGAGCCGGGAACTTGTGCAAGCCCTTCTACGACCAATCCCGTCGCGGTCCTGCGTCGAGGGCGCGGGGAACTGCTGCGGTTGCTCGTCCCGGCGGGGAGACCGCCGCCGACCGTCGGCGGCGGTCTCCCCGTGTTGTTCAGCTCAGATTGGTGAAGCGTCAGTATTCAAGGTGCGTCGTATTCCAGCCGGCGCCGATCACTGCACGGGCTGCTCGCGGGCTGCCGGTGCTGGCTGCACTACCTCAGACTGCTGCGGGCCCGAGGTAGTGCAGGGCGGTGTGCGCGGCGTGCGGGGCGAGAAGGTCCTGCAGTTCGTGGGCAGCGGCTTTGAGGTGATGGCCGTCGCGGTTGGCGTGGAGGGTTTCGAGGACGAAGACGACGTGGGTCGTGTCCTGGGTGACACGGGTGCGGTGGGCGTCGCGGTGGTTCCAGTGGCGGGTCAGGACTCCGGTGGTGTCGCTGTAGATGATCTCGCCGGGGTTGGGGTGTTCGACGGTGTCGGGTTCGCCGAGCGGGGTGAAGGATTCGGTGCCGTCCGCGTGGCGGATGACGACGTCGCCGGCGACGTGGTCGAGGTCGAAGGCTCCGGCGGGCAGGCCGTGGCGCACGGAGACGGCGTTGTAGGAGTCGACGGCCGGGTTGATGCGCGGCAGGCTGCCCTTCTTGGCGAGGCGGCGGCCGAGGGCGTCGACGCTGGGGCGGACGCGGCGGGGGTTGGTACCGAAGGAGCGGTAGGCGGTGTGCCATGCCTCGATGCGGGGGTCACTCTCGTCTGCGGGCTGCCAGGTGCCGTCGGCGAGTTGCTGTTCCAGTTGCTGCACGGCGGTGTCGGTGCGGGGCCAGGGTTCGTGGCCGCGCAGACCGGTGGCGCTGACCACGGCGATGAGGGTGTCCGGGTGGGCAGCCGCGACGGCGGGGTCGAGGCGGAAGGCGGTCATGGGCGGTTTCCGTTTCGTGCGTCTGGGCGGGTGGGTCAGGGCTTCCAGGGGCCGATGCGGTCCAGGAGGCGCTGCTGCTGGCGTGCGGCGCTGGGGATGTCAGGTGAGGGCGAGGAGGCTGACGGCGACGGCAGCGGTGCCCAGGCCGATGAGCTGGCCGCGGTGGACGCGCTCGGCGAGGACACCGCGGGCGAGCAGGACCGTGCCGGCCGGGTAGAGGGCGGTGATCACGGCGACGACGGCGAGGTCCCCGCTGCGGGCGGCGAGCAGGAACAGCAGGTTCGCCACCGAGTCCAGTACCCCGGCGGCCGCCGACATCGCGTACGCGGGCCGCTCCGGGCCCAGCCGGTGGCGCATCAGCCCGGCTGCGGCCAGGGTGACGGCCGAGGAGATGGCCCGGCCTACGATCAGCGGAGCGACTCCGCTGTTGGCCGGGGCCTGGTGCAGGAAGATCAGCTGGAGGGCGATGGCGGCGCCCGCGCCGAAGGCCAGCAGCAGCGCGGTACGGGAGGGACGTGAGGAGGCGGTGCCGCCTCCGGCGCTGACCAGCACCACCGCCACCAGCGCGAGCGGCAGACCTGCCAGGCCGGCGATGCCGAGGTGCTCGCCTTGCAGCAGGCCAACCGCGACGGGCAGCGCGGCGGACACCAGCGCGGTCACCGGCGACAGCACGTTCATCGGGCCGATCGCCAGGGTGCGGTAGAGCAGGGCGAACGCGGCAGCGGACGCGACACCCGAGGCGGCGCCCCAGCCGAGGGCCCCCGTGCTGAACGAGGCGCCGAGGAACGGCCACAGCAGCAGTTCGACTGCCAGAGAGGCAGGGGCCGCGATCAGCACGGTCCGCAGTACATGGGCCTTGCGGGCGCCGAGGCCGCCGAGGAAGTCGGCGCACCCGTACGCGAGTGAACTCCCGAGAGCCAGCAGCAGAGCGATCACAGCACATCCCTTACCATTTCAATGGAACGACTCGACGGTACAACGAACCGACCAGTCGATGCCAACGGAACGACCGTGCGGTGCATTCAAATGCTCGACTGTGAGGATGGTGATCAGATGGCCGAGACCGCCGAGGCCCTGCGGACGGTCGCGCACAACGTCAAGGCGGCCCGCTTGCGCGCGGGCCTTTCCCTGGACGAGCTCAGCCGGCGTGCCCAGGTCAGCAAGGGCGCCCTGGTGGGACTGGAGAAGGCCCAGGGCAACCCCAATCTGGCCACCCTGGTCCGCCTCGCCGACACCCTCGGCATCTCGGTGTCCGACCTGATGCAGGGGCGACCCGAGGGCCGCGTCCGCGTCGTGGCCGCCGACACGGTGGCGCCGCTATGGACCGGCGAACAGGGCAGCGAGGCCCGGCTCGTGCTGACCACATCGGGCCCGGCTCCGGTCGAGGTCTGGCGCTGGCAGCTCGAACCGGGCGAGGAGTACCCCAGCCACCCCCACCAGGCCGGAGTCGTGGAGACCGTCAGCGTCACCTCCGGCCGGATGATCCTGGTCGTCGACGGCACCGAGCACGCCGTCGAAGCCGGCCAGACCGCCACCTTCGACGGCGACGCCCCCCACGCCTACCGAGGCGCGGGCACCGAAACCTGCCACCTGATCATGACGGTCCACCTGCCACCCGCTCCTGCGGCCACGGCCTGACCGCAACCCGCGCTGCCGACCGACACCGAGAGTGGTGAGCCTAGGAAGGCCACCGGCCGCCCCATGTTGCATCTGGCGCAACATCGTTGCATCGGCTACTCGGCGCAGATCAGCCGCGCAGCTGGCGCGCGAGCCCGGAAGCCCAACCCCAGCTGAGCTGCACGTTAGCCGCCGATGGTTCGCTCCGAGTTGTTGCAGCAGATGCAATTCGACCCGTTAGTTCCAGGTCGTTCCGGCCAGGAGCCCGTCGTAGCCGAGGCTGACCATGGCGGTGTTGAAGTCGTCCCACTCGTCTTCGGGGGTGGTGAAGTGCTGCTCGAAGAAGGCGAGGGTGAGGTCGGGCTCATGCCACTCGTGCGCGCACCGGCAGCGGACGAAGACCAGCTGGCGGACGTTGAGGAGGAGCCAGTCGCGGTGGGCCCGGCAGTGGGGGCAGGTGATCGGGATGCCGCGGGCGTCGAGTTCGTCGGGGTGGGGGACAGCGCGGATGGTGGTGGGGCGGTGGGCGTTCTCGTCGTGGCGGCGGTTGATCAGCGTGGTGCCCTTCGTCCGGTGACGGTTCCAGCGACACCACAAGACGTGCGGCGGCCGGGATGTTCCCGACCGCCGAAGACGACATCACATCGACACCTGACGGCGTCAGTAGGCGCAGTTGGGGCCGATGCCGATCAGATGATCCGCACGCCCGTGCGGGCGGCGAAGTCCCGGACGTCGGGAAGCTTGCGGTCGTGCCTCGTGATGCTGGGCGGGGCTCGGGGCATTCGGTTCCTTCGGTGGTCAGCGTCGGCGGGTGGGATCGTTGGCGGCCCTGGTGCCGGTCGGCGTGGTGGGTACCGGGGGCGAGGGTGTCATCGTGGTCCGGCCTCCGGTGCGGGCGCGTGCGATGTGGGCGCGTTGGTCGATGCGGTCGGCGGTGGCGTGCCGGAGGCGCCAGAGGAGGACTTCGGCGGGGCGGTCGGCGGTGGTCAACTCCCGTTGCCGGGCGGCGTCGGTGAGGGCGCGGTGGGGTGGTTGGCCGGAGGTTTCGGCCTGGGCGAGGGCGGTGGCCAGGGCGGGCCAGGAGGGGTCGGCGAGGATGCGCTGGGCGTGGTCGGGGACGGCAGTCTGGACGTGGGCGGCGAAGCGGTCGGTGGTCTTGGCGGTGGGGGTTCGGCGGGTGAGGTCGGCGATGACGGGTTCGGCCGTCTGCCGGTAGGCGGCTCGCAGGTGGACGAGGGACTGCTGGGCGGCTGCGGCCTGCTGCTGGTGACCTCGACTCTCGTGCCAGCGGGCGATGGCGATCAGGACGAACACGGCGGTGGACAGCAGGGCTGCGGCTGCGGCGCCGTCCTTGCCGGAGCCCGCGGCGTAGAGGAGTTCCTTGGCGGCCGAGCGCAGGGCGGCGGCCTGCTGGTGTTCGGCACGGATCTTGGATCGGGTGGCGCGGTTGAACGCGGTTGCGGCGGCCCGTAGTTCAGCGCGGGTGTGGACGGGGGCGGTGAGGGCGGCGGTGTGGAGGAGTTCGCCGAACGCGGCGGCCTGGGCCTGGATGGCGCCGTCTTGGCCGTCGACACCCGCGTCCTCGTCGGCGCTGTTCTGTCCGGCGAAGGCGAAGCGGACCGTGCCGACGAGGGCCGTTTCCGCCTGCCGCCACCGGTTGGGCTCGACCGCCGGCCGCTCGGGCGCGGTGGGTTGCTGGGCGGTGAGGCGTTCGCGCAGGCGGTTGATGGACAGGTCGGGGGAGAGCTTGGAGCCGCCGAAGTAGACGGGCTCGCCCTGGGCGTTGACGTCGCCGGGGCGGGCGAGGCTGTAGCCGAGGACGTCGCCAGTCTCGGGGCCGATGCGGTAGCGGATGTGGATGCCGAGGGCGGTGAGGGTGGAGAAGTACTCCTGCTCGTCGCGGACGGCTGCGGCGACGGCCTGGGCCTGCTCCCGCAGCCACTCCTTCGCGGTCTGCTCATGTCCGGCGCGCTGGGCCTTGGCCTGTTCGGCGCTGGTCGGCATCGGCGCTGCGGTGCCGTCGCCGGGGTTGAGCTGCCGCAGGCCGAGTTCCTTCTCGATCTTGCGGCACTCGGCCTGGGCGCGCCGGCCGTCGCGCTTGTTGCGGGGCCGGCGGCCGTCCTCGCGGACGGTGGTGGCCATGATGTGGATGTGGTCGTCGGCGTGGCGTACGGCGATCCACCGGCAGCCCTTGTCGTCGCCGTCGGGGGCGATGCCGGTGGCGTTGACGATCCGGCGGGCGACCTCGGCCCACTCGGCGTCGGTGAGGTAGCGGTCGCCGGGCGCGGTGCGGACCGGGCAGTGCCACACGTGCTGCGGCACCGGCTTGCCCGTACGCATCTCGCGGGCGCGGACGGGCTGGTCGAGGTAGTCGGCCAGCTGGTCCAGGAGCTGGTGGTGCTGGTCGAGGGGCGCGCGGCCGGGGTCGGGCAGGCCGGGCATGGCGAAGGCGGCGACGATGTGCGGGTCGGAGTGCTCGTCGCGGCGGCCGGGGCCGAAGAGGTAGGAGAGCAGGCCGCGGGTGCGCGCGCCGGTGGAGACGTCAGGCACCACGGCGGCCTCCCGGAGCCACGCGCTGGTAGGCGAGGCGGGCCTCGGCCGCGCAGGCGCCGAGGGCGTCCAGGACCTTCATGGCGCGCTCGGGGATCGGACCGAGGTAGATCTCGGCCATGAGCTGGTTGAGGTTGTTGCCGGCCCGGTCGATCGCCCGCTGGTGGGTGCCGACCGCCTGGGTGAGCTTGTCGACGGCCTCCCGGTCGGGCAGGGGGACGAAGCCGTCGGGGCGGCCGGTCTTCACCACTTCCTGTGCGACGCTCAGTGCCGAGTCCGCCAGGAACGCGGAGCGCGAGCGTCCGAGCCTGGCGGCGGCGATGTCGATCAGGTCCCGCTCGGCCGGCTCCACGGAGCAGGTGAGCTGAAGGGTGCGCTTGGTTCCGGAACGCGGCCGGTACATCCGCTCGGCCAGCGCAGCGATGCACTCGTCCACCGGAAGGGGAGTGCGGTCGAGTTCCGGAACGCCGAGGTGGATGAACTCGGCGGTGGTCACGGTCGGCGCTTCACGAACGATACGAACGTCGGCGTCGGCACGCTCGGAGTCGTCGCTCGGCAGCGGCTCGGCGTTGGGCTCGGAGATCTGGTCCTGGTCGTGGCCGCCCTCGGTCACGACCTCCTGGTCCGGCGCGCCCTCGTGCCGGTCCTGCCCCGCCACCCCTGGGGCGGGGTCAAGCGCAAAGTCCGCGTCGCCAACGGCGATGTGGACTTTGCCCCAGCTTGCTCCGCCAGCGGCGGTCAGTTCGGACGCCTGCTGCGGATCGCCGTTGGGAGCAGGCGAGTTGAGGAGCGCTTCCAGACCGTCATCGGGGCTGCCGGTGTGCTGGGGGTCGGACTGGTGGATCGTCAGAGGAGGCTCCTGGGAACGGGTGGGGACTGTGGGTGGGATCGGACTGGACCTGGTCCAGATCACGGAGAGGGGATCCGGGTGCCTCGTGCGACGGTGCCGGCGAGGCACCCGGGGTGAGCGGAAGTGTGGGGATCAGATGCCGGCGGCGGGACCGTCGCCGTCCGGTTCGTCCGGACGGACCATCTTCATGACCGCGGTGAGGCGTTCGTCGGACAGCGTGAGGCCCTGTGCGCGGACCGCGTCCCGGACGACGGACCGGCTCAGCCTCCCGGTGTCCGTCCACGCTCGGACGGCGATGCCGGCCAGCTCGTCCAGCGATGCGCCTGCCGGTCGGCCGACGGGCCGGGGCTCCGGAACCTGCCCGGCAATTCCGCTCGGCCCCTGGCCTGCGGCTTCGTGGTCCACGGTGTCGTCGGTCCGGGCGTGCTCCGCGCGGTCTGGGTCTGTCCACGGGAGGTCCTCGCCTGCGGACAGACGACCTGAGCGGAATTGCCCGTCCGGGTCCGGGTCCGGTTCCAGACGCCCCTCTCCGTCCGGTCCGTCCGCATGCTGCAGCAGTCCGGCGGCCTCGTCCACGGTCCGGTTCGGTCCGGTTCGTCGAGCCTCCACGGTCTGGTCCGGTCCGGCGGACCGTCCGTCGTCCGGAGACCGTCCGGTGCCAGAAGAGGGGGCGGGGACCGGATTGCGGACCACCGGCTCGCCGTTCGGTTGGACAGCGGGCCGGATGTGGCGGGTGGTGTGGATGCCGAGGTGGACGGCTCCAGCGAGCGCGAGCGGGGAGATGGCGGACAGGACGCCGACTGCCGTGTCGCTCAGGTGCAGGGGCCCGCCGGTGGCGAGGGCCTGCTGGTTGAGTCGGACGGCGTGGAGGGTGTTGGCCCAGATGCTGGCGGCAGTGGAGGTGCCAAACAGTAGCCAGACGTACGCGCGGGCGGTGAGCGGGGCGGTGCGGAGGAGGAGAAGGGCGCGGACGCTGTACGCAACGAACCCGTCGATGATGAGCGGGAACAGGTAGGCGAGCTGGTCGCGGATGTGGATGGCAAGGGCCATCTGGCGCAGGGCGTCGTAGGAGAGGGCGAAGCCGACAGCAGCGAGCAGGCCAATCGCGGCGAAATCCCAGACGGTTACACGGTTGGTGCGGGCGGCGGCGCGGTCCGTGGTGGGCATATGGGTGGTGGTCCTCCTTGGGGGCGGTCGAGGTTGGTGGCGGTGGGCCGTTGCATCCGTCTTGGGCGTCCACGGCCCTTGTCCCGGTTGGCGGGTCGAGCTGGTGGTGCCGTCCCACACGCCGTCGCTGCGGTGTACGCCGGCTCCGGCGGCAAGCGGGTGCGATACGGAAGGTGTGATGGCGGGTGGGGAATGCCGTCCCGGCTGCGCTGTGCGAGACATGGGATGCAACGGTGGGGACGGGACCTACCGCTTCTGGCGGGTGGAATCAGGCAGCCGGTGCGCGGGGCGGGAGCGGGTGGACCTTGGGGCAGTAGCGGCGCCAGGAGTCGGCGAACTTGTTGAAGGTGTAGCCCTTGCGCTGGGTGCCGTCGGGCAGGCGGATGTTGGCGGAGGAGATCTGGTAGTCCTTCAGCAGTCCGGAGAGCGCGCGGGCGGTGAGGCCGCCGCGTCCGTGCTCGGCCCACGGTGCCTCGGGGTCGTCGTTCAGCGACGCGAGGAGGGCGGTCGTGGCCAGGGTGTCCGGGTCGCCGTGGGCGAAGAAGATCCGGCGGATGTCGGCGAGGATCCTCGCTCCGCCGCAGCTGTCCTCCTCGATCACCTCCTCCGCAGCCACCATGCGCACGCACGCCTGGCGGGCCCGGCGCGGCCAGGAGCCGCCGGCAAGGTCGGCGACCGCGATCAGGGGCTCCCAGGTGTCGGCGGCCCGGTCCTCGACCGGCATGTCCGGCTCCAGCACCTGAGCCTGCTCGGCCACCTGGCCTGCCCACAGGGAGAGTTTCGCGCGGGTCTCCCGAAGGAGGACACCGTCTCGGCGGTCGCGCAGCGGCGCGACGACCTCGCCGTCGGCACGGCGGCGCATGCGGATCACGATCGACCGGTCCATGATCGTGTCCGGCAGATCGCCGATCCCGGCCAGGGCGGCCATGGCGAAGGTCTCGAACTCCCGGGCCTGGTGGTCGTTGCCAACAGCTCGGGTGACCGGGCGGTTGCGCTGGTGGCCGGCGTTCAGCAGGCCACGGATGTCCTCGTACTTCTCGGCGGTCCTGGGGTTGCCGAAGATGGTGTCGACCTCGTCGACCAGCAGGGTGCGGGGCCGGTCGCTGATCGTGCGGTAGATGGCCGCCGCGCTGGTGTTGACGGTGATCAGCGGGTCGTGGACGGTCTCGACCAGGACGTCGAGCAGGCGGGACTTGCCGCACCGGCGGGCGGGAGCCACGATCGCCAGGCGCGGCGCGTGGTGCCACACCGCCTGCAGGTGCGTCGCGGCAGCCCACAGCGTGACCGCGTCCAGGGCCTCCGTTGACGGCAGGACCGCGTACCGGCGGATGTGGGTGTGCAACTCAGTCAGCAGTACGGCACCCGGCGACTCCGGCATGCCCGGAACCGCGGTGGAGCTCGGCAGGTTGCCGGTCTCGCTGCCGACGGTGGCCGGCTCTTCACCAGCGATGGACTCCGACACCGGCTGGTCGGACACGTGAACGCCGGGGTGACCCGGCTGGGCAACCGGCGGCCACGAGGCCGCCAGAACAGGCAGGTTGGGCAGGTTGGACGTGGGGGTGATGGGGGACTCCAGACTGCGGTGCGGCGGCGAACCGCCGCACCGCTCAGGGGGCAAGGAAGGAATGCCGCCTCGCCATTCGAGATTGCGAACCGGGGTTGCGGCGAGGACGGTACGACTGCGCGGAGCCAAGATCCACCGCACGGCGGCAAGTCAGCCGACGGCAGACAGGAGCGCTCCTCGGCTCAGATGCGGTGAGGCGGATGCGATCAGGCGGCCTGGTCGGCGCTCTGGCTGTCGAGCCAGGCTTCCACCTCCGTCCAGCGGTAACGCAGGTGCCGGCCGACCTTGATCGCCGTCGGGCCCTGGCAGCGGTGGCGCCAGGCGTAGACGGTCCCCAGCGGGACACCGAGGTACGCGGCGAGCTCCTCGGCACTGGCCAGCGGACGGCGATCAGCGGTGGCACGGGAAATCTTGGACAAGAGGTCTCCGGAGGGTAGGGGATAAGGGGAATTCGGGCAGGTCGGCGAAGGCCCGCGAGAGCAGGTGCGTTTCCGCGCGAAGAGAAGTCTGCGCGCGGCCCGGCCGGAAACCTAAAAAGGACCCCAGCCCGCCATCCTGCGACCCCGGGCGGAGTCGTGGCCTGCCCGGCGGGGCGACGTGCGAAGCATTCTCCATGCGACCCGGCTCGCAACCTAAAACGGCCCCGGATCGGCTCACCGACCGCCTCCGAGGACAGAGGTCCGCCCAGCCTCCACGGCTCTACGGCACGCCATGTGCAAGCTCGACCGCGTCTTGCTGCGGATCGGCGTCACGATCGCGCCGGCCACGCGAATGCGCTGCTGGAATCCTGGGACGATCCGGCACGATCGGACACTATCGGGCACGAAAATCGCTGTACGGGAAACTCGCACTTGACAATCGGCCGCCGCTCGATCAATATCCAACACCCCGCCAAGAGCAGGCACTGAGATCGCTCCTGCCTGCGCGGTCCATTCGATGGCCAGACCTTCTCGCCGCCACCTCCACTCGACTGCCGGCCAAAGGCCGGAATTCCCCCTGCCCCGACCCAAGGAGCCGAATGGCGACCGTTTACGACACCTGGCACAAGACCCACCCCCGCCCCACCGACAAGCCCTGCTGTGAGCACAAGGGCAAGTACCCCACCGCCGACCACGGCAAGGGCAAGCGATGGCAGGTCCGCTACCGCGACCCCAGCGGCGAGCAGCGCAAGCTCAACTTCGCCCGGCGGGCCGACGCCGACGCAGAGGCTTCGCGCCTCGACAACGACCTCAACCGCGGGGCCTACATCGACCCCACCCTCGGCAAGGAGACGTTCCGCGAGGTCGGCGAGCGGTGGCGCGCGAGCGCCGTCCACGGGTCGAGCACCGTAGAGCGCGTCGACCGGGCGCTTCGCCTGCACATCTACCCGATCCTCGGCGACGGGGCCATCGCGGGCTTCAAGACCTCGGAGATCCAGGCGTGGGTCAAGGACCGCTCGAAGGTCCTGGCGCCGTCGACCCTGCGGGTGCACTACAGCTACGTGACCGCGATCTTTCGTGTAGCGGAGCTCGACCGCCAGATCCCGTTCAACCCGACGAAGGGGGTGAAGCTGCCACCTCCGCCGCGCACGGAGATCGTCCCGCTCGCCGTCGAGGTCGTGGCTGCCCTGGTCGATGCTGCTCCTGGCTGGTACCGGGTGCTGCTGCTACTGGCGGCGGCCTCGGGACTGCGTCAGGGCGAGCTGTTCGGACTCGAGCTGGAGCACATCGACTTCAAGCGCGGCACGGTCCAGGTGAAGCAGCAAGTGGTCGGCCCTGATCGGGGCGAGCCGTACCTTGCGCCGCCCAAGACCCACGAGAGCTACCGGACGGTCCCGGTGGCCAAGCCCGCGATGGACGCGCTGGCGGCGCATCTGGAGAAGTACCCGGCTCGCCGGGTCGATATCGAGGACCGCACCGACCCGCGCCCCTCCAAGTGGAAGCGGCGGAAGGCGCTGCTCGTCTTCACCAACGAGCGCGGCGAGGCGATCCGCCGTGCGGCCTGGGCGTCGGTGTGGGAGACCCTCGTGCGGGTGGCCGACAAGGCCCTGCGGAAGCAGTACGAGGGTGCGCTCAAAAGCTGGGAACGCCGTGGCCGGCCGACCGACGCGGAGCCGACGCTCCGTCGGGTGCCGGACGACGCCACGATGCACGACCTCCGGCACTTCTACGCCTCGGTGCTGATCAAGCACCGCGAGAGCGTGAAGACGGTGCAGAAGCGGCTCGGCCACGCCAAGCCGTCGATCACGCTCAACACCTACACGCACCTGTGGCCGGACGAGGAGGACACAACAAGGGCTGCGATCGAGGCTGTCTTCCGCATTGTGCCCTCGATGTGCCCTCCCGGGCCGAAAAGCTAGCGTTTCCGCTGGTCAGCGGGGTCGACTAGCGGTAGTTCACGAACTGGATCGCGAAGTCGAGGTCCTTGCCCTTGAGCAGCGCCTGCACGGCCTGCAGGTCGTCCCGGCTCTTCGAGCTGACGCGCAGCTCGTCGCCCTGCACCTGGGCCTTCACGCCCTTCGGGCCCTCGTCGCGGATGATCTTCGCAACCTTCTTGGCATCGTCCTGGGAGATGCCCTCCTTCACGTTCGCGAAGATCTTGTACTCCTTGCCGGACAGCTGCGGCTCCTTGGCGTCCAGGGCCTTCAGCGACAGACCGCGCTTGATGAACTTGCTCTGCAGCACGTCCAGCACGGCCTTCACCCGCTCCTCGCCGTTGGCCTTCATCTCGATCGTTTCGCCGGAGCGGCTGATCTCGGCGCCGACGTTCTTGAAGTCGAAGCGGGTGGCGATCTCGCGGGAGGTCTGGTTGATCGCGTTGTCGACCTCCTGCCACTCGACCTTCGAGACGATGTCGAAACTGGAGTCGGCCATGGGTGTTGGTCTCCTTGATGCTCTGGCTTCACTGGCACGGCCCGCCCCACCGGACGCCCGCCGTCCCAGCCTATCCAGCCCCGCCCCACCCCCGCCCGCGACGGCCACGCGGCACCCCGTGATCGTCACGCGGTCAACCGAGTGGCGAACCACCCCCCGACATCAGGTATCGTTTACGACGTCGAACGGGGCAAGCGCCCGGGGAGACACCAATCCTGGCTGGTTGCCCGAGCGGCCAAAGGGAGCAGACTGTAAATCTGTCGCGCAAGCTACGCAGGTTCGAACCCTGCACCAGCCACAGGATAGAAAACAGGCCCTGATCTGCGGAAACGCAGATCAGGGCCTGTTTCGTTGTGCTCGAACACCGGTCACGCCGGATGGTCGTTTTGCGTGCTTTGTCTCACCTCATTCCGCCCGGATCCCAGTCCTGACCAGCGGTTCCGGACCAGGGGCGGACCAGGATCAGGAGCCCTCGGCTTCCGATGAGGGCGCAGCCCGCCGCTGGAGCCGCTCAGTGATCAGCCGGCTGGCGTGGTCCTCGTCACCGTGGATGCACTTGGCGTAGACGCGGAGCAGGACGGCGATGCTGTGCCCAGCCCGCCGGGCGCACTCGGCCACCGGCACCCCGGAGGCCAGCCAGAGCGAGATCCCGGCGTGCCGTGCGTCGTACGGGCGCGCCTTCGAGCAGCAGCAGGCGACCCTCGACTTCGCCGGGTTCTCCAGCCAGACACTGCACAACGCGCTGCAGGAACCGCTCGACAAGGTCCGCTCTGGCTGGCTGGCGCTGGAGTCCGCCAGGAGCCGACTGCTGCTGCCGGACACCACGGCGCCGATGGCCGTGCCGGTCCTGGTCGACGGGCTCCAGGACGAGGAAGCCCTCCGGGAGCGCGCGCGCAACATCGCCCTGACGAACGCCGGCGGTATCGCCCACTCGGTGGAGATGCTGGCTGAGCTGGGCCTGGTCCAGAAGGCGAGCGTCCAGGTCAAGGTGCACCGGGCGTCCAGACTGTTCAAGCTCTACATCCTGAACCGGGCGGAGGCGTTCTTCGGCTTCTATCCGCTCCGCGAGCGCACCGTGGAGATCGACGACACGGCCCATACCTTCTACGACGTGACCGGCAAGGACACCACCCTGTTCCACCACGCTGCCGGCCCGGATGATGCCTCGCTCGGGTCGCAGTACGTCCAGCAGGCTCAGATGTGGTTCGACAGCGCGTGGAGCACGATCGCCTACGAGCGGCAGCCATGACCACCGCCCCTCAGCAACTCGCCGACGTGCTGCGGCCGGTGAAGCACGTGCTCCTCGACTTCGACGGCCCGGTGTGCTCGGTCTTCGCCGGCCTTCCCGCTGCGGAGGTCGCTCGGCGACTCCGTGAGGGCCTGCTCGCCACCGGCGAGCAGGCCCCGGCTGGGGCGGAGGAGGAGAGCGACCCGCTAGCCCTGCTCCGGCTGGTCTCAGAGGCCCGCCCCGATCTCACGGACAGCACGGACGCCGCACTGGCCGCGCTGGAGACCGAAGCTGTTCGGGTAGCCCGCCCGACCCCGGGCGGAGAATCGGTTCTGCGCACTGCTGTCCGCTCCGGTCGCTTGGTCTCCGTGGTCAGCAACAACTCGGGCGCGGCCATCACGGCCTACCTCGCCGAGCACGGCCTCAGCGACTACGTGGCCGGCGTCTTCGGACGCGCCCCGGGCGACCCCTCGTCCATGAAGCCGAACCCGCGTCTCCTGCTCGAAGCCATGGAAGCCGCGGGCACCGGGCCGGAGCACTGCATCTTCATCGGCGACGCGGCCCGCGACGTCGAGGCCGGGGCCGCCGCAGGCATCCCGACGATCGGCTACGCCAACAAGCCGGGAAAGGATGCCAAGCTAGCCGCCGCCGGCGCCGTGATGGTCGTGGACTCGATGGAGTACATCGCGGACGCTCTGACGTGATGTCCGAGTTCTGATCAAGCAGAGGCTGGCCAGTGGCCCAGGGGCGGCCCGGCGCATCACCAGCCCGAGCATTCTTAGCGCATAGAGAAGACACGACGGCCCTTGGGTGGTACGCCACTGCACTGGGTTTGACTCGCCATCTTTCGCCTACGTGGCGATCCAGATGGACAATCGGACTATCCTGCCCCATCTTGGGTATGGACACCGTATGCGCTGCTTTGAAGGTTCCCATCAAGGAGAGTTTAGATGCCGCCTCCGTCTGAACCGCAAGCGAAGCATCAACCGGGTTATTGGATTAGGGCTGCCCGGCATGCTCGACGAATAACTGAGGCTGCAGCCGCCGCTGCAGCCAGCAGCGATATTTCGGAGATCACGGAGCAGGCGAAGCTAGCAATTGGGGCTAGCGAAGAGATCGTCAATGAAGCGAACCTCCTCAAGCAGCAGGATTTCCAAGAGGGGCGTGCAAATTCACTCATCAATGGAGCTGAACCCCTGCGGCAATTGGTCGAGGAGCTCTCCAGGAATATTCAAGATCACGCGATCGCGAAAGGAGTCGCCAAGGCTGGGAGGCAGGACCTCATGCAGCGGATGGCAAATCAGCCCTTGATTGTGAGCCTTGCTAAAGTTGTATTGGCTGACGACCCTAGCTGGCCGAGTGGTATTTCTTCTAAGCTGGCATCCTCGAGTGAGGAACGCGGGGAGGAGCCTGGGGACCTGGAGTCGCCTGAACAATCACCTAGTGAATCCCACGTGGAGGCCGAGTTGGCGAACCCTGGGGCCGACTCGACTGGGCGTTTCCATGAAACTGCCCGCGTGGAGATCTCTATGAATCTGACTCGGAAAGATCTCGACGACCTGGAAGAAGCCGCCAGAGCGGAAGGCGCTTCGGTGGCGGATTATATTCGCCGCGCGATCGCCGTATATCGATTTCTGCTCAATGAGTCTAAGGATGGCACTCGGATCGTTCTTGAGTCAAAACGGGGGCGCGCCCGAGAAGTTCTCATCCGCACCGTCCGGTAGGGCTAAGATTTTCGATCATAGAGGTAGGCGGCAGCTATCCCAGCAATCCCAGATATTGGCGACGCCAGCGCTAGCGTGTCCTCTATCGTCTGACCGGGGTGATACATACCTAGTACTAGAATAACCACTAGTGCCCCTATGACGGCCGCCGCCAGCCACACCCGTCGCCTATCCATGACATCCTGCAGTGGGACTTGAGTAGACCCAAGAGAAATGTCACCTAATTCGAGAGTTTCCATCAGAATCACCTGCCCAGGCAGCCTATATGTCTGACGATCGACCCTCGCGCAGGAGTTGTCAACCGCACGCCACTCGTTGCATGCCCAGCAAGCTCTGGTCGGCCAGCGGGTTGGTCAGAGGCTAGGGGCTCACCCCACCTCGCCAGCCAACCCGCTTGCAGGATCGGGGCCGTCTCGTCTTGTTCGTGTTCGCGGCGTGCTCCGCAGATAGAATTGCAGGCTGTTCCGCACCTTGAACTGACAACGCCGCGCGAGGGCAACTGCCTGCTGAGAGTTTTCTTCCGGTGCGAAAGCAGCAGCCCGGCAAGCGAGGCGTAGTTGTTCGACCTGGCGTCGAAGAGCTTCATCCGTCAGCTGCGGTGCGTAAAGGGCGGTAACCCTCTCCATGTGATCGAGCATGGGCCACGACTCCGCCAAGCGCTCACCATGGGACGGTGCATGGAGCATCGTGTTGAGCAGCTGTCGGCAGTCCAGAGTGGCTTCGAGAAGCTCGGCCGCTGCACGGCGGGCTGACTCGTGACGAGCAGCGTCGGCACTTCGTTGCGAAGTCCACCACACCGAGCAACCGGTGCCAAGTGCTCCAATCAAGCCGCCGAGGGTGCCACCGAGGAAGCTCCCTACATCCATACCCGTTATGGTCGCCTGGCATCTCCCGGCCTGCCAGTTGCGCGGCCGCTCGCGGGACACCGTCGACAGCGGAGGTCGCTGTCTAGCCGCAGACCTTCACACGCTCGCTGGGGGGAGTCGGTAGAGGTCACCGAGAGCGTGATCCGGACCAGGCGCGGACCGGATTCGGTCCGTGATCAAGAGTCCGCAGGTCGGAGCGTTCCTGGCCAGCGGCCTGTAAGGCTGTCGCGCAAGCTACGCAGGTTCGAACCCTGCACCAGCCACTGGATTACCAGGCCGGCCCGAACAGCGGAAACGCTGTTCGGGCCGGTTCTGTTTTCAGGGGGTGGCGAGGAGGAGGGCGGCCGCGGCGGGGGTGTCGGGGGCGGTGTGGGTCGGGGTGGGGTGGGACGGGGGGAGTGGCGGGGCCGGGGTCGGGGTGATCCAGATGGAGCGGAGGCCGGCGGCGTGGGCGCCCTGGATGTCGGTGGCGGGGTTGTTGCCGACCATCCAGGTGTCGGGGGTGAGGGTGCGGCCCAGGCGGGCGGCGGCGAGGTGGAAGATCTCGGGGGCGGGCTTGCGGGCGCCGGCCTCCTCGGAGACGCAGACGGCGTCGACGGCGGGGAGCAGGCCGGTGCGGGCGAGTTTGGCGCGCTGGACGGCGGTGGAGCCGTTGGTGACCACGGCGATGGTCCAGCCGGCCTCGCGGAGGGCGGCGAGGGCGGCCGGGACGCCGGGGATCAGGTGGGTGCGGGCGGCCTCCTGGGCGACGTGGCCGTCCCAGAGGTCCTGCCCGGTGTGCGGGAGGCCGTAGTGGGCGGCGATCCGGGCGAAGCCGGCGGGGGAGCGGTCGGCGCGGAAGAGGTCGAGGACGGTGGGGGCGGCTTCGGCCGGGAGGCCGTGGGCGGTGCAGAAGGGGGCGGTCCAGGCGTCCGCGTCGCCGTCGCGTTCGACGAGCGTGTGGTCGAGGTCGATGAGGAGTAGTGGCGCAGGGTGGTCGATCATGTCCGGAGGGTAATCGACTGCGGCACCCGCAGGCACTATTGCGCATAGCTTGCAATTGCTCTGCTGAGGCAGCAGAGTGGTCGGTGGGGGGCGGGCAGGGTCGTTCAGCCTCGCCGCCGAGTGGTCCCGGGCGTGCCAGCATGCGCCGGGAGTCCTTCGTCCGAGCTGATCGTCTTCCCAACCGGCGCCCGCCGGGACAGCGGCCCGCCCGCCCCCGCCCGCACCCCCGCCCGCACCCCCTCTCCGGGGAAGGGGCGTACCGGAAGGCCGCCCGAGTCATCCGTAAAAGCGGCTATATGTCCGAATCGATCGTCATATCTTGACGATGTCTTAACGGCCCCCCTCAACGCCCCCCGAAGCGCCGCCAGCGGTCCGCCCCGCCCCGCCCTTAGCGGCTCCGACCTGCGAGAACATCCCGCCCGTCGGGCGTGCCGAGCGCTCCGGACACTCCGCCGCGGCCCATTGCGCGCCCGTCCGGCGCCCTTACGCTCGCCCATGTGTTCAACGTGCCCCAGGCGCTCAAGCGCCTAGTGATCGGCAGAGCCATGCGCAGCGAGGAGCTGGGCGAGACGCTGCTCCCCAAGCGGCTGGCGCTGCCGATCTTCGCTTCCGACCCGCTCTCCTCGGTCGCCTACGCGACCCAGGAGATCCTGCTGGTGCTCACCGTCGGTGGCACCGCCTTCCTGTACCTGACCCCGTGGGTCGCGGCCGGTGTGGTCGCGCTGATGGCGGTCGTCGTGATGTCGTACCGCCAGGTCGTGCACGCCTACCCGAGCGGCGGCGGCTCGTACGAGGTGGTGTCCCGCAACCTGGGCGCCAACTCCGGCCTGGTGGTGGCGGCGTCGCTGCTGGTCGACTACGTGATGACCGTCGCGGTGTCGGTGGCCTCCGGCGTCGACAACATCATCTCGGCGCTGCCCTCGCTGGCCGACCACCGGGTCGAGCTGGCCGTCGGCTTCGTCGTGCTGCTGGCGGCGATGAACCTGCGCGGCGTCCGGGAGTCCGGCAAGGCCTTCGCGGCGCCGACGTACCTGTTCATCGGCGGAATCCTGCTGATGGTGGTCACCGGCCTGATCAAGGCGGCCTTCGGGGACACCCCGGTGGCGGCCAGCGCCTCGTACGGGATCCTGCCGACGGACGGCAAGGACACCCTGGCCGGCCTCGGCCTGCTGATGCTGGGTCTGCGGGCCTTCGCCTCCGGCTGCACCGCGCTGACCGGCGTCGAGGCGATCTCCAACGGCGTGCCGGCCTTCCGGGCGCCCAAGTCGAAGAACGCCGCCGCCACGATGGCCGTGATGGGCACCACGGCCGTGGTCATGTTCGTCGGCATCACCGCGCTGGCCCTGATGTCGAAGGTGCACATCACCGACGACGCCTGCCAGCTGACCGGCTTCCCCGGGGACTGCCACACCGCGCCGCAGCAGACCGTGATCGCCCAGCTGGCGGCCGCGATCTTCGGCGGGGACCAGAGCGTCCTCTTCTACTTCATCCAGGCCGTCACCGCGCTGGTGCTGATCCTGGCGGCCAACACCGCGTTCAACGGCTTCCCGCTGCTGGCCTCGATCCTGGCCGAGCACCGCTACCTGCCCCGGCAGATGCACACCCGCGGCGACCGCCTGGCCTTCTCGAACGGCATCATCGCGCTCGCGGTGGTGGCCGGCGGACTGCTCTGGCTGTACGACGCGGACGTCACCAACCTGATCCACCTCTACATCCTGGGCGTCTTCACCTCCTTCACGCTCTCCCAGATCGGCATGGTGAAGCACTGGAACCGGGTGCTCGCCGACGAGACCGACCCGGCCGTCCGCGGCTCGGCCCAGCGCTCCCGGGTGATCAACGCCTTCGGCGCGGTCACCACGGCGCTGGTGCTGGTCATCGTGCTGCTGACCAAGTTCACCCAGGGGGCGTGGCTGGCCGTGGTCGCGGCGATCGTGCTCTGGGTGATGATGCGCGGCATCCGCCGGCACTACGACAGCGTGGCCGAGGAACTGGCGGTGGACGACCCGAACGCCGAGTCGGTGCGGCCGTCCAGGGTGCACGGCATCGTGCTGGTCTCCAAGCTGCACAAGCCCACCCTGCGGGCGCTCGGCTACGCCGAGGCGTTCCGGCCGGACTCGCTGGAGGCGCTGACCGTCGCGGTGGAGCGGGACGCCACCCAGGAGCTGGAACGGCAGTGGGACGAGCTGCGCGTCCAGGTGCCGTTGACGGTGCTGGACTCGCCCTACCGGGAGATCACCAAGCCGGTCGTCCAGTACGTCCGCGAGTACCGCCGCACCAACCCGCGCGAGGCGGTGGCGGTGTTCATCCCCGAGTACGTGGTCGGGCACTGGTGGGAGCACCTGCTGCACAACCAGTCGGCGCTCTGGCTGAAGAGCCGGCTGCTGTTCACCGCGGGCGTGATGGTGATCAGCGTGCCGTGGCAGCTCACCTCGTCCACCAAGGCGCACCACCCGTCCCGCCGCGCTCCCGGCGCGGTGCGACGCGGCGAGCCGACGCCGAGGTCGGAGTACGAGAAGCTGCCGGCGCCCGAGAACGCCTGACGGGCCGTGAGCGACGCCGAGGCCCCGGACAGCGCCCGCTGTCCGGGGCCTCGCCGCGCGCGCGGACGCACGGCGCGGAGGCCCGGCGCGGACGCACGGCGCGGAGACCCGGCGCGGACAACCGGTGCGGACAACCAGTGCGGAGACCCGGTGCCGAGACCGCCGTATGGAGGCCGTCAACAATCGAACGGGCGCCGTATGGAGGGCGTCAAGAACGGCCGTGACGCCCCGTGCGGGCGCTTGGCTGGCTTTGCCGGCCCGCCGCCGGTGCCGCGACGAGGCCCGCAGGGGCGAGCCGCGGCCACCTCCGAACCACTGTGGTGGAGCCCATGTCCGATCTCATCTACGTCGCCGTCACGGTCGCCGTGTTCGGCGTCATCGCCCTGATCGCGCGGGGGGTGGAGAAGCTGTGAGCGCCGAGAACATCGCTGGTCTCATCGTCGCCGTCGCCCTCGTCGGGTACCTCGTCGTGGCGCTGATCTACCCGGAGAAGTTCTGACATGGGCTCCACTCTCGCGGGCTGGCTGCAGGTCCTCGCCCTGGTGGGCGCCCTGGCCCTGTGCTACCGCCCCCTGGGCGACTACATCGCCCGCATCCTGACCTCCTCGAAGCACCTCAGAGTCGAGCGCCGCCTGTACCGGGTGATCGGCGTGGACGGCGACGCCGACCAGCGCTGGCCGGTGTACCTGCGGTCGGTGCTGGCCTTCTCGGCCGTCTCCGTCCTCTTCCTGTACGGCCTGATCCGGCTGCAGGGCCACCTGCCGCTGAACCTCGGGGTCGAGCAGATGGCGGGCCACCAGGCGTGGAACACCGCGATCTCCTTCGTCGCCAACACCAACTGGCAGTCCTACAGCGGTGAGGCCGCGATGGGGCACCTGGTGCAGATGGCGGGGCTGGCGGTGCAGAACTTCGTCTCCGCGGCCGTCGGCATCGCGATCGTGGCGGCGCTGATCCGCGGCTTCCACCGCAACAGGACCGACCGGCTGGGCAACTTCTGGGTCGACCTGACCCGGGTGAGCCTGCGGCTGCTGCTGCCGATCTCGGTGGTGTTCGCGCTGGCGCTGGTCGCGACCGGTGTGGTGCAGAACTTCCACGGCTTCCGCGAGGTGGCCACGCTGGTCGGCGACCCGCAGTCGATTCCGGGCGGGCCGGTGGCCTCGCAGGAGGTCATCAAGCTGCTGGGGACCAACGGCGGCGGGTTCTTCAACGCCAACTCGGCGCACCCGTTCGAAAACCCGACCGGGCTGAGCAACTTCCTGGAGGTCTTCCTGATCCTGCTGATCCCGTTCGCGCTGCCGCGGGCGTTCGGCCGAATGGTGGGGGACGACCGTCAGGGGTACGCCGTCGCGTCCGTCATGGCGATCTTCTGGGTCGCGTCGGTCGCGCTGATCACCTTCTTCGAGGCGCGGCACTCGGGTGCCGCCCTGCAGAGCGCCGGCGCGGCGATGGAGGGCAAGGAGCAGCGGTTCGGCATCGCGGCGTCCAGCCTGTTCGCGGCCTCGACGACGCTGACGTCGACGGGTGCGGTGAACTCCTTCCACGACTCGTTCACGCCGTTCGGCGGCGGGATCACGATGTTCAACATGATGCTGGGCGAGATCGCGCCCGGCGGGGTGGGTTCGGGCCTGTACGGGATGCTGGTGCTGGCGATCGTGGCGGTGTTCGTGGCCGGTCTGATGGTCGGGCGGACCCCGGAGTACCTGGGCAAGAAGCTGGGCGGGCGGGAGATGAAGTTCGCCTCCCTGTACATCCTGACCACGCCGACGATCGTGCTGGTCGGCACCGGTGTGGCGATGGCGCTGCCGGGCGAGCGGGCCGGGATGCTCAACTCCGGTGCGCACGGGTTCTCCGAGGTGCTGTACGCGTTCACCTCGGCCGCCAACAACAACGGCTCGGCGTTCGCGGGGATCACCGTGAACACCGACTGGTACGACACGGCGCTGGGTCTGGCGATGGTGTTCGGCCGGTTCCTGCCGATGGTGTTCGTCCTGGCGCTCGCCGGCGCGCTCGCGCGGCAGCAGCCCGTTCCCGCCACCCCGGGCACCCTGCCCACTCACAAGCCGCTGTTCGTGGGCCTGCTGTCGGGCGTCGTCCTGATCGTCGTCGGTCTCACCTACTTCCCGGCCCTGGCTCTCGGGCCGATCGCGGAAGGTCTCTCCTGATGTCGTCCACCCTTACCGACAAGCCGGCCCCGTCGCCGGAGGCGCCCGCCGAGGCGGCGCCGCACAGAGTCTCCGGCGGGCTGCTGGACCCGAAGCTGATCGTCTCGTCCCTGCCCGACGCGGTGAGGAAGCTCGACCCCCGGGTGATGGTCAGGAACCCGGTGATGTTCGTGGTCGAGGTCGGCTCGGTGGTCACCACCGTCGCCGCGATCGCCGACCCGTCGGTGTTCGCCTGGTCGATCACCCTCTGGCTCTGGCTGACCACGGTCTTCGCCAACCTGGCGGAGGCCGTCGCCGAGGGCCGTGGGAAGGCGCAGGCCGACACGCTGCGCAAGACCAAGACCGACACCGTGGCCCGCCGCCTCACCGACTGGCCGGCGTCGCGGGCCGAGGAGGAGGTCTCCGGCACCGCGCTGCGGCTGGGCGACCACGTGGTGGTCGAGGCCGGGCAGACCATCCCGGGCGACGGTGACGTGGTCGAGGGCGTCGCGTCCGTCGACGAGTCGGCGATCACCGGTGAGTCCGCGCCGGTCATCCGCGAGTCGGGCGGCGACCGCTCCGCCGTGACCGGCGGCACCAAGGTGCTGTCCGACCGGATCGTGGTGAGGATCTCGTCCGAGCCGGGCAAGACCTTCATCGACCGGATGATCGCCCTGGTCGAGGGCGCGGCCCGGCAGAAGACGCCGAACGAGATCGCGCTGAACATCCTGCTGGCCTCGCTGACCGTCGTCTTCCTGGTCGCCGTGGTGACCCTGCGGCCGATGGCCGCCTACGCCGGCGCCCCGCAGTCGATGATCGTGCTGGTCGCCCTGATCGTGGCGCTCATCCCGACCACCATCGGCGCGCTGCTGTCCGCGATCGGCATCGCGGGAATGGACCGGCTGGTGCAGCGCAACGTGCTGGCGATGTCCGGCCGCGCGGTCGAGGCCGCCGGCGACGTCAACACCCTGCTGCTCGACAAGACCGGCACCATCACCCTCGGCAACCGCCAGGCCGCCGAGTTCCTCTCCGCCGGCGGCGTCCCCACCGAGGAGCTCGCCGACGCCGCCCAGCTCTCCTCGCTCGCCGACGAGACGCCGGAGGGCCGCTCGATCGTCGTCCTCGCCAAGACCGGGTACGGCCTGCGGGCCCGCGCCCAGGGCGAGTTGACGCACGCCACCTGGGTGCCGTTCACCGCGCAGACCCGGATGTCCGGCGTCGACCTCGACGAGCCGGCGGGCGTCCACCAGGTCCGCAAGGGCGCGGCCGCCGCCGTCACCGCCTGGGTCACCGGCAACGGCGGCACCGTCACCGACGAGGTCTCCACCCTGGTCGACGGCATCTCGGCGGCCGGCGGCACCCCGCTGGTCGTGGCGACGAAGAAGGGCGAGGAGCCCGCCCGCGTGCTCGGGGTGATCCACCTCAAGGACGTGGTGAAGGAGGGCATGCGGGAGCGGTTCGACGAACTGCGCCGGATGGGCATCAGGACCATCATGATCACCGGTGACAACCCGCTGACCGCCAAGGCGATCGCGGAGGAGGCGGGCGTGGACGACTTCCTCGCCGAGGCCACTCCCGAGGACAAGATGGCCCTGATCAAGAAGGAGCAGGCCGGCGGCAAGCTGGTCGCGATGACCGGCGACGGCACCAACGACGCCCCCGCCCTCGCCCAGGCCGACGTCGGCGTCGCGATGAACACCGGGACCATGGCGGCCAAGGAGGCCGGCAACATGGTCGACCTGGACTCCAACCCGACCAAGCTGATCGAGATCGTCGAGATCGGCAAGCAGCTGCTGATCACCCGGGGCGCGTTGACCACCTTCTCGATCGCCAACGACGTCGCGAAGTACTTCGCGATCATCCCGGCGATGTTCGCGGCGGTCTACCCCGGCCTGGACAAGCTCAACATCATGGGCCTGCACAGCCCGCAGTCCGCGATCACCTCGGCGATCGTCTTCAACGCCCTGGTCATCATCGGCCTCATCCCGCTTGCCCTGAAGGGCGTGAAGTACCGCCCGTCCGACGCCAGTTCGCTGTTGCGCCGCAACCTCGGGCTGTACGGCCTCGGCGGTCTGGTCGTCCCCTTCGTCGGGATCAAGCTGATCGACCTGGTCGTCCAGTTCGTCCCCGGCCTGAGCTGACCCACGGAAAGGAGGAAGCGCATCATGTCCAAGCCCCTGCCCACCACCGTGCGCACGCACCTCACCGCGCTGCGGATGCTGCTGGTGATGACGGTGATCCTCGGCCTCGCCTACCCGCTGCTGGTCACCGGCCTCGGCCGGGCCGTCCTCGACGACAAGGCCGACGGCTCGATCGTGAGGACCGCGGACGGCAAGGAAATCGGTTCCAGCCTGCTGGGCCAGAACTACGACCTGCCGAAGAAGGACCCGGCCGACCCCGACGAGCAGGCCGTGCCGGACCCGAAGTGGTTCCAGCCCCGGCCCGGCGCCCACGACCCGAGGAGCTCCGGCGCCTCCAACCTGGGCCCCGGCAGCGAGGATCTGGCCGGAACGATCGAGGGCCGCCGGAAGGCCGTCGCCGCGTTCGACGGCGTCGACCCGGCGAGCGTCCCGGTGGACGCGGTCACCGCCTCCGGATCCGGCCTCGACCCGCACATCTCGGTGGCGTACGCCAAGGAGCAGGTCAAGCGGGTCGCCGAGGCCCGGGGCGACGTCTCTCCGGAGCAGCTGAACAAGCTGGTCGACGAGTACACCGAGGGCCGCTCGCTCGGCTTCCTCGGCGAGGAGGGCGTCAACGTCGTCCTGCTCAACGCCGCCTTGGCGGAACAGAAGTGACGGCCGGCCGGCTGGATCCATGAGACGGGCCGACCCGGGCCGGGGCACCACCCCGCGCCCGGGTCGGCCGACGTGCGCCCCGACCCTCGTACGAAGACGAAAGAGCAGCGCCCATGGCCCGCGACCTCACCCCCGGCACCGGCCGCCGCCGCGGCCGGCTGAGGGTGTACCTCGGTTCCGCCCCCGGTGTCGGCAAGACCTACCGGATGCTGGACGAGGCCGGGCGCAGACGGGAACGCGGCGCGGACGTCGTCGTCGGTTACATCGAGTGCCACGGGCGCCGCCGCACCGAGTCCATGCTCACCGGCCTGGAGATCCTGCCGCGGGTCCGGCGCGCCCACCGCGGCGCGGACTTCGAGGAGATGGACCTCGACGCCGTGCTCGCCCGCCGCCCCTCGGTGGTGCTGGTGGACGAGCTCGCCCACACCAACATCCCCGGCGGGCGCAACGCCAAGCGCTGGCAGGACGTCGAGGAACTGCTCGACGCCGGGATCGACGTCATCACCACCGTCAACGTCCAGCACCTGGAGTCGCTGAACGACGTCGTCCAGAAGATCACCGGCATCCCCCAGCGCGAGACCGTCCCGGACGAGGTGGTGCGCCGGGCCGACCAGATCGAACTCGTCGACATGGCCCCCCAGGCGCTGCGCCGCCGGATGGCCCACGGCAACGTCTACGGGGCGGAGAAGGTGGACGCCGCGCTCTCCAACTACTTCCGGGTCGGCAACCTCACGGCCCTGCGCGAGCTGGCCCTGCTCTGGGTGGCCGGGCGGGTCGACGAGGGCCTGCGCGACTACCGCGCCAGCCACGACATCGACCGCGTCTGGGAGACCCGCGAACGCGTCGTGGTCGCCCTCACCGGCGGCCCCGAGGGCGAGACGCTGATCCGCCGGGCGGCGCGCATCGCGGACCGGACCGCCGGCGGTGACCTGCTCGCCGTCCACGTCACCCGCAGCGACGGCCTGGCCGGCGCCTCGTCCGGCGCGCTCGCCCAGCAGCGGCAGCTGGTCGAGACCCTCGGCGGCAGCTACCACGTGGTCGTCGGCGACGACATCCCCACGTCCCTGCTGGCCTTCGCCCGCGCCCACGACGCCACCCAGCTCGTCCTCGGCACCAGCCGGCGCGGCCGGATCACCCGCTTCCTCACCGGCCCCGGCATCGGCGAGACCACCGTGGACGCCTCCGAGGACATCGACGTCCACATGGTCACCCACGAGTTCACCGGCCGCGGCCGGCTGCCCTCCCTCGGCCGCCGCCACTCCAGGCGCCGCACCATCGCCGGCTACGCGGCCGGGCTCGTCCTGCCCTGGCTGCTCACCGCCGTCCTCTCGCGGTTCCACGGGACGGTGAACCTCACCACCGACGCGCTGATCTTCCAGCTCGGCGTGGTCGTCGTCGCCCTGCTCGGCGGCGCCACCTCCGCCCTGCTGGCCTCCCTGGTCGCCTCGGTCCTGCTCAACTACTTCTTCATCCCGCCCGTCCACACCCTGACCATCGGCGAGACCAACAACCTGGTCGCCCTGATCGTCTTCGCCGCCGTCGCCCTCACCGTCTCCACCGTGGTCGACCACGCGGGCCGGCTCACCACCCGGGCCGCCCGGGCCACCGCCGAGGCCGAGACCCTCTCCACGCTGGCCGGCAGCGTGCTGCGCGGCGCCGACGCCCTGCCCGCCCTGCTGGAGAAGTCCCGCACCGCCTTCGGCATGGACTCCGTCGCCCTGCTGGACCGCACCGGCGGCGAGGTGCTGGCCGCCAGCGAGGGCGAGGGCGAGCCGGAGCCCGGACGGCCCGCCGAGTCCACCGAGGTTCCGGTCGGCTCCGACGCCGTGCTCGTGCTCACCGGCCGCCGGCTGCCCGCCGCCGACCAGCGGGTCCTGACCGCCTTCGCCGCCCACGTCGGCGCCGCCCTGGAACGCGACCGGCTCGCCGTGGTCGCCGCCGAGGTCGAGCCGATCAAGGCCGCCGACCGGATGCGCACCGCCCTGCTCGCCGCCGTCAGCCACGACCTGCGCACCCCGCTCGCCGCCGCCCTCGCCTCGGTCGGCTCGCTGCGCAGCCCCGACGTCGAGTTCTCGCCCGAGGACCGGGCCGAACTGCTCGCCACCGCCGACGAGTCCCTGGTCAAGCTCACTCGTTTGGTGGACAACCTGCTCGACATGAGCCGCCTCCAGGCCGGCGCCCTCACCCTCCACCTCGCCGAGACCCACCTGGACGAGATCCTTCCCCGGGCGCTGGACACCCTCCCCGACCCGTACGCACCCGTCCAACGGCTCGACCTGAGGTTCGAGATCGACGAGGGCGTGCCCGGCGTGCTGGTCGACCCGCCGCTGCTGGAACGCGTCCTGGCCAACGTCATCACCAACGCGCTGCGGCACAACGCCCCCGGCGCGCCCGTCCTGGTCACCGCCAGCCACCACGCCGAACGGGTCGAGGTCCGCGTCATCGACCGCGGCCCCGGCATCGCCCCCGAGGACCGCGACCGCGTCTTCCTGCCCTTCCAACGCCTCGGCGACACCGACAACACCACCGGCGTCGGCCTCGGACTCGCGCTCTCCCGCGGCCTCGCCGAGGCCATGGGCGGCGGCCTGGAGGTCGAGGACACCCCCGGCGGCGGCACCACGATGCTGCTCACCCTGCCCGCCGCGCACCCGGGAGAGGTGCACCCGCATGAGTGAAATCCTGATCGTCGACGACGAGCCCGCGCTGCTGCGCACCCTGCGGATCAACCTCAGCGCCCGCCGGTACGCCGTCCGGACGGCCGCCAGCGGCGGCGAGGCGCTGGACCGCGCCGCGCACACCGCACCCGACGCCGTCCTGCTCGACCTCGGCCTGCCCGACCTGGACGGCATGGAGGTCATCCGCGGCCTGCGCAGCCGCAGCGCGGTGCCGATCATCGTGCTCTCCGGCCGCTCCGGCGCCGCCGACAAGGTGGACGCGCTGGACGCCGGCGCCGACGACTACCTCACCAAGCCCTTCCTGATGGAGGAGCTGCTGGCCCGGCTGCGCGCCGTCCTGCGCCGGCCGCCGGGCGGCGGGCCCGCCCCGGCCCTGCCGGTGATCGGCGACCACACGGTGGACCTCGCCGCCACCACGGTGACCGGCCCGGGCGGCCCGGTCCGGCTGACCCCCACCGAGTGGCGGATCCTCACCCTGCTGCTGGCCAACCCCGGCCGGCTGGTGCCCGGCCGGCAGATCCTGCGCGAGGTCTGGGGCCCGGCGCAGGAGGGGCGCGGCAACTACCTGCGGGTCTACCTGGCCGGCCTGCGGCGCAAGCTGGAACGCGACCCGGGCCGCCCGCGCCACCTGATCACCGAGCCCGGCATCGGCTACCGCTACGAGCCCTGAGCTCCGGTCAGCCCGCGCGCCCCTGTCACCCGTCCGGCCTGGCAGGGCGTCACGTCCGTCCCGGCACCCCGTCCGGCCCGGCAGCACGTCAGGTCGACACCGCGTCCGGAAGGCCCTCAGCTCCCGTCCAGGCCCCCCGACTGCCGGGGCAGCGCCAGCACCACCGTGTCGGCGAACTCCCGCACCGCACTGGTCCGGCTGACCACCCGTCCGCTGTGCACCACCAGCCGGCTGTGCCCGCCCGCGAGCGCCCCCGCCAGGCTGTCCCCGCGCACCGCCAGCAGCTCCGCCGGGAACCCGGCGTCCACCCGGACGGGCGGCAGCCCGAGCGCCGCCCGCGCCTGGTTCGCCACCGCGTCGTACGCCGCCTCCGGCCCCAGCACCCCGCTCGCCGCCAGCAGGTACGCGGCCTCCAGCGGATCCGCCCGGCCCACCGGGTTGGCCGGGTCGCGCAGCGCGCCGCCGCCCGCCGCGAGCGGCACCCGCGCGTCCACCAGCTCGCGCAGCAGCTCCGGCCGCAGCACGGGGGCCCGGCCCTCCAGGCCGGCGCAGCAGCCGTTCTGCGGCAGGCAGACCACCCGGACGCCGCTGGAGGCCAGCACCGTGGACGCGCCCGGCGCCAGCGCCCCGCACGGGCCGAGCACCACCCGGGGCCGCAGCGGCGCGAGCGCGCCCGCCAGCCGGGCCAGCTGCGCCGGCTCGGCGGCCGTGGTGTGCAGGTCGACCGGGCAGTCCGCCTCCCGGGCGGCGTCCAGCAGCACCTGGACGTAGCCCGCCGGGTCCGGGTCCAGCTCGGGACAGCCGCCGGCCGCCGTGGCGCCCAGCTTGAGCGCGTCGCGCAGCTGGGCCCGGCCGTCCGCGCCGGCCCGGCCGGTGAGCAGCCGGGGCATCGCGACCGCCTGCAGCTCGGCGAGGCCGCGCAGCGCCTGCCGGGCGGTGAGCACCGCCTCCAGCCGGCGCAGCCCGTGCACGTCGCCGATCCGGACGTGGGTGCGCTGCGCGGTGGCGCCGTAGCCGAGCGAGGTGAGCGCCGCCTCGGTGACCCGCCGGGTGAGGTCGGCGGCGGTCTCCGGCGGCGGGGCGGGCAGGGCGGCGGCGAAGGCCACGTCGTAGTGGGCGTGCGGCTCGGCCGGGGCCGGCAGCAGCAGGTAGCCCCGGAGGTCGATCCGGGCGCCGGTGGTGGCGGTGGGGGCGCCGGGCAGGGCGGGCAGCGGGCCGAGGCTGCCGGCGGTGCCGACGGCCTGGATCCGGTCGCCGCTGATCCGGACGTCCACCACCCGGCCGTCGGCGAGCCGGGCGTCGGTGAGCAGCAGGACGGGGCCGTGCCCGAGCGGGTTGGCCGCCGGGCCGGGCCCGGAGTGCGGCCCGTCGGCGGCTGCGCTGTCCATCGCCCGGCTCCTTCTCGCGCTGGCCCGTCCCGGCCGGGGCCGGTCCCGGTGGGCGGCCCGTCCCGATGGGCGGCCCGTCCCGGTCAATGAGCGACGAGCCTATGGCGCGCGGGCGTGGGCCGCCGGGAGGCGGGCATTAGTCGTATCGGGTCGGGCCGCGTCGTCGGGGGCCGGTCGAACACCCGGCCTTCGATCGTTCGCCCGTCCGCGCCGCCGACCTGCGGTCTTCGCGTCGGGATACGGATTTCACCTCTGGGCGCGGACCGTGTAATGTCTTCCTCGTTCGCCCCTATAGCTCAGTCGGTAGAGCGTCTCCATGGTAAGGAGAAGGTCTGCGGTTCGATTCCGCATGGGGGCTCTGGTGAAAAGGAGTCAGCTTCGGCTGTGCTCCGGATCACTGTGGCGGTGTAGCTCAGTTGGTAGAGCAAGCGGCTCATAATCGCTGTGTCACCGGTTCAAGTCCGGTCACCGCTACCCCGCGTAGTCGGTCGGGAGATCGCACTCCCGGTCGGCTACTCTTGTTGTGTTCTTATTCATTGTCCAAGGAAGGCACTCCCGTGGCTGCCACCGACGTCCGCCCGAAGATCACGCTGGCCTGCGTGGAGTGCAAGGAGCGGAACTACATCACCAAGAAGAACCGGCGCAACGACCCGGACCGTCTTGAGATGAAGAAGCACTGCCCCCGCTGCAACTCGCACACCGCGCACCGCGAGACCCGCTGACCCTGTCGCAGGGCGCCGGGCCTGTGTGAATTCAGGTCTCCGACTCCGGGCCGCACCCCTCGCTGGGTGCGGCCCGGAGTCTTTTCCGTCATCCACCGGACTGTTCGAGGAGTTGCCCGTGGCACTCGACCCCTCCTTCATCGGGCGGACCTACCCGCCCACCGAGCCGTACGAGGTCGGCCGGGAGAAGATCCGCGAGTTCGCGGTCGCCGTGGGCGACGCGAACCCGGCGTACACCGACCCGGAGGCGGCCAAGGCGCTCGGCCACCAGGACGTCATCGCCCCGCCGACCTTCCCGTTCGTGCTCACCTTCCGGGCCGCCGCCCAGGTGGTCCAGGACCCCGAGCTGGGCCTGGACTACAGCCGGGTGGTGCACGGCGACCAGAAGTTCGCCTACACCCGCCCGGTGCGGGCCGGCGACCGGCTCTCGGTCGCGGTGACCATCGACAACATCAAGTCGCTGGCCGGCAACGACGTGCTCACCGTGCGCGGCGAGGTGACGGACGCGAGCGGCGAGCACGTGGTGACGTCGGTCATGACCCTGGTGGCCCGGGCCGCCGACGAGGCGGGGGAGTAACGCCATGGCGATCAGCTACGACGAGGTCGCGGCCGGCACCGAGCTGCCCGCGCAGTCCTTCCCCGTGACGCGCGCCACCCTGGTGCAGTACGCGGGCGCCTCCGGCGACTTCAACCCGATCCACTGGAACGAGACGTTCGCCAAGGAGGTCGGCCTGCCGGACGTCATCGCGCACGGCATGTTCACCATGGCCGAGGCGATCCGGGTGGTCACCGACTGGGTCGGCGACCCGGGCGCGGTGGTCGAGTACGGCGTCCGCTTCACCCGTCCGGTGCCGGTGCCCAACGACGGCGTCGGCTCCGTGATCGAGGTCACCGGCAAGGTGGCGAAGCTGCTGGACGACCGCAAGGTCCAGGTCGACCTGGTGGCGACCTACGCCGGCCAGAAGGTCCTGGGCATGTCCAAGGCCGTCGTCCGGCTGGCCTGAGCGGCGGGCGGCGTACGGGCTCCCCGTACGCTGGGGGGCGTGCTGGTAGAACTCGACGCCCCCCTCGCCCCGCTGACCACCCTCCGGCTCGGCGGCCCGGCCCGCCGGCTGGTGACCGCGACCGCCGACGAGGACGTGATCGCCGCCGTCCGCGAGGCCGACGCGGCCGGCGAGCCGCTGCTGGTCCTCGGCGGCGGCTCCAACCTGGTGATCGGCGACGCCGGCTTCCCCGGCACCGTGCTGCGGATCGCCACCCGGGGCTTCGCCCTGGACGGCACCGTCCTGGAGCTGGCCGCCGGCGAGGTCTGGGCCGACGCGGTGACCACGACCGTGCTGGAGCACGGCCTGGCCGGCATCGAGTTCCTGGCCGGCATCCCCGGCTCGGCCGGCGCCACGCCGGTGCAGAACGTCGGCGCGTACGGCCAGGAGGTGGCGCAGTCCATCACCGAGGTGGTCGCCTACGACCGCCGGGGCGGCGAGGTCGTCACCCTCTCCAACGCCGAGTGCGCCTTCTCCTACCGGCACAGCCGCTTCAAGGCCGACCCGGACCGCTACGTCGTGCTGCGGGTCCGCTTCGGCCTCCAGGACAACGGCGGGCTCTCCACCCCGGTGGCCTACGCCGAGACGGCCCGCCACCTGGGCGTCGAGCAGGGCGAGCGGGTCGACGTCCGCAGCGCCTGGAACGCCGTGCTGCTGCTGCGCTCGGGCAAGGGCATGGTGCTGAACCCGGACGACCACGACACCTGGTCGGCGGGCTCCTTCTTCACCAACCCGGTGCTCACCGCCGAGCAGTACGCCGCCTTCCTGGCCCTGGTCGCCGAGCGCGAGCTCACCGCCCCCGCCTACCCGGCGCCGGACGGCTGCACCAAGACCTCGGCCGCCTGGCTGATCGACAAGGCCGGCTTCGGCAAGGGCTACGGCAGCGGCCCGGCGACCCTCTCCACCAAGCACACCCTGGCCCTGACCAACCGCGGCGCGGCCACCGCCGAGGACCTGCTGGCGCTGGCCCGGGAGATCCGCGACGGCGTCCGGGCGGCGTTCGGGGTGGAGCTGGTGAACGAGCCGGTGATGGTGGGCGTCAAGCTGTAGCCGACCCGTCCAGCAGCCAGGCGTCGATGTCCGCCAGCAGCTCCTTCCGGGTGCTCTCCGGCGCGCGCGAGCCGCGGACGGACTGGCGGGCCAGCTCGGCGAGCTCCGCGTCGGCGAAGCCGAGCACGTCGCGGGCCAGGTCGTACTGGGCGGCCAGCCGGGTGCCGAACAGCAGCGGGTCGTCGGCCCCCAGGGCGAGTGGCACGCCCGCGTCGAACAGCCGGCGCAGCGGCACGTCCTCGGCGCGCTCGTAGACGCCGAGCGAGACGTTGGACGAGGGGCAGACCTCGCAGGTGACCTGACGGTCGGCCAACCGCTGCATCAGCCGCGGGTCCTCGGCGGCCCGGACGCCGTGGCCGATCCGGCCCGCACCGAGGTCGTCCAGGCAGTCCCGGACGGACTCCGGGCCGGCCAGCTCGCCGCCGTGCGGGGCGGCCAGCAGCCCGCCCTTGCGGGCGATGTCGAAGGCCCGGTCGAAGTCCCGGGCGAGGCCGCGCCGCTCGTCGTTCGAGAGGCCGAAGCCGACCACGCCCCGGTCGGCGTACCGGACGGCGAGCCGGGCCAGCGTCCGGGCGTCCATCGGGGACTTCATCCGGTTGGCCGCGACCAGCACCCGGATGCCGACGCCGGTGGCCTCGGAGGCGTGCTCCACGGCGTCCAGGATCAGCTCCAGCGCGGGGATCAGACCGCCGAGCCGGGGCGCGTACGAGGTCGGGTCGACCTGGATCTCCAGCCAGCGGGAGCCGTCCCGGCGCTCGTCCTCGGCGGTCTCCAGCACCAGGCGGCGGATGTCGGACTCGTCCCGCAGGACGGACCGGGCGGTGTCGTAGAGGCGCTGGAAGCGGAACCAGCCGCGTTCGTCGGTGGCCCGCAGTTTGGGCGGCTCCCCGGAGCTGAGCGCCTCCGGCAGCCGGACGCCGTGCTTGTCGGCCAGTTCCAGCAGGGTGGCCGGGCGCATCGAGCCGGTGAAGTGCAGGTGCAGGTGGGCCTTCGGGAGGTCCCTGACGTCTCGCGGATTCAGCAGGCGTTCCATTCGCCGATCCTGCCGCATCGGGCCCCGATACGGGAACCGCCCCCTTCGCGTCCCCCGAAGGGGTGAAAGGGGGCGGTCCGTGCGGGGCGGGTGCCGTCAGGCGGTCGCCTCGCCGAGCAGCTTCTGGATCCGGGCGACGCCCTCGACCAGGTCGGCGTCGCCGAGCGCGTACGACAGGCGCAGGTAGCCCGGGGTGCCGAAGGCCTCACCGGGGACGACCGCGACCTCGGCCTCGTCCAGGATCAGCGCGGCCAGCTCGGAGGAGGTCTGCGGACGCTGCCCGCGGATCTCCTTGCCCAGCAGGCCCTTGACGGACGGGTACACGTAGAACGCGCCCTCGGGCTCGGGGCAGACGACGCCCTCGATCTCGTTGAGCATCTTCACGATGGTCCGGCGGCGCCGGTCGAAGGCGGTGCGCATCTCGTGCACGGCGGAGAGGTCGCCGGCGACGGCGGCGAGCGCGGCCCGCTGGGCGACGTTGGAGACGTTCGAGGTGGCGTGCGACTGCAGGTTGGTCGCGGCCTTGACGACGTCCTTGGGGCCGATCACCCAGCCCACCCGCCAGCCGGTCATCGCGTAGGTCTTGGCGACACCGTTGACCACGACGCACTTGTCGGCCAGCTCGGGCAGCAGGGCCGGCAGCGAGGTGAACTCGGCGTCGCCGTAGACCAGGTGCTCGTAGATCTCGTCGGTGAGCACCCACAGGCCGTGCTCCAGCGCCCAGCGGCCGATCGCCTCGGCCTCGGCCCGGGTGTAGACCGCGCCGGTCGGGTTGGACGGCGAGACGAAGAGCACCACCTTGGTGTTCTCGGTGCGGGCGGCCTCCAGCTGCTCGACCGAGACCTTGTAGCCGGTGGTCTCGTCGGTCACGACCTCGACCGGGACACCGCCGGCCAGCTGGATCGACTCCGGGTAGGTGGTCCAGTACGGGGCCGGGACGATGACCTCGTCGCCCGGGTCGAGGATCGCGGCGAAGGCCTCGTAGATGGCCTGCTTGCCGCCGTTGGTCACCAGGACCTGGGAGGCGTCCACCTCGTAGCCGGAGTCGCGCAGCGTCTTGGCGGCGATCGCGGCCTTCAGCTCGGGCAGGCCGCCGGCCGGGGTGTAGCGGTGGTTCCTGGGGTCGCGGCAGGCCTCGACGGCCGCCTCGACGATGTAGTCCGGGGTGGGGAAGTCCGGCTCGCCGGCGCCGAAGCCGATCACCGGCCGGCCGGCCGCCTTGAGGGCCTTGGCCTTGGCGTCCACGGCGAGGGTCGCGGACTCGGCGATCGCGCCGATCCGGGCGGACACGCGGCGGTCGGCGGGGCGGACGGAACTGTCGGGCTGCGGGGTGGAAGCGCTCATGCCTGCATGGTCGCAGAACCGGGACGGACCGGGCATGGGGGTTCCACGATATGTACGGGCTCGTCCGGATGGCGGCGGGTCGGGGACCGCCCGCGGGCGCGCCGCGGGGCCGGTCGTGGCCGGTCGGGTGCCCGACCGGTGGATAAGAGGTTCGACCAAACACCCCTCGACCACGTACACTCACTCCTCGACGGCCACCGAGAAGCCGAAGCTTCCACCGCCTGTGCATGCGGCGGCGGGAGATGCGGTAGGTTGGTGGTCGCTACCGGAGCCGCAAGGCCCCGTAGGGCAATAGCTCAATTGGTAGAGCACCGGTCTCCAAAACCGGCGGTTGGGGGTTCAAGTCCCTCTTGCCCTGCTGCTTGATCCGTATTCAGCCCGTTCGCTCCACAGAGCGAGCGGGCTTGATGCGGAGAGGGCACCGAACAGCACCGCTTTAGCCGGCCGCTCGTGCCCGATCGGGTACGCAGGTGATGCTCGGCAGGACCCGGATTCAGGTGAGGACGAGTGACGGAGACCACGGGCTCCACCGCAACGCCTGAGAGCGGCAACCCCGAGGGTGCCGACGGCGCTGCCGAGACCACGCCCGCCGACGAGTCGCGCCGCGACCGCAAGCGGGGCAAGGGCGAGAAGAAGTCCGGCAAGCGGGCCAAGAAGGGCTTCTTCGCCCGGCTCGCGCTGTTCTACCGCCAGATCATCGCCGAGCTGCGCAAGGTCGTCTGGCCCACCCGCAGCGAGCTGGTCAACTACACCACCGTGGTGGTCGTGTTCGTCGTGGTCGTGATGGCCTTCGTGGCCGGCCTCGACTACGGGTTCTCGAAGCTCAGCCTCTGGATCTTCGGCTGACCGAGCCCACCCCACCTTCGAAACAGCTTCCCGACCCGGGCCGATTCTTCGGCCCGGGTCGAGCTGTCGGCGCCGGACGTACGCGGCCGCTACCGTTGACTCGGTACTGTTGAAGTCTCCGAGGCAGCTCCTGGCACCCGCGCGAGCGGTGCCCCGCCGGAGCGGCCCCGGAGCGCGCCACCTTCACCATCTCCAGGAAAGAAGCAGCCACCGTGTCTGAGTCCCCCCTGTACGACGCCGACGAGACCGTCCGCGAGGCGGATGTCGCCGCCGAGCTGGACGCGGCCGAGCTGGCTGACGACGCCGAGTCCGCCGAGCAGATCGTGGACGCCTCGGACAGCGACGAGGACGAGGTCGAGGCCTTCGACGAGGCCGAGGCCGGCGAGCCCGCCGAGGAGGCCGCGCTGCACGTGGAGTCCGACGAGGAGTTCGCCGCCGAGGAGACCGCGGACGAGGCCGGGGCCGAGGCCGTCGAGGTCGAGGCCGAGCCCGCCGTCGAGGTCGACCCGGTCGCCAAGTTCCGCGAGGACCTGCGCTTCATGCCGGGCGAGTGGTACGTGATCCACACCTACGCCGGCTACGAGAACCGCGTGAAGCAGAACCTGGAGCAGCGCGCGGTCTCGCTGAACGTCGAGGAGTACATCTTCCAGGCCGAGGTGCCGCAGGAGGAGGTCGTCCAGATCAAGAACGGCGACCGCAAGACCATCCGCCAGAACAAGCTCCCCGGCTACGTCCTGGTGCGCATGGACCTCACCCCGGAGTCCTGGGGCGTCGTGCGCAACACCCCCGGTGTCACCGGCTTCGTCGGCAACGCCTACGACCCGTACCCGCTGACCCTGGACGAGGTCGTCAAGATGCTCGCCCCGGACGTCGAGCGCCAGGCGGCCAAGGAGGCCGGCAAGGCCTCGCCGGTCCGCCCGGTCGAGGTCCAGGTGCTCGACTTCGAGGTCGGCGACTCGGTCACCGTCACCGACGGCCCGTTCGCCACCCTGCAGGCGACCATCAACGAGATCAACCCCGACTCGAAGAAGGTCAAGGGCCTGGTCGAGATCTTCGGCCGGGAGACCCCGGTCGAGCTCTCCTTCGACCAGATCCAGAAGAACTAGTCCCAACGGTTTCCGGATCCGGGGCGGGGCCGACGGCTCCGCCCCGAATCCGTTTTGGTCCAGCGGCGCTGAGACGTTAGCCTGGTCCGATGTGTGTGCTGGCGGCCGGGTGTCGCCCCGGTTCCGCACGCACCAGCAATCACCTCTCGGAAGGACCCGGAGAGAAATGCCTCCCAAGAAGAAGAAGGTCACGGGGCTTATCAAGCTCCAGATCAACGCCGGTGCGGCCAACCCGGCGCCGCCGGTCGGCCCCGCGCTGGGTCAGCACGGCGTCAACATCATGGAGTTCTGCAAGGCCTACAACGCCGCGACCGAGTCGCAGCGCGGCATGATCGTGCCGGTGGAGATCACGGTCTACGAGGACCGCTCCTTCACCTTCATCACGAAGACGCCGCCGGCCGCGCGCCTCATCCTGAAGGCCGCCGGTGTCGAGAAGGGCTCCAGCGAGCCGCACAAGACCAAGGTCGCCAAGCTCACCAGCGCCCAGGTCCGCGAGATCGCCACCACCAAGATGCCCGACCTCAACGCCAACGACCTGGACGCGGCGGAGAAGATCATCGCCGGCACCGCCCGGTCGATGGGCATCACCGTCGAGGGCTGAGCTCCCCCCTTCCCGCCAGGGAAACGATGTTTCAGCCGTCCCCGTGGTAGGGCCTGCGCAGGCCCGTTGACTACCACAACTCCAATCACCATTCAGGAGCAGCAGTGAAGCGCAGCAAGGCTCTGAAGGCCGCGGACGCTCAGGTCGACCGCGAGCGCCTCTACGCCCCCCTCGAGGCCGTCCGCCTCGCCAAGGCGACCAGCACCACCAAGTTCGACGGCACCGTCGAGGTCGCCATGCGTCTGGGTGTCGACCCGCGCAAGGCCGACCAGATGGTCCGCAGCACCGTGATCCTCCCGCACGGCACCGGTAAGACCGCTCGGGTCCTGGTCTTCGCGACCGGCGAGCGTGCCGAGGCCGCGCGTGCTGCGGGTGCCGACATCGTCGGTGCCGACGAGCTCATCGACGAGGTCGCGAAGGGCAAGCTGGACTTCGACGCCGTCGTCGCCACCCCGGACCTCATGGGCAAGGTCGGCCGCCTCGGCCGCGTGCTCGGTCCCCGTGGTCTGATGCCGAACCCGAAGACCGGCACCGTCACCCCGGATGTCGCCAAGGCTGTCAACGACATCAAGGGCGGCAAGATCGAGTTCCGCGTCGACAAGCACTCGAACCTGCACTTCATCATCGGTAAGGCCTCCTTCACCGACGAGCAGCTGGTCGAGAACTACGCCGCCGCGCTGGACGAGGTGCTCCGCGCCAAGCCGTCCGCCGCGAAGGGCCGGTACATCAAGAAGACCGCCTTCACCACCACCATGGGCCCCGGCATCCCGGTCGACCCGAACCGCACCCGCAACCTCCTGGTCGAGGAGGACCCGGCCGCCGTCTGAGCCCTGAGCTCCGACCGGTAGCCGCGTCCTGGGCGCAGCCGCAGTCCGCACGACGGGCCCGTACCCCCTTCACGGGGGGTGCGGGCCCGTCGTCGTGTCCGGATCGAGACCGGGACGGGGAGGACGCGCGGCGCGGCTCGTCGTACGCTCAGCCGGTCCGATCGTGTGATTGTGTGACCGCCGGAGTGTGCCGTGCCGCCCGCCCTTCGCCCCGCCGCCTGGGGGGCGGCCCTGCTGCTGCTCGCCGGCTGTCTCACCGCCTGCAGCCTGCTGGCCGTCTCGGGGGACCGCACGCCGGCCGACGCGGCGGCGACCGTCCGGCCGCCCAAGCAGGTGCTGCTCTCGGCCGCCCAGACCCTGGACGACTCCGGCGGCGCCCGCGTCCAGGTGGTCGAGGAGGGCCCGGCCGGGCGGCGCACCGCCACCGGCACCGTCGCCTGGGGCGCCGGGGACACCGCCGACCTGACCGTCACCGACGAGCAGGGCACCGCCCGGCTGCGGGCCCAGGACGGATCGCTGGAGCTCGCGTACGACGGGGGGCCGGCGAAGCGCGCGGACCGGGCCGCCGCCGAGTCGCTGGACCCGCGGGCCCCCGGCGCGGCCTACGCGGGCGGCTGGCTGAGCGGGCTGGTCGCCAACCCGGGCGGCCCGGCGCACTCGATGGCGCTGGCCGGGAAGCTCACCCCGCTCGGCGGCGAGCAGCTGGCCGGCACCACGGTCGCGCACTACCGGGGCTCGGCGCCGGTCGCCGAGTTCCTCGCCGCCGACGAGGGCCTGGCCCCGGAGCGGCGGGCCGTGCTGGCCGGCTGGTACCAGCAGCACGGGGTCGCCGCGATCGGCTACGACTTCTGGGTGGCGCCCGGCGACCGGCTGGTCCGGCTCCGCGCCACCGTCCAGGGCAGCGCCGGAACCGTGGTCACCACGACCGACGTCTCCGACCCCGGAACGCCCGCGGAGAGCCCGGCCGCGACGGGGTGACCGGACCGGGGATATCCGGTGGGGCGCGCGCTCGGCGATTCGTTAGAGTCTCCCGGGGACGACCTGAGAATCAGGTCCCAACGGGGGGTTTCTTCATGCGTACTCTGCGCCTCGCTTCCGTCGCCGTCACGGCGGCCGTCCTGGTGAGCGGGCTGACGGCCTGCGGCAGCGACGGCAAGGCCGGCACCAAGGCCGCGGGCGACGCCGCCCCCGGCAAGGCGCTCGAACTGGACCCGAAGGCCGCGCTGGCCGCCTCGGCCCTGGTGATGCAGAAGTTCGGCAACGGCAGCGTCGAGCTGGTGCTGCCCGAGGACACGATGGCCGGCGCCGCCCAGTGGAAGCAGGGGACCGACCTCGACCTGACCGGTCGGGGCAAGGCGACGACGAAGGTCCGGGTGCTCGGCGACGACGTCTACCTGGGCAGCGCCGAGAAGACGGCCGGGGCCGGTGGCAAGCACTGGGCGAAGGTCGGGCCGAAGGACAAGCTCATCGGCCCGATGGCCGGGATGTTCCTCACCACCGCCCAGGTGACCAATCCGGTCCTCCAGCTGACGGTGGCGGCCCAGACCGGCAGTCCGGCCAAGGTCGGGCCGGAGACCGTCGGCGGGGCGCAGACCACGCACTACCACGCGGTCGAGGACGCCGCCAAGATCACCGAGGCCCTGGCCGCGCTCGGCGCCGACCAGCGCGCCGCCGTCCAGCAGACGCTCGCGGTGAGCGGCAACACGCTGACCGTCGACTTCTGGATCAACGCGAAGCAGGAGCTGGTGCAGCTCAGGGAGTACGGCGACAAGGCCGGCGAGAAGCAGGCCGTCACCGTGACGTACTCGGGCCTCGGCTCCGCTCCCCGGATCGAAGCGCCCGCCGCCGCCGAGGTCGGCAGCGGCGCGGACTTCTCCAAGATCCTCGGCGGCTGAGCCCGGAAGGCCCGCCGCCTCGTCATCCCCGGGCACACCGTGCGTCCCGGAGCCCCTCGGAGGGGGAATCATGGCTCGAACCCGCAACACCGCCATAGCCGTCGTCGTGGCCGCGCTGGCCCTGACGGCGACCGCGTGCGACAACGACGCGAAGAAGACCGACGCCGCGCCCGCCGCGCCGACCACGGCCGCCGCCGCGCAGCCGACCACCGCCGCGCCGACCCCGACGGCCGAGCCGACCAAGGAGCCGCCGGCGAAGCTGACCCCGGCCGCCTACCTCAAGCTGGTCACCGAGAAGACCGGCTCGCAGACCTCCGCGAAGATCACCGAGGAGATCAGCCTCGCCGGCGGTCAGATCACGGCCACCGGGACGGTCTCCTGGGCCGAGGGCCTCCAGGGCGAGCTGCGGATGGACATGTCCGGCACCCCGGCCGGCAAGAAGCTCTCCGCCCTCACCGGCGGCAGCACCATGACGGCCCGCTACCTCAAGGACGGGATGTACCTGCGGGTCGGCGGGCAGGCGGTGACGGAGCTGGACGGCAAGCACTGGCTGCACTACAGCTACGCGGACCTGGGCCAGCAGGGCGCGATCGGCGGCGACCAGCTGAAGAACGCCGACCCGGTCGAGGGCGTCCGCACCCTGATCGCCTCGGGCAAGGTCAGCGAGGCCGGCCAGGAGACCGTCGGCGGCAAGCAGACCACGCACTACACCGGTGAGCTCGCCGTGGCCGACCTGGCCGCCGCGACCGGCCGCGGGCTGACCGCCGAGCAGGCCGAGAAGCTGAAGAAGAACCTCAGCACCGCCGGCATCACCAGCGAGACGGTCGACGTCTGGGTGGACGCCGACAACCTGGTGGTCAAGCGGACCGAGCAGGCCGAGACCAAGGCCGGCCCGTTCAAGGTCACCGTCACCTACGCGGACTACGGCACCAAGGTCCCGACCGAGGCGCCCGACCCCTCCGACGTCGCGGAACTCGCCGACCTCAAGGCCGGCAAGGGGGGCGCCACCACCTGACCGGCCGACTGGTGGCAAGGTGACTCGGAGCAGACGGAACGGGCGGGACAGACCGTACGGACGGGACGGAAGGGGAGCGGCATGGCGGTGCGGCAGCGGCTGGCCGCGGCGGTCGCCGCGGCGCTGCTGGCGGGCGGCCTGACGGCCTGCGGCGGGGGCGGTGACGCACCGCCCGCGCCGTCCGGCACGCCGACGCCGACCAGTGCCTCGCCGACCGGCCCGGCCAAGCCGACCGACCGCTCCCCGCACGGGGTCCTGCTCTCCGCCCAGCTCGCCATGCAGACCGCCCGCCGGGCCAGGGTCAGCTACCGGCTGGGGGCGGACGCCGGCTCCGGCCCGCTGTTCTGGCTGCCGAAGACCGCGCTGCAGGTGAAACGGTCCACCCCGGCCGAGGCCGAGCAGCTGATCGTGGTGGACACCGTGGCGTACCAGGGCGGCGACGCCGCCACCGCGGCCCGGCTCGGCGGCCGGCACTGGGAGCGGTTCTCCGGCCCGCCGGGCGCGGACGGCCACCGGGAGATCCCGTACGCGGGGCTGATCGACCTGCTCAACCCGGTCGAGGCGCTGGCCGCCGCGACCGCGGACGGGGTGGAGGCGCAGTACGTCGGCGAGGAGAAGTTCGAGGACTCGGCGGTCGAGCACTACCGGGTCACCACCAACGCCGAGCGCTACGCGGCCGCGCAGTCCCAGCTGAGCCAGACCCGCCGGGAGGGCCTGCGCGCCGCGCTCGCCCCCGGCGGGTCGGTCTCATTGACCCTGGACCTCTGGCTCAACGACAAGGACCAGCTGGTCAAGCTGCAGCGGACCGGCACCGGGGAGAGCGGCCGGGCGGACGACTCGGTGCTCTACTCCGAGCCCGCCGGCGCCCTGTCGGTGCAGGCACCGGCCGAGGCGGACGCCGTGGACGCGGGCACCCGCGGCGTCTCCCCGCTGGCCCGCTGACCGGCGGAGGGCCGGAGCGGGACCGGCGGGGGCGGGCGATTTGCCCCGGACGGCGGAGGCCGGTTATTGTTGCCGAGCCAAAGACCGCTGGTTGTCGCCGTGCTCTCGCGAGAGGTACGCGACCGAAGGATCTGCGCTTCGTCGCAGGCAGCCCGCGCAGGATTGTTTGGAGCTTGGACTTCCGGGTCCCCCGTGTTCGCGCGTGGGCCTGTCGAGGTCGTGCTGAGCCCCGTGCGCCTGCGCACCGGGGCTCATCTGCTTTTCCGCAGGAGCTTTCCTTCCGTTCGGTGGTCCGCGGCGCGAATGGTCGACTCTTGCGGTCGGCCCGACTTCGACATCACGGAAGGAGGCGTACGCCTATGGCTAGGCCCGACAAGGCTGCTGCCGTCGCCGAGATCACGGAGATGTTCCGTGGCTCGAACGCGGCCGTGCTGACCGAGTACCGCGGTCTTACGGTGAAGCAGGTCAAGACCCTGCGTCGCTCGCTGGGTGAGAACGCCCAGTACGCCGTGGTGAAGAACACGCTGACCAAGATCGCGGCCAACGAGGTCGGGATCACTGAGCTCGACGACCTGTTCGCCGGTCCGACGGCTGTTGCCTTCGTCACCGGTGACCCGGTGGAGTCGGCGAAGGCTCTGCGTGACTTCGCCAAGGACAACCCCGCTCTCGTCATCAAGGGCGGTGTCCTTGACGGCAAGGCACTGTCCGCCGATGACATCAAGAAGCTCGCGGACCTCGAGTCCCGCGAGGTGCTGCTCGCCAAGCTGGCGGGTGCCCTGAAGGCCAAGCAGTCCCAGGCTGCCGCGCTCTTCCAGGCCCTGCCGTCGAAGCTCGTCCGCACCGTGGACGCGCTGCGCGACAAGGTCGAGCAGGGCGGTGCCGGTACGCCGGCTCCCGCCGCCGAGGACGAGGCCGCGGAGTAATTCCGCAGGCTCACGCCTCGCTGCGGGCCCGTGCCCGCCCAACCCGTACATACGGCACCACCTGCCGATTTAGTGGAAGGACGCCATCATGGCGAAGCTGACCCAGGACGAGCTGCTCGCGCAGTTCGAGGAGCTCACCCTCATCGAGCTCGCCGCCTTCGTGAAGGCCTTCGAGGACAAGTTCGACGTCACCGCTGCCGCTCCGGTCGCCGTTGCCGCCGTTGCCGGCCCGGGCGCCCCGACCGAGGCCGCTGAGGAGCAGGACGAGTTCGACGTCATCCTCGACGCCGCCGGCGACAAGAAGATCCAGGTCATCAAGGAGGTGCGCACCCTGACCTCCCTCGGCCTGAAGGAGGCCAAGGACCTCGTTGACACCGCTGGTGCCAAGGTCCTGGAGAAGGTTGCCAAGGACGTTGCCGAGAAGGCCAAGGCCGCCCTCGAGGGTGCCGGCGCCAAGGTCACCGTCAAGTGACTCTCCCCCGGCCCTAGCGGCCGGGAGGTGCCCCTGCGCCCCCTCTGAGGGGGCCGGAGCTCCGAGGCCGGGCCGATCACCCTTGCGGGTGGTCGGCCCGGCCTCTTCGCGTACCCGGGCCCGGCCGCGCGGACGGGTCCGACGGGGCCGTGTGGCCGAGAGCGCACTCGGCACCGTCGGTGCGGACGGGTATGGTGATCGCTGTCATCGAGAGTGGCCCTCACCACGGCTTCTGTAACGCCGGGCGGGTCAGCGGCGATGAACGGGTCGAGGTCCGCGCCGGAGGCGGGCCCTTGACGAACCAGGCGCGGCGCGCGATTCTCAAGGCGCGAGCCCGCCCGGTTGGTTTGCCGCTGGATGCATAACCAGCGCCTCCGGCGGGAAGTGACTCCACGTGAGTTGTGGAGGCCCGGGAGTTCCCGGGCCAGTGCAGTACCCGGTGGGCGTCCGCGCCCGCCGGCTACCGGGAGGAGTCTCCGATTCGGTTTCCGAATCAGAGCTGGACAGCAGTGTGCCGTTTGGCTACACTGTCCCTTTGCGCTGCCTGTTAGCTGCTCCGTGACTCGTCGCCCGGAGTTTGCGTTGCCCTGAAGGGGTCTGGCATCGCCTCCGCAAAGCGGCTCTGACCTGGGGTTCCACCCACGGCAGAGCCAGTGGCGAGGGAGGCGGGACCAAGCCCAAGCAGGCCCGGCTGGTACGCGCGTAGTGAGCTCCGAGCCCTCGGAAGGACCCCCCTCTTGGCCGCGCCGCGCAACGCCTCGAACAATTCCGCCGCATCCACCGCCCCGCTCCGCGTCTCGTTCGCGAAGATCAAGGAGCCCCTTGAGGTCCCGAACCTCCTGGCCCTGCAGACCGAGAGCTTTGACTGGCTGCTCGGCAACGCGGCCTGGAAGGCCCGGGTCGAGGCGGCCCTGGAGAGTGGTCAGGACGTCCCCACGAAGTCCGGTCTGGAGGAGATCTTCGAGGAGATCTCGCCGATCGAGGACTTCAGCGGGTCGATGTCGCTGACCTTCCGCGACCACCGTTTCGAGCCGCCGAAGAACTCCATTGACGAGTGCAAGGACCGCGACTTCACGTACGCGGCTCCGCTCTTCGTCACGGCCGAGTTCACCAACAACGAGACCGGTGAGATCAAGTCTCAGACGGTCTTCATGGGCGACTTCCCGCTCATGACCCACAAGGGCACGTTCGTGATCAACGGCACCGAGCGTGTCGTCGTCTCGCAGCTGGTCCGCTCCCCGGGTGTGTACTTCGACTCCACCCTGGACAAGGTGTCCGACAAGGACATCTACTCCTGCAAGGTCATCCCCTCGCGTGGTGCCTGGCTGGAGATGGAGATCGACAAGCGCGACATGGTCGGCGTCCGCATCGACCGCAAGCGCAAGCAGTCCGTCACCGTGCTGCTCAAGGCGCTCGGCTGGACCAACGAGATGATTCTCGAGGAGTTCGGCGAGTACGAGTCGATGCGCGCCACCCTGGAGAAGGACCACACCCAGGGCCAGGACGACGCGCTGCTGGACATCTACCGCAAGCTGCGCCCGGGCGAGCCGCCGACGCGTGAGGCCGCGCAGACGCTGCTGGAGAACCTCTACTTCAACCCGAAGCGCTACGACCTCGCGAAGGTCGGCCGCTACAAGGTCAACCGCAAGCTGGGCAACGCCGAGTCGCTGGACTCCGGCGTGCTCACCGAGCCGGACATCATCGGTGCGATCAAGTACCTGGTGAAGCTGCACGCGGGCGAGACCGAGTGGCGTGACGACGAGGGCCGCGACATCGTGGTCGAGGTCGACGACATCGACCACTTCGGCAACCGCCGCCTGCGCAACGTCGGCGAGCTCATCCAGAACCAGGTCCGTACGGGTCTCGCCCGCATGGAGCGCGTCGTGCGCGAGCGCATGACCACCCAGGACGTCGAGGCGATCACGCCGCAGACCCTGATCAACATCCGGCCGGTCGTCGCCTCCATCAAGGAGTTCTTCGGCACCAGCCAGCTGTCGCAGTTCATGGACCAGACGAACCCGCTGTCGGGCCTGACCCACAAGCGTCGTCTGTCCGCCCTCGGTCCCGGTGGTCTCTCCCGTGAGCGCGCCGGCTTCGAGGTCCGTGACGTGCACCCCTCGCACTACGGCCGCATGTGTCCGATCGAGACCCCGGAAGGCCCGAACATCGGTCTGATCGGGTCGCTGGCCTCGTACGGCCGGGTCAACGCCTTCGGCTTCATCGAGACCCCGTACCGCAAGGTCGTCGACGGTGTGGTCACCGAGCAGGTGGACTACCTGACCGCCGACGAGGAGGACCGCTACGTCATCGCCCAGGCGAACGCGCCGCTGACCGCGGACCTGCACTTCGCCGAGCCGCGCGTCCTGGTCCGCCGCCGTGGTGGCGAGATCGACTACATCCCGGGCACCGAGATCGACTACATGGACGTCTCGCCGCGCCAGATGGTGTCGGTCGCGACCGCCATGATCCCGTTCCTCGAGCACGACGACGCCAACCGCGCGCTCATGGGCTCGAACATGATGCGCCAGGCGGTGCCGCTGCTGAAGAGCGAGGCTCCGCTGGTCGGTACCGGCATGGAGTACCGCTGCGCCGTCGACGCCGCCGACGTCATCACCGCCGAGAAGGCCGGTGTCGTCCAGGAGGTCTCGGCCGACTACGTCACCGTGGCCAACGACGACGGCACGTACACCACGTACCGCGCCGCCAAGTTCACCCGCTCGAACCAGGGCACCTCCTTCAACCAGAAGGTGCTCGTGGACGAGGGCGCCCGGGTCGAGGCCGGCCAGGTCCTGGCCGACGGCCCGTGCACCGACGAGGGCGAGATGGCCCTCGGCAAGAACCTGCTCGTGGCGTTCATGTCGTGGGAGGGTCACAACTACGAGGACGCGATCATCCTGTCGCAGCGCCTCGTGCAGGACGACGTCCTCTCCTCGATCCACATCGAGGAGCACGAGGTCGACGCCCGTGACACCAAGCTCGGCCCCGAGGAGATCACCCGGGACATCCCGAACGTCTCCGAGGAGGTCCTCGCCGACCTCGACGAGCGCGGCATCATCCGCATCGGCGCCGACGTCGTCACCGGCGACATCCTGGTCGGCAAGGTCACCCCGAAGGGTGAGACCGAGCTGACCCCGGAGGAGCGCCTGCTCCGCGCGATCTTCGGTGAGAAGGCCCGTGAGGTCCGCGACACCTCGCTGAAGGTGCCGCACGGTGAGTCCGGCAAGGTCATCGGCGTCCGCGTCTTCGACCGCGAAGAGGGCGACGAGCTGCCCCCGGGCGTGAACCAGCTGGTCCGCGTCTACGTGGCCCAGAAGCGCAAGATCACCAACGGTGACAAGCTCGCCGGCCGCCACGGCAACAAGGGTGTCATCTCCAAGATCCTGCCGGTCGAGGACATGCCGTTCCTCGCCGACGGCACCCCGGTCGACATCATCCTCAACCCGCTGGGCGTCCCGTCCCGAATGAACCCGGGACAGGTCCTGGAGATCCACCTCGGGTGGCTCGCCAAGCAGGGCTGGGACGTCTCCGGCCTCGCCGACGAGTGGGCCCAGCGCCTGCAGGCGATCGGCGCCGACACCGTCGAGGGCGGCACCAACCTCGCCACCCCGGTCTTCGACGGCGCCCGCGAGGACGAGATCACCGGTCTGCTGGACAACACCACCCTCACCCGTGACGGTGAGCGCCTGGTGAACTCCACCGGCAAGGCCCAGCTGTTCGACGGCCGCTCCGGCGAGCCGTTCCCGATGCCGATCTCGGTCGGCTACATGTACATCCTCAAGCTGCACCACCTGGTCGACGACAAGCTGCACGCCCGCTCGACCGGCCCGTACTCGATGATCACCCAGCAGCCGCTCGGTGGTAAGGCGCAGTTCGGTGGTCAGCGCTTCGGTGAGATGGAGGTGTGGGCCCTTGAGGCGTACGGCGCCGCGTACGCGCTGCAGGAGCTGCTCACCATCAAGTCCGACGACGTTCTCGGCCGTGTGAAGGTCTACGAGGCCATCGTCAAGGGCGAGAACATCCCCGAGCCCGGCATTCCCGAGTCCTTCAAGGTCCTCATCAAGGAAATGCAGTCGCTCTGCCTCAACGTGGAGGTGCTGTCCTCGGACGGCCAGTCCATCGAGATGCGGGACTCCGACGAGGACGTGTTCCGCGCCGCCGAGGAGCTCGGCATCGACCTGTCCCGGCGCGAGCCGAGCAGCGTCGAAGAGGTCTGACGGAGGTTGGGCCGGCTGCCCGCTGAGCAGCCGGCCCGCCCCCAGGCCCCCCTCAGACCACACGAACGACTCTCGACTTACGAAAGAGGGCTTGACGACCAGTGCTTGACGTCAACTTCTTCGACGAGCTCCGCATCGGCCTGGCCACCGCCGACGACATCCGCCAGTGGTCGCACGGCGAGGTCAAGAAGCCGGAGACCATCAACTACCGCACCCTGAAGCCCGAAAAGGACGGCCTCTTCTGCGAGAAGATCTTCGGCCCGACCCGGGACTGGGAGTGCTACTGCGGTAAGTACAAGCGCGTCCGCTTCAAGGGCATCATCTGCGAGCGCTGCGGCGTCGAGGTGACCCGCGCCAAGGTGCGCCGCGAGCGGATGGGCCACATCGAGCTGGCCGCCCCGGTCACCCACATCTGGTACTTCAAGGGTGTCCCGTCCCGTCTGGGCTACCTGCTCGACCTGGCGCCGAAGGACCTCGAGAAGGTCATCTACTTCGCCGCCTACATGATCACCTGGGTGGACGACGAGCGTCGCCAGCGCGACCTCCCGTCCCTGGAGGCGCACGTCTCGGTCGAGCGCCAGCAGATCGAGAACCGCCGCGACGCCGACCTCGAGGCCCGCGCCAAGAAGGCCGAGACCGACCTGGCCGAGCTGGAGGCCGAGGGCGCCAAGGCCGACGTGCGCCGCAAGGTGCGCGAGGGCGCCGAGCGCGAGATGAAGCAGCTGCGCGACCGCGCGCAGCGCGAGCTCGACCGCCTCGACGAGGTGTGGGCCCGCTTCAAGAACCTCAAGGTCCAGGACCTCGAGGGCGACGAGCTGCTCTACCGCGAGCTGCGCGACCGCTTCGGCACCTACTTCTCCGGCTCGATGGGCGCGGCGGCCCTCAAGGACCGCCTGGAGACCTTCGACCTGGCGGAGGAGTCCGAGCGCCTGCGCGAGATCATCCGCACCGGCAAGGGCCAGAAGAAGACCCGTGCGCTGAAGCGCCTCAAGGTCGTCTCGGCGTTCCTGCAGACCACCAACAAGCCCAACGGCATGGTGCTGGACTGCGTCCCGGTCATCCCGCCGGACCTGCGTCCGATGGTGCAGCTGGACGGTGGCCGCTTCGCGACCTCCGACCTGAACGACCTGTACCGCCGCGTCATCAACCGCAACAACCGCCTGAAGCGGCTTCTCGACCTCGGCGCGCCCGAGATCATCGTGAACAACGAGAAGCGCATGCTCCAGGAGGCGGTCGACGCCCTGTTCGACAACGGTCGTCGCGGCCGCCCGGTCACGGGCCCCGGCAACCGTCCGCTGAAGTCCCTCAGCGACATGCTGAAGGGCAAGCAGGGTCGTTTCCGCCAGAACCTGCTCGGCAAGCGCGTCGACTACTCGGCCCGTTCGGTCATCGTCGTCGGCCCGCAGCTCAAGCTGCACCAGTGCGGTCTGCCCAAGGCCATGGCGCTGGAGCTCTTCAAGCCGTTCGTGATGAAGCGCCTGGTCGACCTGAACCACGCGCAGAACATCAAGTCGGCCAAGCGCATGGTCGAGCGCGCCCGCCCGGTCGTGTGGGACGTGCTCGAAGAGGTCATCGCCGAGCACCCGGTGCTGCTGAACCGTGCACCCACCCTGCACCGCCTCGGCATCCAGGCCTTCGAGCCGCAGCTGGTCGAGGGCAAGGCCATCCAGATCCACCCGCTCGTCTGCACCGCGTTCAACGCGGACTTCGACGGTGACCAGATGGCCGTCCACCTGCCGCTCTCCGCGGAGGCGCAGGCCGAGGCCCGCATCCTGATGCTGTCCTCGAACAACATCCTGAAGCCGGCCGACGGTCGCCCCGTCACCATGCCGACCCAGGACATGGTGCTCGGTCTGTTCTTCCTGACCTCGGACCGCGAGAACGTGAAGGGCGCCGGCCGCTCCTTCTCGTCGACCGCCGAGGCGATCATGGCCTTCGACGCCCGCGAGCTGGACGTCCAGGCCCCGATCGAGCTGCGCCTGCCGATCGGCACCGTCCCGCCCCGCGGCTGGACCGCGCCGGTGGACGAGGACGGTCAGCCGACCTGGTTCGAGGGCGAGTCCTTCCGCCTGAACACCACCCTGGGCCGCGCGCTCTTCAACGAGCTGCTGCCCGAGGACTACCCGTTCGTCGACTACGAGGTGGGCAAGAAGCAGCTCTCCGCGATCGTCAACGACCTGGCGGAGCGCTACCCCAAGGTCGTCGTCGCGGCGACCCTGGACAACCTGAAGGCGGCCGGCTTCCACTGGTCGACCCGCTCGGGTGTCACCGTCTCGATCTCGGACGTCATCGTCCCGCCGAGCAAGCCCCAGATCCTGGAGGGCTTCGAGGCGAAGGCGGAGAAGGTCCAGAAGCAGTACGAGCGCGGTCTGATCACCAACGACGAGCGCAAGCAGGAGCTCGTCGGCATCTGGACCCAGGCGACCAACGAGGTCGCGGACGCCATGTCCGCGAACTTCCCGAAGACGAACCCCATCTTCATGATGGTCGACTCGGGCGCCCGAGGGAACATGATGCAGATGCGCCAGATCGCCGGTATGCGTGGTCTGGTGTCGAACGCCAAGAACGAGACCATTCCGCGACCCATCAAGGCGTCGTTCCGTGAGGGTCTCTCCGTGCTGGAGTACTTCATCTCCACCCACGGTGCCCGTAAGGGTCTGGCCGACACCGCCCTCCGTACCGCCGACTCCGGCTACCTCACCCGTCGTCTGGTCGACGTCTCCCAGGACGTCATCATTCGCGAGGAGGACTGCGGCACCGAGCGCGGCCTGAAGCTGGCGATCGGTTCCGTGGGCGCCGACGGCGTGCTGCGCAAGGCCGACGACGTCGAGACCAGCGTGTACGCCCGCATGCTCGCCGAGGACATCACGGTGGACGGCAAGCTCCTCGCCACCGCCAACACCGACCTCGGTGACGTGCTGATCGACGAGCTGATCCGCCACGGCATCGCCGAGGTCAAGACCCGCTCGATCCTGACCTGTGAGTCGGCCGTCGGCACCTGTGCCATGTGCTACGGGCGCTCGCTGGCCACCGGCAAGCTGGTCGACATCGGTGAGGCGGTCGGCATCATCGCCGCCCAGTCCATCGGTGAGCCCGGTACCCAGCTGACCATGCGTACCTTCCACACCGGTGGTGTGGCGGGTGACGACATCACCCAGGGTCTGCCGCGTGTCGTCGAGCTCTTCGAGGCCCGTACCCCCAAGGGTGTGGCCCCGATCTCGGAGGCCGCCGGCCGCGTCCGCATCGAGGACACCGAGAAGACCCGCAAGCTGGTCATCACGCCGGACGACGGCAGCGACGAGATCGCCTACCCGGTCTCGAAGCGCGTGAAGCTGCTCGTCAGCGAGGGCGAGGCGGTCGAGGTCGGCCAGAAGCTGACCATGGGTGCCACCAACCCGCACGACGTGCTGCGGATCATGGGCCAGCGTGCCGTCCAGGTCCACCTGGTCGCCGAGGTCCAGAAGGTCTACAACTCGCAGGGCGTGTCGATCCACGACAAGCACATCGAGATCATCATCCGGCAGATGCTCCGCCGCGTGACGATCATCGAGTCGGGCGACGCCGAGCTGCTCCCGGGCGAGCTCGTCGAGCGCGGCCGCTTCGAGCAGGAGAACCGTCGCGTGGTCTCCGAGGGCGGTCACCCCGCCTCCGGCCGTCCGCAGCTGATGGGTATCACCAAGGCCTCGCTGGCCACCGAGTCCTGGCTGTCGGCCGCCTCCTTCCAGGAGACGACCCGGGTCCTCACCGACGCGGCGATCCACGCCAAGTCGGACCCGCTGCTGGGCCTCAAGGAGAACGTCATCCTCGGTAAGCTCATCCCGGCCGGTACGGGTCTGCCCCGCTACCGCAACATCCGGGTCGAGCCGACCGAGGAGGCCAAGGCCGCCATGTACTCGGCCGTCGGCTACGACGACTACGACCTGTCGCCCTTCGGCGCCGGCTCCGGCCAGGCGGTCCCGCTGGACGACTACGACTACGGCCCGTACACCGGCTGAGTCGCGCGTCACCGATCGCAGGGCGGTCACCCCATCCGGGGTGGCCGCCCTGCGGCGTTCCCGGCTCCGTCCGCGGGGGCGTTCCGCGCTGTCTCCGGTGCCGTCGGATCAATCGATTGGGCTTCTCGGGCGAAGTCGCGTAGGGTCGTGTTCACCGACGCGGGGTGGAGCAGCTCGGTAGCTCGCTGGGCTCATAACCCAGAGGTCGCAGGTTCAAATCCTGTCCCCGCTACTGCATCGAAGGGCCCGGAGGCATCTCGCCTCCGGGCCCTTCGGCGTTCCCGGGCCCGGCCGCCGCGGGGCGCCTCACCGGCTCCGGCTCCCCCGGGCGGGGGAGGCGGGGAAACCGCCCGTCCGGGCGAGGCGGCGGCGGGGCGGGGCGAGGGAGGCTCTTCGGCGTCGGAACGGACGGACGTGGAGGGGAGCCGAGGATGAGGCGGGCACTGGGGGCGGCGGCGATCACGGGCGCGGTGCTGCTCGGGATGTCGGGATGCGTCTGGGACGACGACGAGCGGCGGGACGTCTCGTACGCGGTGACCGAGCCGGTGCGGGTGCTGGTGGTCGAGGGGCACACCGGCGGGGTCACCGTGCGCGGCGGAGCCGGCAGCGGGGCGAAGGTCACCGAGCACCAGAGCTTCGACGGCGAGGCGCCGCGCAGCAGCCACGAGCTGAAGGACGGCACGCTGACGCTGACCTACGACTGCGACGAGTGCGGGATCGGCTACGAGATCGACGTGCCGGCCGGGACGAAGGTCCGGGTGACGGCCGAGACCGGCGGGGTGCGGCTGAGCGGGCTGGCGGGCGAGGTCGAGGCGACGGTCTCCACCGGCGGGGTGGAGGCGAGCGGGCTGACCTCGCCGACGGCGCTGCTGCGGTCCGGGACCGGCGGGATCGAGGCGTCCTTCGCCGCCGCGCCGGGGAAGGTCGAGGCCCGGACCGAGACCGGCGGGGTCCGGCTGCGGGTGCCGGCCGGGGACGCCTACGCGGTGGACGCGAGCGCCGGGACGGGCGGGGTGGAGGTGGCGGTGCCGCGGCAGCCGGGGGCGCCGCGCAGCATCCTGGCCCGGACCGGGACGGGCGGTGTCACGGTCGGGAACGGGTGAGCACGGCGTGCCGGCCGTCCTGCCGGTGGGGCATGATCTTCTCCGCGGGAGTGACCTCCCGGTGTCCGGGGGAGGGACGAACGTGGGACGAGTGGCGCGCTGGTGGACCCGGCTGGCCGGGGGCAGTCCGTACCTGCTGGACGTCCCGCTGGCGCTGTTCTCGTTCGCGGTGTCGGTCTGGTCGGTCTGGAACGACGACACGGACTGGCCCTGGTGGGTCTATGCGATGACGCTCGGCACCGCCCTGCCGCTGCCCTGGCGGCGCCGGGCGCCGCTGGCGGTGGCCGCGCTCAGTGGACTGGCGTCGGTTCCGGTGTCGGTGCTCGCCCACTCGGTGATGCCGCAGATCCCGGTGTACGCGGTGGTCACCATCTACACGGTGGCGGACCGGGCCGCGGACTGGCAGCGCGGGCTGCTGCTGGGGGTCCTGGTGGTCTCCAACATCCTGGGCACGCACTCGGTGAACGGCGCGTTCTTCAGCCTGCTGCTGACCATCGGCACCTTCGTCTTCGGCTCGCTGGTGCGCGAGCTGCGCCGGCTGGCGCGGGCGGAGACCGAGCGGGCCGAGGAGGCCGGGCGGCGGGCGGCCAGTGACGCGGCGCGGGCGGTGGCCGAGGAGCGGTCCCGGATCGCCCGGGAGATGCACGACATCCTGGCGCACGCCGTCTCGCTGATGGTGATCCAGGCCGAGGCCGGGCCGCTGGTGGTGCACGGCGATCCCGAGCGGGCGGTCCGGGCGTTCGACACCATCGCCGACACGGGCCGCGACGCGATGGTGCAGCTGCGCCGGGTGCTCGGGGTGCTGAAGGAGGACGGCGCGGCGCCGGAGCTGGCGCCGCAGCCGCGACTGGCCGAACTGACCGCGCTCGCCGAGCGGGTGCGCGGGGCCGGGCTGCGGGTCGAGCTGGAGCTGGACGGCGACGACCGCGGCGGGCCGGTGCCGGCCGAGGTGCAGGCGGCGGCGTACCGGATCGTGCAGGAGGCGCTGACCAACACCGTGAAGCACTCCGGTGCCTCGCGGGCCTCGGTGCGGGTGGTCCGGGCGGGGGAGGAGCTGGCGGTGCTGGTGTCCGACGACGGGCGCGGGGTGCGGCTGCGGGCCGACCGGGCGGTGAGCGACTGGTCCGGCGGGCGGGGTCTGGTCGGCATCCGGGAGCGGGCGGCGGCCTGCGGCGGACGGGCCGAGGCCGGGCCCGGACCGCGGGGCAGGGGTTTCCTGGTGAGCGCCCGGCTGCCGTTGGGCGCAGCGGGCCTGGCGGAGAGGGTGGGCGGATGACGCCGATACGGGTCGTGGTCGCGGACGACCAGGAGCTGGTGCGGGCCGGGTTCGGGATGATCCTGGACGCGCAGCCGGACATCGAGGTGGTCGCGGAGGCCTGCGACGGCGCCGAGGCGGTCGAGGCGGTCCGCGAGCACCGTCCCGACGTGCTGCTGCTCGACGTCCGGATGCCGGTGATGGACGGTCTGGAGGCGGCCCGCCGGGTCTGCGCCGAGTACCCGGACACCAAGGTGATCATGCTGACCACCTTCGACATCGACGACTACGTGTTCGACGCGCTGTACGCGGGGGCGAGCGGGTTCCTGCTGAAGGACGTCCGGCGGGACGACCTGGCGCACGGGGTGCGGATGGTGGCCTCCGGCGAGGCGCTGCTGGCGCCGTCCGTGACCAGGCGGCTGATCGGCGAGTTCGCCGCGCGCCGGCCCGGCTCCCCCGAGCGGGCGGTGCGGGCGTCGTCCCGGCTGCTGGAGCAGCTGACCGCGCGGGAGCGGGAGACCTTGCGGCTGCTGGCGCGCGGGCTCTCCAACGCGGAGATCGCGGCCGAGCTGGTGGTGAGCGAGCACACGGTGAAGACGCACGTCAGCAATGTGCTGAGCAAGCTGGGGCTGCGGGACCGGGTGCACGCGGTGGTGTTCGCGTACGAGGCGGGGGCGGTCGTCGCGGGGGAGGGCTGAGGGCCCCGGCCGGGAGGCCCGTGCGGGGCTCCCCGTGCGGGCCTCCCCCGTGCGGGCCTCCCCCTTGCGGGGGAGTGCGGTGGTTCGCCGGTGCGGGCGATCCGCGACGAGGCCCGCGGCGGACAGCATCTGCGGTGTCGGTACGGACCTCGCAGACGGAGCAGACCATGACCTCGAAGCTCGACCTGACCTCGAAGCTCGACCGCCTCACCCCGCTCGCCGTAGTCGGCGGCCCCGCCCTGATGGCGCTGTACGGCGGCATCCGGCTGCTGGACGGCTCCCGGGACCCGGGCCCCGGCTGGATGGTCGGCCACAGCCTGATGTTCGCGGGGCTGCTGCTCTTCGGCGTGGTGCTCGCGGCGCTGCGCGGGCGGCTCGCGCCGAGCGGCGCGGCGGGCCGGCTGACGGCGGACACGGCCGCGGGGGTGGCCTTCGCGGGCCTGGCGGCGTCGCTGGGGCAGATCGGCATCGACCTGTACGTCGGGGCGGTGGCCGTCGACAAGGCGGACCAGCACCGGCTGTTCGACGACATCCAGAGCCGGCCGGGGGTGCTGCCGGCGTTCTACTCGGTCGGCCCGCTGCTCTTCTACGTCGGCCTGCTGGCGCTGCTGGTGGCCGCCTCCACGGGGCGGGCGCGCACGCTGCGCCGGTGGAGCCCGGTGCTGGTGCTGGCCGGCACCGTGCTGGCGGCGGCCGACCTGGCCCTGATCCCGGCGGCCGCGGTGCTCTACCTGGCGGCGCTGGCCCCGCTGGCCGGCTTCGGCGGGCCGGCCGGGCGCGCCGCGCGGCTCGGCGCGTCCTGACCGCCGGGCCGCGGTGGGCGGCACCGCGGGCCCCTCCGGTCCGGGCGGGGCCCCCTCCGGTCCGGGCGATCAAAGGCCGGTCCTGCCCGGGTCGGGGCGCGTCGGGAGTCGACGCGGCGCAGCCGGAATTCCGGTGGCGGCCCGGCCGCCCCGGCCCGTAGCGTCCGGGTCATGAACGCGAAGCGCCCGCTGATCGCCGTGCTCACCGGCGCCGGCATCTCCACCGACTCCGGCATCCCCGACTACCGCGGCCCGAACGGCCTCTGGCAGCGCGACCCGCAGGCCCAACGGCTGGTCACCATCGGCCCCTACCTGGCCGATCCGGAGGTCCGCCGCCGCGCCTGGCTGCTGCGCCGGGACGCGGGCGCGCTCGCCGCCGAGCCCAACGCCGGCCACCGCGCCCTGGTCGAGCTGGAGCGCGGCGGGCTGCCGGTCCGGGTGCTCACCCAGAACGTCGACGGCCTGCACCAGCGGGCCGGGCTGACGGCCCGCAAGGTGCTCGAACTGCACGGCACCGCACGGGAGGTGCAGTGCGTGGCGTGCCGGGAGGTGGGGTCGATGGCGGAGGCGCTGGAGCGCGTCGCCGCGGGGGAGCCGGATCCCGACTGCCGGGCCTGCGGCGGGGTGCTCAAGCCCCGCACGGTGATGTTCGGCGAGGCGCTGGACCCGGTGGTGCTGCGGCAGGCCGACGCGATCGCCAAGAACTGCGACCTCTTCATCGCCGTCGGCACCAGCCTCCAGGTCTACCCGGTGGCCTCGCTCCCGCAGATCGCCCTGGAGTCCGGCGCCCGTCTGATCGTGGTGAACGGCGAGCCCACGCCGTTCGACGCGGCGGCGGCCGAGGTGATCCGCGAGCCGATCTCCACCGCCCTCCCGGCGCTGGTGCGGCGGCTGCTGGCCGAACACTCCTGAGCCGTGCACTCGGAAGCCGGGGACTCTTAAAACGGACAGGCCGCGTGCGTACGATGATCACCCCGGCTACCCCCTCACGGCCAGGAGTTGATCGAGCGATGACGACGGCGAAGTTCGACCCCTGGTCGGCGGCGTTCGTGGCCCACCCGTACGACGCGTACGCCGAGCTGCGCGAGCACGCGCCGGTGACGTACTACGAGCCCAGCGGCCAGTGGCTGGTCTCCCGGCACGAGGACGTCAGCGCGCTGCTGCGGGACCGGCGGCTCGGGCGGACGTACACCCACCGCTTCACCCACGAGGAGTTCGGGCGGCCCGCCCCCGACCCGGCGCACGAGCCGTTCCACACGCTGAACGACCACGGACTGCTCGACCTGGAGGCGCCGGACCACACCCGGATCCGGCGGCTGGTCTCCAAGGCCTTCACCCCGCGCATGGTCGAGGGGCTGCGGCCGACCGTGCGGCGGCTCGCCGGCGAACTGGTCGACGGCCTGCTCGCGGCCGGCGGCGGTGACCTGATCACCGCCGTCGCCGAGCCGCTGCCGGTCGCGGTGATCGCCGAGATGCTCGGCGTCCCCGAGTCCGACCGGCACCTGCTGCGCCCGTGGTCCGCCGACATCACCGGCATGTACGAGCTCAACCCGACCGAGGAGGCCGCCCGCCGGGCCGTCACCGCGAGCATCGAGTTCTCCGACTACCTGCGGGCGCTGATCCGCGAGCGCCGGGCCGCCCCCGGCGAGGACCTGATCAGCGCGCTGATCCAGGCCCAGGACGGCTCCGACGCGCTCAGCGAGCAGGAGATGATCTCCACCTGCGTGCTGCTGCTCAACGCCGGCCACGAGGCGACCGTCAACACCACCGGCAACGGCTGGTGGGCGCTGTTCCGCAACCCGGCCGAGCTGGCCCGGCTGCGCGGCGACGTCGACGGCCTGCTGCCCACCGCCGTCGAGGAGTTGATGCGCTGGGACACGCCGCTGCAGCTGTTCGAGCGCTGGGTGCTGGAGGACATCGAGGTCCGCGGGGTCACCGTCCCGCGCGGCTCCGAGGTCGCCCTGCTCTTCGGCTCCGCCAACCGCGACCCCGAGCGCTTCGCCGACCCGGACCGGCTCGACCTCGGCCGCACCGACAACCCGCACCTCACCTTCGGCGCCGGAATCCACTTCTGTCTCGGCGCCCCGCTTGCCAGACTGGAGCTCACCGAGTCGTTCGGCGCGCTGCTGCGCCGGGCGCCGGGCCTGCGGCCGGTCCGCGAGCCCGAATGGCGCCCGGGCTACGTGATCCGGGGGCTAAAGGAACTGCTGGTCGAGGTCTGAGAGGGCCGGGGGGAGCCGGGAATGGGCAAGGCGACGGGGGCACTGCTGGGGCTGGCGATCGGGGACGCCCTCGGGCGGCTGACCGAGTTCCGCACGATCGACGTGATCGCCGCGTACGAGGGCCCGGACTGGCGGCGGCTCCCGCTTCCCGAGAAGGCCCTCGTCACCGACGACACCCAGATGGCGCTCGCCCTCGGCCGCGGCCTGCGCACCGCCCTGGAGCGCGGGCCGCTCGACCCGCTGCGGCTGGAGCCTCCGGTCCGCGCGGAGTACGTGGACTGGTGGCGCTCGCCGGAGAACAACCGCGCCCCCGGCGGCACCTGCATGCGCTCCTGCGAGCGGCTCTCCCACGGCCGCCGCTGGCAGGAGGCGAGCGACGTCGGCTCCAAGGGCTGCGGCGCCAACATGCGGGTCGCCCCGATCGGCCTGGTCCGCGAGCTCGACACCCGGCAGCTGGCCGGCGCGGCCCAGCTGCAGTCCGGGCTCACCCACGGCCACCCCACCGCGCTCGCGGCCAGCGACCTCACCGCGTACGCCGTCCGCAAGCTCGCCGAGGGGCTGCCGCCCGCCGGGCTGCTCCCCGTCCTGCGCGCGTACGCGCTGGCCAGCCGCACCCGCTACGACGAGTTCTGGCTCGGCGACCTCGCGGCGCACGCCCACGACCACTCCCCGGAGTCCTTCATCGCCCGCGGCTGGGACGAGTGCCTCCGCGTGCTCGACCGGCTGGCCGCCGCGCTCGCCGCGCCGGACGTCGAGGCCGACCCGTGCCTGGCCACCGGCGAGGGCTGGATCGCCGAGGAGGCGCTCGCCACCGGGCTGCTCTGCTTCCTGCTGCTGCCGGACGACCCGGTGGCCGCCGTCCGCCGCGCCGCGTACTCCTCCGGCGACTCCGACTCGATCGCCTGTCTGACCGGCGCCTTCGCCGGCGCCCACCACGGCGGGGAGGCCTGGCCGGCGGACTGGGTGGAGCGGATCGAGTACCGGGACGAGCTGCTGGAGCTCGGGGCGCTCTGGGACTGAGCCCCCCGGGGCGGACGGGTGGAACCGGCCGGTGGCCCGCCACGTCGAACCGCCATGACGAGCCGCACGCACGGAACCCGGTCCCCCGCCCGCCGCCCCGCGGTCCTGCTTCTCACCGCGACGCTCACCGCGGCCCTCGCCGCACCGCTGCTCAGCGGCTGCGGCTCCACCGGCGCCGCCGCGCCCGCCGTCGTCCGGGCCTCGGTGACCGCCTCGCCGCCGGCTGCCGACCCGGCGCAGGTCGCCGCCACCGCGGCCGCCACCGACGCCTTCGGCCTGGACCTGCTGCACACCCTCACCGCCGCGCCCGACCGGGCCGGCCGCAACGTGGTGCTCTCGCCGTCCGGCCTGGCCACCGCGCTCGCCATGGTGCTGCCCGGCGCCCGCGGCGCCACCGCCGACGAGCTCGCCAAGGCTCTGCACACCGAGCTCACCCCGCAGCAGTACGCCCTCGCCACCGGCGCCCTGAACCACCGCATCCCGCCCACCGACGGGCTCACCCTGCGGCAGTCCGACGACCTCTGGGCGCAGCAGGGCTTCCCGCTCGACCAGGGCTACCTGGCCACCCTCGCCGCCGCCTTCGACACCGGCGTGCACACCACCGACTTCCGCAAGGACCCGGAGGGCGCCCGCAAGGCCGTCAACGCGGCCGTCGAGAAGGCGACCGAGGGCCGGATCAAGGACCTCTTCGGCCCGAACATGATCAACGCGGACACCCGGCTGGCGCTCACCGACGCGCTCCACCTCAAGGCGAAGTGGGCCTCCCCGTTCAAGGCCGCGGAGACCTCCGACCGGCCGTTCCACCGGCTCGACGGTTCCACCCCCGCCGTCAGCACGATGGCCCAGGCCGGCATGTTCCGCTACGCCGAGGGCTCCGGCGGCATCCTCGGCGAGCCCTGGCAGGCCGTCGAACTCCCGTACGCCGACGGCGGGCTGGCGATGGACCTGCTGGTCCCCGCGCAGGGCGGCTTCGCGGCCTTCGCCAAGGGCCTGGACCAGGCCCAGCTCAAGCTGATCCTGGACTCGCTCGCCGAACGGTCGGTCGACCTCACCCTGCCGCGCTTCCACTTCGACACGGCCAACGAGCTGACGCCGACGCTGCGCGCGCTCGGCGTCAACGCCGCCTTCGACGACGCCGACCTCGGCGGCATCCCCGGGCCCGGCACGTCCGAACGGCTGAAGATCGGCGCCGTGGTGCAGAAGGCCACCATCGAGGTGGACGAGGAGGGCACCGTGGCCGCGGCCGGCAGCGGCGTCAGCATCGGGGTGGCGGGGGCGGCCGCGCCGAAGCGGCCCGTCCAGCTGCACATCGACCGGCCGTTCCTCTTCCTGATCCGGGACACCGGCACCGGCCGGCCGCTCTTCCTCGGCCAGGTCACCGACCCGCAGGCCCGCTGAGCACCGGGTACGGCCGGGCGGCCAGCTTGCCACGGACCGGCCGGCTTACCGGCCGGTCCGGCGCGGCTACCAGGCGGGGTAGCGGCCGCCGAGCGCCGGATGGGCCGGATCCCGGCTGCCGAACAGCACCAGCAGGTCGTCCGCCACCCGCAGCAGCGTCTCGTTGCCCTCCACCGCCTCGGTCCAGGCGGCCGGGAGGGCGGCGGCGCCGAACGCCGCGCCGACCAGGTTGCCGCAGACCGCACCGGTGGAGTCGCTGTCCCCGGAGTGGTTCACCGAGAGCAGCAGCGCCGTCCGGGCCGGGTCCGGGCCGGAGGCGGTGGCCAGCAGGCAGTACACCGCGATGGCCAGGCACTCCTCGGCGATCCAGCCGAGCCCGACCCGCTCCACCGCCTCCGCCGACGGCTCGGACTCCTCGGCCACCCGCACCGCCCGGGCCAGCGCCTGCACGGTCTCCTTGGAACCCGGCAGGTCCCGGACCTGCTCGACGGTCAGCCCGACCGCCGTCCACGGCTCGACCCCGTTCGCCAGCCGCTCGACCAGGGCGGCGAACGCGCCCGCCGCCAGGTAGCCGGTCGGGTGCCCGTGGGTGAGCTGCGCGCACTGCGCGGCCAGCCCGAACGACTGCTCCGCGCCCAGCCGGGCCAGCCCGAACGGCGCCGAGCGCATCACCGTGCCGCAGCCCTTGGAGTGGGCGTTGATCGGCCCCGGCTGCCCGACCGGCGCCGGCGCCTGGAACGCCGGGTGGTACGACACCCCGGTGAGGCAGGCGTTGCCCGGCGCCCGCCGCGCGTACAGGAAGGGCTGCCGCAGCAGCCAGCCGTCGTACGGGCGGGCCAGCGGCTGCTGGTCCGGCGCGCCCTGGCTCTGGGTGAGCAGCCAGCGCCGGTAGGCGCCGTGGACGGCCTCCGGCACCGAGCCGCCGCCGCCCGACCAGCCCCGGACGAAGCCGCGGATCAGGCCCTCGGCGGTGAACAGCGTCATCTGGGTGTCGTCGGTGACCTCGGCGATCCGGCCGCCGGACGGCAGGCCGGTCACCCCGGCCGGGCCGTACTGCTGCCGGATCTGGTGCAGCTGCTGGAACTCCACCGGCCAGCCCAGGGCGTCGCCGACCGCCCCACCGAGCAGCGCCCCGCGCACCCGGTCCGGGTATCCAGGCTCGGTCACCGTCGCTCCCCCTCGTTCGTCCCGGAGTCCGTTCTATCAGGCCCGCCCGCCGACTCCGGATCTCCCCGGCCCGGGTCTCAGGGCCGGATCTCGCCGGCCCGGCCGTGCAGGGCGGCCCGGTCGGCGGCCGCGCGGCCGGCCGCCCAGCCCTCGCCGTCGCTCACCCGGACCCGCTGCGAGACCAGCTTCGGGAACATCCGCCCGACCTCCTGGTCCACCGCCTCGGTCCGGGCCGCCAGCGCGGGCAGCAGCCGCTCGTCCGGCACCAGCTGCTCCTCGGTGCCGTCCTCGCGCAGGTGACGGCCGGCCGCCGCGTCGCTCGTCGCCCGCTCGGTGGCGGCGGCGAGCCGCTCGCGGATCCGGGCGGCGTACGCCACCAGGAAGGAGTGCCGGAAGGCCTTGGTGCGGGAGGCGCCGTCCAGGTGCTGGCGCGAGCCGGCCCGGTTCATCGCGTGCGTGGCCTGCACCAGAAGCGAGGTGTACAGCAGTTCGACGCCGTCCAGGTCACCGTCGAAGCCGATGATCGTGCAGAAGCCGAACTCCTTGGCCCAGACCACCCGGCACCGGTTGGCCGCCGCCACCGCGTCCAGCAGCATCGTCTTGGGGCCCTCGTACGGGTTGTCCACGCCGATCCGCAGCGCCGCCGGGGCGTTCCGGTCCGTGCCGGCGACGGCCAGCAGCGCCTCGTCGATGCTGTGCTGCGCCATCAGCTGCTGGGCCTTGGCGGTGAGCGCCTCCGCCTCCTCCGGGAAGTCGGTGGACTCGGCCTTCGCCAGCAGCGCCCGGATCCGGGACAGCATCCGCGGCTCGCCCGGCACCGGCCCCCGCGCCCGCCGCTCCACCCGGGGCCCCTGCCCGGGGGCCGGGCCGACCGGGGCGACCGGGGGCAGCCGGCCCCAGGACCGCAGCAGCTCCAGCACCGCGGTGGCCAGCGCGAAGCGGTCCAGCCGGTGCCGGTGGGCGAAGGCGGCGAGGTACGCCTCGTCGCCCTGCCACCAGACCGACGCCTCCAGCTCGCGCAACTGCTCCTGCCAGCGTCGGTCGAGCGTCGCCGCCGGGTGCCGGCGCCCCTCGGCGGCGATCAGGTCGACCGCGAGCGCCAGGTGCACCGGCTTCAGCTCCCGCCGCACCACCCGGACCAGGTCGGCCGGGCGCCACCCCGCCGACCAGCACCGGCCGACCGCGGTGTCCGCGTACCCGAGCAGCGCCCGGCTCACCGCCGGCCACTGGGCGGGGGAGGCCGCCAGCAGCGAGGCCCCGGTGTCCAGGGCGAGGTCCAGCGTCTCGTCCGGCGCGGTCAGCACCGCCCCCACCGCCCGCTCCAGCAGCGGCCCGGCGCTCTCGTCCGCCCCGGTCCGCCCCTGCCGCCTGCCCTTGCCCACGGTGTCGCCCGCTCTCCTCGTACCCGCCCTGCGGTCAGGACAGCCTCCCGCCCATGATGCCGGAGCGCGCGGCGGAGCCGGGGGAGACGTCCGCCGGGCCGGCGGTCGGGCGGGGTGAGGGACGCGGGAGTGGGCGGTGGTGCCGGGGTGGGCCGGGGAGGGACGTGGCTCGGGCATGCCGGAGCGCCCGGGCCCCGTGGTGGGGGCCGGGCGCTCCGGGGCCGGGCGCTCCGAGCGGCGCGCGCGTGGTCAGCGTTCGACGGTCTTGGCGAGGATCTCCGGGACGCGTTCCAGCAGGCGGCCGGCCGCGAGGCGGATGCCGAGGAAGGCGACCAGCGCGCCGTAGAGCGGGCCGGCGAGTAGGAGCGGCCAGGCGGGGCCGTCGGTGATCAGGGCCCAGCCGAGGTAGCCGGCCACCGGGGTGCTGAGCAGCGCGGCGCCGAACATCGAGCCGAAGCTGTTCAGCATCACCAGGCCGGCCTGGCCGGGCGCCGCGTTGCGCATCGGGTTGTTGTCGGCCGGCATGGTGTACGGCGCCAGCACGCTGAGCACCGCGCCGATCGCGATGGCGCTGCCCAGCAGGGTGAACGCCACGCCGAGCGCGGGGGCCAGGCCGGCCCAGTCGCCGGTGAAGGCGGCCAGCGCCAACGCCAGCACGAGGGTGACCGGCACCGCGTACGAGAGCACCGCGTAGGCCCGGCCGCGCAGTTCGTCCCGGGCGTCGGCGGGGGTGAGCAGGGTGGCGGCGACCATCCAGAACGCCGAGCCGTCCATGCCGAACAGGTTGAGCATCTGCAGGCCGAGGAACATCCCGGTCGCCGCGATCAGGTAGACGCTGGACCAGCCCTGGACCACCGACAGCACGCAGAGCACCACGGTCATCCCGATGCTGGTGAAGACGGCGGCCTTGGCCCGCGGCTCCCGCCAGGCGTAGCGGAGGTGGCGCTGCATCACCGCGCCGGTCCGGCCCGCGGGCAGGAAGCCCCAGCCGCGGGAGGACTGCACGCCGCGCGCCACCTCCAGGGTGGAGGCGTCCGCGGTGACCATCAGCTGCTGGAGGCTGGCCCGCCACCAGCGCAGGAGCAGCACCAGCAGCGCGGCGGTGGCGGCGAGCTGGAGCAGTGCCAGCCCGTAGCGGCCCTCGCCGGCGGTGCGGGCGGCGTCCACCGCGCTGACCGGCGGCACCCAGCGCAGCACCGAGGCGACCGGTGCGAGCGGGCCGAGGTCGAGCTCGGCGCCGGGCCGGCCGAAGACGCTCTGCGAGCCGAGGTTGGCGATCTGGACCAGCAGGGCGAAGAGCAGGCCGCCGAAGATCGCGAAGTCCTTGCCGCGCCGGCTGGAGAGCAGCCGGGCGTTGCCGGCGGCGACCGAGCGGGAGAGCGTCACCAGGCTGACCACGGCCAGCGGGACGCCGACCACGGCGGCCACCGCGGAGGCGGCGCCGTCCGCGCCGGACAGCGCCGCGCCGGTGACCAGCACCAGCGAGACCAGCGGGCCGGGCCCGATCAGCGCGGCCAGCACCGAGCCGCGCAGCAATGGTCCGGGGCGCAGCGGCAGCATGGTGAGCCGGGTCGGGTCGGAGCTCTCGTCGCTGGTGAAGAGGAAGAGCGGCAGCGCGGCCCAGCCGATCGCGAGCACGCCGGCCAGCATCACGCCGGCGTCCCCGGCGGCACGGGCGCCGCTGTGTCCGTTGAGCAGCGCCATGGCGAGAGCTATCAGGCCGGCGAACAGCAGCCCGACGACGGCGCCGACGACGTAGACGGCGGTCCGGCCGGGGCTGCGCCTAAGCCCGTTGCGGAGCAGCCGGAGCTTGAGCGCGACGAGCGCGCGGACCACCGTCCGGCCGTCGGGCACCGGGGTGGCGGCGGGGTGGGCGCCGGTGGCCTGGGGGGTGCTCACCGCTGCTCGCCCCCGAGCCGGTCACCGTCGGGGTGTCCGTCGCCGGCGGGCGCGCCGTCGGCCCGGCCGGCGCCGAGCCAGCCGAGCGCGGCGCCGTCGTCCTCCCGCACGCCGATCAGGCCGAGGAAGGCCTCGTGCAGGCTGCGGTCGCCGCGGACGGCGTCCAGGGGGCCCTGGGCGATCACCTGGCCGGCGTTGACCACGGCGACCCAGTCGCAGAGCTGCTCGACCAGTTCCATGACGTGGCTGGAGAAGACGACGGTGGAGCCGGCCGCGGCGTACCGCTTGAGCACTCCGCGGATGGTCTGGGCGGAGACCGGGTCGACGCCCTCGAAGGGTTCGTCCAGGAAGAGCACGTCGGGGTTGTGCAGCAGCGCGGCCGCGAGGCCGATCTTCTTGCGCATGCCGGTGGAGTAGTCGGCGACCAGCTTGTCGGCGTCGCCGGCGAGGTCCAGGACGGTCAGCAGCTCCTCGGCGCGGCGGTCCACCTCGGCGCCGGGCAGTCCGCGCAGCCGGCCGTTGTACTGCAGCAGCTCGCGGCCGCTGAGCCGTTCGAACATCCGCAGGCCCTCGGGCAGGATGCCGATCCGGGCCTTGACCGCGACCGGGTCGCGCCAGACGTCGGCGCCGTGGATCAGCACGGTGCCCTGGTCGGGCCGGAGCAGGCCGGTGACCATCGACAGGGTGGTGGTCTTGCCGGCGCCGTTCGGGCCGACCAGTCCGATGAACGCGCCGGCCGGCAGTTCCAGGCTCAGTCCGGCCACCGCGGCCTGGCTGCCGAAGTGCTTCCACAGCCCTTGGATGCTCACCGCCGATCGGGTGCCGGGCGCGGGGGCGGGGGACGGCGGCGCTGACGCCTGCATGGCGGCCTTCTCTACTGATCGGTACGGGTGGTCCGGGCGACAGCCTGCCATCGCCCACCGGCGGCTGTCGCCCCCCTTGATGATCTTCGGCGCGTCTGGGCCGAACGGGTGAGAACGGACGGGGCCGGGCGGGCTCCGCGGCGCGTCCCGAGCCGGTCGCCGAAACCGGCAACTACTCAGCACCCCGGATCGTCCTGCACTATGAGAGTCAGTGAGCGCGAGTGCTCGTCGGGTGTCGGAGGTGGCGGATGGGCGGTCAGCCGTGGGGCGAGCAGGACCCCGGCTACGGGGGCCGGCCTCCACAGGCGTCGCCCGCGCCGTACAACAGGTCGTGGCCGTCCGCATCCCCGTCCTTCGCACCCCAGTCCTTCGGCCCGCAGCCGGCCGGGCCGCTGCACCAGTCGCAGATGCGGGCGGCGCACACCGACCGGGACCGCACGGTCGACGTGCTGAAGGCCGCGTTCGCCGAGGGCCGGCTCACGGCCGACGAGTACGGCCAGCGCTTCGAGGCGGCGAGCGCCGCGCAGACGTACGGCGAGCTCGCCCGGCTGGTGGCCGACCTGCCCTCCGGGCCGATGGTGACGCCGATGACGCTCGCCGGCCCGCCGGTGCCGCAGACCTTCCTGCCGCCGCCGGTCCTGGTGCCGCCGCCGCGGCCGACCAACGCCGCCGCCGTGACGTCCCTGGTGTTCAGCCTGTTCGGACTGGGTCCGCTCGCGGTGGTCGCGGGCCACGTCGCCAAGAGCCAGCTGCGGGAGCGCAAGGAGGACGGCGACGCGATGGCGACCGTCGGGCTGGTCATCGGCTACGTGGAGTGCGCGATCTGGGGCCTGTTCATGCTCCTCCTGGTCGCCGCCTCCGGGGGGCCGGCCTGACGTCCGCCCCCGTCCGGGCCCGCTCCGGTGGCGGCGGCCGTCCGGGTGTGGTAGAGCGGCAGGAGGACGGTCCGACACCGGGCGGCCGCGCGCGGGACACCCGGGCGACACCCGGTCGACGGCCGCGACCTGCGGCGTTGCATTTGTTTTGACCGCGCCGGATGCGCTAGGTACGCTCTGACCTTGTGCCTGGGGTGTCCCCGGGTCCTTGTGCGTGCATGCACACCGGTCGCCGCGCCAAGCCGGAGCGCCTTTTCGGCGCGCCGCGCGTGAGCGCCGTCGCTGTACAGCAGCCCATGGGATTCCGTGCCGGAATAAACCCAACACACCCGACCGCGTGGGTCGACCACGGGGCCGTGTGCGACGGGAACACCGCAGGTTAGTTCCACCAAGCCTTGGCACACAGAAAACGGAGAAACGGTGCCTACGATCCAGCAGCTGGTCCGAAAGGGCCGGCAGGACAAGGTCGAGAAGAACAAGACTCCCGCGCTGAAGGGCTCCCCGCAGCGCCGTGGGGTCTGCACGCGTGTGTACACGACCACCCCGAAGAAGCCGAACTCGGCGCTTCGCAAGGTCGCCCGTGTGCGCCTCACCAGCGGGATCGAGGTCACCGCTTACATCCCGGGCGAGGGCCACAACCTGCAGGAGCACTCCATCGTGCTGGTGCGCGGTGGTCGTGTGAAGGACCTTCCTGGTGTCCGCTACAAGATCATCCGCGGTTCGCTCGACACCCAGGGTGTCAAGAACCGCAAGCAGGCCCGCAGCCGCTACGGCGCCAAGAAGGAGAAGTAAGAATGCCTCGTAAGGGCCCCGCCCCGAAGCGCCCGGTCATCATCGACCCGGTTTACGGCTCCCCGGTCGTCACCCAGCTGGTCAACAAGATCCTGCTGCACGGCAAGCGCTCCACCGCCGAGCGGATCGTCTACGGCGCCCTCGAGGGCGTCCGTGAGAAGACCGGCTCGGACCCGGTCGTCACGCTGAAGCGCGCGCTGGAGAACGTCAAGCCGGCCCTCGAGGTCAAGTCCCGCCGTGTCGGTGGCGCGACCTACCAGGTTCCGGTCGAGGTCCGTCCGGGCCGCGCCAGCACCCTGGCGCTGCGCTGGATGGTCGGTTACTCCCGCGCCCGCCGCGAGAAGACCATGACCGAGCGCCTGATGAACGAGATCCTCGACGCCAGCAACGGCCTGGGCGCTTCCGTGAAGCGTCGCGAGGACACCCACAAGATGGCCGAGTCCAACAAGGCCTTCGCGCACTACCGCTGGTAGTCCGTACCCCGTCACTAGACAGAGAGAGAACGAGCCACCATGGCTGCAACCTCCCTTGACCTCGCCAGGGTCCGCAACATCGGGATCATGGCGCACATCGACGCGGGCAAGACCACCACCACCGAGCGGATCCTGTTCTACACCGGTGTCTCGTACAAGATCGGTGAGGTCCACGATGGCGCTGCCACCATGGACTGGATGGAGCAGGAGCAGGAGCGCGGCATCACGATCACGTCGGCCGCGACGACCTGTCACTGGACGGTCGACGGCGTCGACAACACCATCAACATCATCGACACCCCGGGTCACGTCGACTTCACCGTCGAGGTGGAGCGTTCGCTGCGCGTCCTCGACGGTGCCGTGACGGTGTTCGACGGTGTCGCCGGTGTCGAGCCCCAGTCCGAGACCGTGTGGCGGCAGGCTGACCGCTACGGCGTTCCGCGCATCTGCTTCATCAACAAGCTGGACCGCACGGGCGCGAACTTCTTCTTCTGCGTCGACACCATCGTGGACCGCCTCGGCGCGACCCCGCTGGTGATGCAGCTCCCGATCGGTGCCGAGGCGGACTTCAAGGGCGTTGTCGACCTTGTCCGCATGAAGGCGCTGGTCTGGTCGGCCGAGGCCGCCAAGGGCGAGATGTACGACATCGTCGACATCCCGGCCGAGCTGCAGGAGCAGGCCGAGGAGTACCGCGAGAAGCTGCTCGACGTCGTCTCCAACGTGAGCGACGAGGTGATGGAGCTCGCCATGGAGGGCGAGGACGTCCCCGAGGAGCTGCTGTACGCCGCGATCCGCAAGGGCACGCTGAACTCGGACTTCACGCCGATCTTCTGCGGTACCGCGTTCAAGAACAAGGGCGTCCAGCCCCTGCTCGACGCGGTCGTCAAGTACCTGCCGTCGCCGCTGGACATCGAGTCCATCGAGGGCACCAAGCCCGGCGACGACGAGGTCAAGATCTCCCGCAAGGCCTCGGACGACGAGCCGCTCGCCGCGCTCGCGTTCAAGATCATGTCGGACCCGCACCTCGGCAAGCTCACCTTCGTCCGGGTCTACTCGGGCCGCCTGGAGTCCGGCACCTCGGTGCTGAACGCCGTCAAGGGCAAGAAGGAGCGCATCGGCAAGATCTACCGCATGCACGCGAACAAGCGTGAGGAGATCGACTCGGTGGGCGCCGGCGACATCATCGCCGTCATGGGCCTGAAGCAGACCACCACCGGTGAGACGCTGTCCGACGAGAAGAACCCGGTCATCCTGGAGTCCATGGACTTCCCGGCCCCGGTCATCCGCGTCGCGATCGAGCCCAAGTCCAAGGGTGACCAGGAGAAGCTGGGTGTCGCCATCCAGCGTCTCGCGGAGGAGGACCCCTCCTTCCAGGTCAACACGGACGAGGAGACCGGCCAGACCATCATCGCGGGCATGGGCGAGCTGCACCTCGAGGTGCTGGTCGACCGCATGCGCCGTGAGTTCAAGGTCGAGGCCAACGTCGGCAAGCCGCAGGTCGCGTACCGCGAGACGATCCGCAAGGCCGTCGAGCGGATCGACTACACGCACAAGAAGCAGACCGGTGGCTCCGGCCAGTTCGCGAAGATCCAGATCGCGATCGAGCCGATCGAGTCCGGCGAGGGCTACGAGTTCGTGAACAAGGTCACCGGTGGCCGCGTTCCGAAGGAGTACATCCCCTCGGTCGACGCCGGTTGCCAGGAGGCCATGGAGTTCGGCGTGCTCGCCGGCTACCCGCTGCAGGGTGTCCGCGTCACGCTGATCGACGGTGCGTCGCACGACGTCGACTCCTCCGAGCTCGCGTTCAAGATCGCCGGCTCGATGGCCTTCAAGGAAGGCGCCAAGAAGGCCTCCCCGGCCCTCCTGGAGCCGATGATGGCCGTCGAGGTCACCACGCCCGAGGACTACATGGGCGAGGTCATCGGCGACATCAACGCCCGTCGTGGCCAGATCCGGTCCATGGACGAGCGTCACGGTGCCCGCGTCGTTTCGGCGCTGGTGCCCCTCTCCGAGATGTTCGGCTACGTCGGTGACCTGCGCAGCAAGACCTCCGGTCGCGCGAGCTACTCGATGCAGTTCGACTCGTACGCCGAGGTTCCGCGGAACGTGGCGGACGACATCATCGCCAAGGCCAAGGGCGAGTAAGGACCGGCACCAGCCGGCCCCTTACCCGAGGCCGCAGTACGTCCCGACATTCGGGACGATTGCGAACCCTTAGGCTATTAGGAGGCAACCCGGGAGGATCCGGTCGGATTCTCCCGGGGGCCTCCGGCCCCCACCCGCGGGACGGCATGGGGTGCTCCGGCACCCCGTACCCAACCCGATCAAAGACCAACTGACGTCAGCACGGCGTACAGAACTGTCCTCAGGAGGACTGCAGTGGCGAAGGCGAAGTTCGAGCGGACGAAGCCCCACGTCAACATCGGCACCATCGGTCACATCGACCACGGTAAGACGACCCTTACCGCGGCCATCACCAAGGTGCTGCACGACGCGTACCCGGAGATCAACCCCTTCACGCCGTTCGACCAGATCGACAAGGCGCCGGAGGAGCGGCAGCGCGGTATCACCATCTCGATCGCGCACGTCGAGTACCAGACCGAGGCGCGTCACTACGCCCACGTTGACTGCCCGGGTCACGCGGACTACATCAAGAACATGATCACCGGTGCGGCCCAGATGGACGGTGCGATCCTCGTCGTCGCCGCCACCGACGGCCCGATGCCGCAGACCAAGGAGCACGTCCTCCTGGCCCGCCAGGTCGGCGTCCCCTACATCGTCGTCGCCCTGAACAAGGCCGACATGGTGGACGACGAGGAGATCCTGGAGCTCGTCGAGCTCGAGGTCCGTGAGCTCCTCTCCGAGTACGAGTTCCCGGGCGACGACCTGCCGGTCGTCCGCGTCTCCGCGCTGAAGGCGCTGGAGGGCGACAAGGAGTGGGGCGAGAAGCTCCTCGGCCTGATGCACGCGGTGGACGAGAACATCCCCACCCCGGCTCGCGCCGTGGACCAGCCGTTCCTGATGCCGATCGAGGACGTCTTCACGATCACCGGTCGTGGCACCGTCGTCACCGGTCGTATCGAGCGCGGTATCCTCAAGGTCAACGAGACCGTCGACATCATCGGCATCAAGGACGCCAAGACCACCACCACGGTCACCGGCATCGAGATGTTCCGCAAGCTGCTCGACGAGGGCCAGGCCGGTGAGAACGTCGGTCTGCTGCTCCGTGGCATCAAGCGCGAGGACGTCGAGCGCGGCCAGGTCATCATCAAGCCGGGTTCGGTCACCCCGCACACCGAGTTCGAGGCCCAGGCCTACATCCTGTCGAAGGACGAGGGTGGCCGCCACACCCCGTTCTTCAACAACTACCGCCCGCAGTTCTACTTCCGTACCACGGACGTGACCGGCGTCGTGACCCTCCCCGAGGGCACCGAGATGGTCATGCCGGGCGACAACACCGCCATGTCGGTCGTGCTGATCCAGCCGATCGCCATGGAGGAGGGCCTGAAGTTCGCCATCCGTGAGGGTGGCCGCACCGTCGGCGCCGGCCAGGTCACCAAGATCGTCAAGTAATCTGACGAGCTGGACCTGCCTGCTCCACCAGGCGACCCGAAGGGCCCCGCACACTCCGGTGTGCGGGGCCCTTCGGCGTGTCGGCTGGAAGCGGCGGGGCCGTGTGTGTAGGGCGCGTGACCGCCGGATAGACTGAGCCACCCGCAGCCGTCGCCAGAGCGTGGCTGACCGAGGCCTCTCCGCCCCACTCGCCGAAAGCGCTCCGGAATGACCTCTGCCCCGCTTCTCACGAAGCCCTCGCTCCTCCGGCGTCGCTCGGCCGCCCGCGGGGGTTCGTCGCCCGACGGCCGGACGAAGCGGCCCCGGCTCTACGCGCTCGACGGGATGCGCCTGTTCGCCGCCCTGAGCGTGCTCTCCTTCCACTGGACGGCCTACGTCGGCATCTCCGGAGTGTGGCAGGGCGTCACGCCGAAGGAGGTCCTGCCGCTGGTGAACCGGATGGCGGCCTACGGCTGGCTGGGCGTGGAGCTGTTCTTCGTCATCAGCGGCTTCGTGATCTGCATGAGCTGCTGGGGCAAGCGCCCCGGGGAGTTCTTCGTCTCCCGGGTCGTGCGCCTCTACCCCGGCTACTGGGCCGGCATCGCGCTGACCAGCCTGGTGGTGCTCAACCTCAAGCAGTTCGCGCGTTCCGGCGCGGGCGACGGACTCAACGCCAGCACCATCCTCGGCAACCTGACCATGCTTCAGACGCCGCTCGGAATGCGGCACGTGGACGGCGTCTACTGGACGCTCTGGGTCGAGATGCGGTTCTACCTGCTGTTCGCCATCGTCGTGGCGACCGGCCTCACGTACCGCAAGGTCGTGGCGTTCTGCGGGATCTGGACGATCCTGGCGGTGCTCGCCCCGCAGGCGCAGATCCCCCTGCTGAGCACCCTCGCCATGCCGAACGAGTCGCCGTTCTTCATCGCCGGCGTCGGCATGTTCCTGATGTACCGCTTCGGTCAGAACCTGCTGCTCTGGGGGATCGTGGGCTTCTCCTGGATACTCGCGCTGACCCGCCTCGGCTCCATCCAGGAGATCTACGTCAACGTCCTCGGTCACCCGCTGTCCTGGAACGTCATGGCCGCCGCGGTGACCGCCGCCTTCGCCCTCGTCCTGGGCGCGGCGCTGGGCCTGTTCGACTGGGTGCAGTGGAAGTGGCTGACGATCGCCGGGGCGCTCACCTACCCGCTCTACCTGATCCACCAGGAGATCGGCTGGACGCTGATCCACTACCTGCTCACCAAGGACTTCGGCGTCAAGGCGGCGCTGGCCACCACTCTGGCCGTGGTCCTGGTGGCGGCCTGGCTGATCCACCGGCTGGTCGAGAAGCCGGTCTCGCGGATCCTCAAGAACGCACTGGACCGTTCGATGGCGACCCTGCGCCGGGTCTCGGACGAGCCCGCCCCGGTGAAGCACTGACAGAGGCATGAGAGCCGGGTGAATGCGTAGCCCAAGAAGCATTCATGCAGCGGTAAAAGCCTGCTGCTAGCCTGGCCGCGATCATCCGGCCGACACCGGCCGCGCACATCTCCTCGCATCCACCAGTTCGGTCGGCCGGACGACCCGGCGCAGGATCCGGCATCGATCGATCGTTCTCAAAGACATAAGGGACAGGCGACAACTGATGTTCAACGCAGCTGTATCGGCCGAGCAGGTGGCAGCCCCGCCGGCGCCGCTGTTGTCGGTCGTGATGCCGATCTACAACGAGCAGGAGGCCCTGCCGTTGACGGTCGAACGCCTGCGTCCGATCCTGGACGACCTGGGGATCGACTACGAGGTCGTCGGCATCGACGACGGCAGCACCGACGCCACCCCGGCCATCATGCAGAAGATCCACCAGGACTGGCCGGAGTTCCGGATCGTCCGCTTCGCCCGCAACTCCGGGCACCAGGCGGCCCTGACCGCCGGCATCCACCGGGCCTTCGGCGACTACGTGGTCTCGATCGACGCCGACCTGCAGGACCCGCCGGAGAAGATCCCCGAGATGCTCTCGCTCGCCCGCGAGCGGAACCTCGACATCGTCTACGGCGTGCGCGGCGACCGCGGCACCGACACCTTCTTCAAGCGGCGCACCGCCGGCGCCTACTACTGGCTGATGCGCAAGCTCGTCGGCAAGAAGATGCCGAACCAGGCCGGCGACTTCCGGCTGCTCAGCCGGGCCGCGGTGGAGGCGCTGAAGGCGATGCCGGAGCACCAGCCGGTCTACCGCCTGCTGGTGCCGTGGCTGGGCTTCCCCAGCGGCGAGGTCGTCTACGTCCGCGAGGAGCGGGTGGCCGGCAGCACCCACTACCCGCTGTCCAAGATGGTCCGCCTGGCCATCGACAGCATCACCAACTTCTCCGCCACCCCGCTGCGGCTCGCCACCTGGCTCGGCCTGGTGAGCTTCGTGCTCTGCTTCTGCCTGGGCATTTACACCACGGTCGAGTACGCCCTCGGCAAGACCGTGCCGGGCTGGTCCTCGCTGTTCATCGGCATGCTCTTCCTCGGCGCCGTCCAGCTGGTCTGCATCGGTCTGCTCGGTGAGTACGTCGGGCGGATCTACTCGGCGGCCCAGGCGCGCCCGGCCTACTTCGTGGGCTACGACTCCGCCGAGGACGCCGGCGCGAAGACGTCGAAGGTCTCCGAGTACGCGGTGTGACCCCCCGGTCCGTCCCGCGGCGGCCGACCGCCGCGGGACGGACCGCCTTGCCGCAGCCAGCCAGGCAGCCGACGCACAGCCGCAGGAGAAGAAGAGCGATGGGGACCACTGACAGCACCGCACCCGCCCTGGGGGCGCCGGCCGCGCCCGAGGAGCGGCGCGGCGGCAGCTCCGTGCCGGACGCGGACGGCGCCCCGCTCGGAGCGGGTGGCCGGCTCCTGCGGTTCCTGCCCGCGGTCGCGGCCTACCTCTTCCTGGTCGGCCTGCTGTCGGCCGCGGACACCGCGCCCGGCGACATCGCGCGCTACACCTTCTACGTGCTGTGGGGCGTGCTGCTCCCCGGCACGCTGGTCTTCCGCGTCCTGCGCCGGCGCCCGCACACGCTGGTCGAGGACCTCGCGTTCGGTGCCGTGGTCGGCCTCGTGCTGGAGCTGGTCGCCTGGTCCGTGCTGGTGGGCCTCGGCCTGCAGTCGGTGGCCACGGCCTGGCCGCTGGCGGTCGTGATCCCGTTCGCCGCGGTGCCCCGGCTGCGCCGGCACTGGTTCCCGCGCGGCTACCGCCGGACCTCGCCCGGCTGGTCCTGGTCGGTCGCCGGTACGGTCGCCGTCACCAGCGCGTATATGTACGCCGTGTTCCTCAGCCGGAACCCGGTCATGCCGGACACCGAGACCACGCGTCAGTACATCGACCTGCCGTACCTGCTGTCGCTCGCCGGGAACGCCAAGCACAACTTCCCGCTGACCTTCCCGCAGGCCGCCGGCGAGCCGCTGCACTACCACTGGTTCACCTTCGTCCACATGGCGATGACCGACCTGGTCGGGCACATCGACCTGCCGGTGGTCCAGATGCGGCTGATGGTGCCGGCGCTGGCCGCCCTCGCCATGGTGATCACCGCCGTGGTGGCGCACCGGCTGACGGGCCGTCCGTGGGCCGGTCCGGTCGCCGCCCTGCTGATCTTCGCCGTGGGCGAGTTCAACGCGGTCTACCCCAACAACGTCGGCCACTGGACCTTCGGGGCGCCGGCGGTCCCGCTGATGTCCTGGGCGAGCCTCTCGCTGACGTACAGCCAGCCCCTGCTGATGGCGCTGATCGGCGTGGTCGGCGACGCGCTGCGCGGTCGCGGCGCCGAGGAGGGCGACGACGCGGGACGGATCGCCCGGATCCCGGCGCTCGGTCGCGGTGCCCTCGTGCTCACCGCCCTGTTCGCGGTGGCGTCGAGCGCGGCCAAGGCGAGCTCGCTGCCGGTGACGCTGGCCGGGCTGGCCTTCGCCGGCGTCATGGTGCTGATCGGGACGCGGCGCGTCCCGTGGACCATCGTCGGTCTCGGCGCGATCGTCGCGGGCGCCCAGGTCTTCGCCACGGCGGTGCTGTTCCGGTTCGAGAGCTACGGCCTCGAAGTGGTGCCCTTCGGCAACATCGAGCGGTACTGGGCCGATCCCCAGCACTCCCGGACCGCGGTGACCCAGAGCGTGGTGGTGGCCGCGACCCTGGTCGCCTACCTGCTCAACCACCAGCTCCGGATGGCCGGGATGATCCCGCTGGTCTGGCGCCGCCGGCTCCGGCTGGAGCAGTCCCAGTGGTTCCTGCTCGGCGGGGCGCTCGCCGGCCCGGCCGTGTACCTGGTGGTCAACGGCTTCAACGCCAGCTACTTCACCCTGGCGGGGCTCTCCTTCGGCGTGCTGTTGTCGGCCTGGGGCTACTGCGAGGTCTTCGAGCGGGCGGCGCTGCCGGCCCCCGCGAAGGCCGCGCTCGGTGCCGGTGCGCTCGCCTTCGTGCTCGTGCTCACCTACGCGATCCAGCACCACGCGGGCGACTGGGCGTCCTTCGCGCTCAAGGCGGTCGGCGACGCCAAGGGCACCGAGTCCTACACGGCCCTCGTCCCGGCGCTGGCCGCGGCGGCCGCGCTGGCCGGCATCGCCGCGGTCTGCGGCCTGCTCTGGTGGGCGGCCGGCCGGGTGCTGCCCGGGCTGCGGCGGCGCGGCGGGGTCGTCCTGCTCACCGGGGCCCTCGTGGCGGGTGCCCCGGCGCTGCTGCTCGACGTCCAGCAGTCGCGGGAGGTCCCGTGGGACGGCGCCTGGCCGCTGCCCGCGACCCAGGTCGAGGCCGCGCGCTGGGTGCGTTCGCACAGTGACCCGGCCGACGTCCTGGTCACCAACACCCACTGCCGGTCGGAGAGCGACTACGCCGTCCCCGGCGAGAACTGCTGGAACTCCCTGTCCTTCTACCTGAGCGCCTACTCCGAGCGCTCGGTGCTGGTGGAGGGCTGGGCCTACTCGCCGCGCCTGATGTCGGAGAAGTCCGGCACCTTCTGGGACCAGCCGCTGCTCCAGCTGAACGACGACGCCGTGTACCACCCGACGGCCGAGATCCTCGGCCGGCTGCGGGAGCGGCACCACGTCCGGTACGTGGTGGTCAACCGCAAGACGGGGCCGGAGTCCCCGGCGCTGAAGACCCTCGCCAAGCAGGTCTTCGACAACGGCCGGATGGCCGTGTACGAGATTTCCTGACCCGACGACCGAAGCATTGGGCATCCCGAAGATGGTCTCCACAGAGAAGCCGCCCGCGGCCGCGCCGGACCGGCAGGCGGCTCAGCCGGCCGGCACGGTCAAGCGCCAGATCCCGTCGTTCCTGGTGATCGGCGTGCTGAGCACGCTGTTCTACCTGGGCCTGTACGTGGCCGCGCGCTGGTTCGTGAATCCGCAGGCGGCGAACCTCATCGCGCTGGCCGTGAGCGCGGTCGCCAACACCGCGGCCAACCGCCGCTTCACCTTCGGCATCACCGGCAGCGAGGGGGCCGTCAAGCACCAGCTGCAGGGCGCGGTGGCGTTCCTGATCGGGCTGGGCCTGAGCGCCGGGGTGCTGGCACTGCTCGACCTGGCCGCGCCGGACGCCTCGAAGGTCGTCGAGGTCGGCGGCCTGATCGTGGCGAACGGCCTGGCCACCGTGGCGCGGTTCGTGCTCATGAAGATCTGGGTCTTCAAGGACTGACCGGGTGGGGCCGCGGCTGCGGCCGGGCGCGGTGGCGCAGCCGCAGGGCCGGCTCCTCGACGACGTGCCACGACAGGGCGGCGAGGACCGCGGTCGCGGCGAGCGCGCAGGCGAGGAAGCCGAGCGGGCCGAGGCGGGCGGCGCCGACCAGGGCCAGCGCCTGCTCGACCGGGAAGCCGTAGATGTACACGCCGTACGAGTAGTCGTTGCGGCCGCCGATCGCCCGGTACCGCTGGGGGAGCCGGGCCGCCGCCCAGAACAGCAGGTAGACCAGGGCGGGTTGGCCCAGTACCGCGAATCCGCCCCAGCGGAGTGAGGCGGCGGTGGTCAGCGCGGCGGCGAGGGCCAGGGCGTCGTCGACCGGGATCCGCTCGGCGTGGAGCCGGAGCGCGGCGCCGAGCAGGAAGGCCAGGCCGAGGTTGGCGGCGAGGTGCGCGGAGAGCTGGCCGGCCGCGGGGAGGGCCACCCCGGGGCCGCCGGCCGGCGGCACCCCGGGCGGGAGGTCGGTGGCCCCCGAGGCGATCAGCGCCCAGAGCGCGAGCGCCGCCAGGAGGACGACCGGCCGGCGGCGCAGCAGGCCGAGCGCGGCGAGCACTCCGGCCACGAGGTAGCAGAGCAGCTCGTACTTGAGCGACCAGAGGGCGCCGTTGAGGCTCAGGTCGAAGTTGGTGCCGCGCCGGACGCCCTCGGCGATCACCCCCGACACGTCCCAGCCGGTGTTCGGCGACGTGCTGCCGAGACTGGTCAGATAGCTCGCGGGGCCGTCCGGGCGGCTCCAGAAGCCGTCCAGGGAGCCGTGCTGCCAGCGGTAGAGCGCGGGCATCAGGACGACGGCGCAGAACAGCAGCGAGCCGCAGAGGCCCGGGACGATGCGCAGCAGCCGGTGCCAGGCGTAGCGGCCGGCGGGCAGCCGCCGGGCGCTCTCGGTGATCATGAAACCGGAGAGGGCGAAGAAGCCGAGGACGGCCGCCTTGCCGAGGTCGGTCTGCCGGCCGCTCCAGAGCCAGAGCGGATCGGGGTGTCCCCAGCCGATGGGGAAGACGTGCGAGACGACCACGGCGGCCGCGAGCAGCAGCCGTAGTGCTCCGAAGCCGTTGCTCCGGCCGTGCGTGAGTTCCGCGAGGCTGCCGCGCGGGCGGAGCAGGACGGTCGCTCTGATGGCTACCCCCGGATGGTCGGGCCGGGGCGGCGCCCGCACTCGCGTGCGGACGCCACCGTGCGGTGGTGGCCGGCCCCCGTCCGGCGGATTACTGCTGCGATGCCGAGACCTGGGCCTGCCAGAGGTCGCGGACGGCCTCGCGCAGGCTGCGCCGGGGCTCCCAGCCGAGCTGCTCCCGGGCGACCGTGATGTCCATCTGCTGCCACTCGGTCTCCGGGCCGGCGCCGTCGGGCGCGGGGACCTCGGTGATCTCGGCGGGAACGCCGCTCTCCTCGATCAGCAGCTCGACCAGGAGCCGGGCGGAGGAGGCGGCGCCGGTGCCGACGTTGATCACCGGCGGGAGGTCGCGCGCGGTGGCGGCGAGCAGCACGGCGTCGAGGGTGTCGGTCAGGTCGACGAAGTCGCGCTGGGCGGTGAGCGGCTGCAGCGAGAGCTGCGCGGTCCCGCCGGCCCGGCGGGCGTCGTCCAGCTTGGCGGCCATCACGCCGAGCAGGCTGTGGCCGGGCTGGCCGGCGCCGACCACGTTGCCGAGCCGCAGCGAGACGCCCTTCAGGCGGCCGGCCTCGATGGCGCGGACCACGGCCTCGGTCGCGGCCAGCTTGAGCTTGCCGTACTCCATCACCGGGGCGGCCGGGTCGCTCTCGCGCTGGCTGACGCCGATCGGGGCCATGCCGTACTCGTGCACGGTGCCGAGGTGGACCAGCCGGGCGGGGGCGGCCATGGCGCCCACGGCCTCGATCAGCCGCTCGGTCAGGACCACGTTGGCCTGGTACATCTGCTCGTCGGTGAGCCCCCACATGCCGCCGGCCGCGTTGACCACGGTGTCGATCCGCTCGCGGTCGAGCAGGGCGGTGAGGTCGGCCGGGGAGTCGGCCGAGAGGTCGAAGGCGACGAAGCGGCCGGGCGCCGGGACGGCCGGGGCCTTGCGGGCGAGGCTGACGACCTCGACGCCCTGCGCCAGGAGGCGGGCGCCGAGCACCCGGCCGATGAAGCCGGTGCCGCCGAGGACGGCCACCCGGGCCGGGGCCGTGTGCGCTGCGGTCATTGCGGGGACTCCAGGGGTGAGAGGGGGTCAGCGGGGGCGGCTGGCCGTGCTGGTGGCGTTGCGCAGGAGGGTCTTCGCCCCGCCCCACTGGCCGGCGCGCACCGCTCCCGGGACCAGGGTGAGCGCGTGGATCCGGGCGGACAGGTGCACCCGGGAGGCGCGGGCGGCCTTCGGCCAGCCGTGCGCTTCGAGGCGGTCGGCGACGTCCAGGAAGTAGCGGCGGGCCTCGGTGAAGCGGGTGCCGCTGAAGGCGGACGAGGAGGAGATGCTGACCGCGTGCCGGCGGTACTGGAAGGCCCGCACGTCGTCGACGACCATCTGCTCGCCGGCCTGGAGCAGGTCGATGACCAGCGCGAGGTCCTGGATGATCTCCAGGTTGTCGCGGAAGCCCGTGCTCCGGACGGCCTCGGTGCGCCAGCAGATCGACGGGAAGTAGAGCCAGTTGCCCTTGAGCAGGCTGACGGCGAGCTCCTCGCCGCCCATCAGCACGCGGCCGTGCTGCCTCGGCGCGTAGATCCGGCGCTTGGCCTCGTCGGCGAGCGAGCTGCTGGGCCTGCCGTCGCTGTCGATCACCTGGACGCCCGGCTGGATCATCGCGACGCCGGGGTACTGGGCCAGGATCGAGCGGATGGTGGCGACGTAGTTGGGCAGCATGATGTCGTCCGTGCCCATGAACATCATGTACTCGTACTCGGCCATGCCCAGGCACTTGCGGTAGTTGCCGGTGACGCCGAGGTTCCGCTCGTTGCGGAAGTACCGCACCCGGTCGTCGCCGAGTTCGGCGAACCACTCCGGCACTCCGGGCTCGCGGCCGTCGTCGACGACGGTCAGCCGCCAGTCCGGGTCGGTCTGCGCCAGCACGCTGCGGACCGCGGCCTGCATCAGTGCGACGTCGCCGTAGTACGGAAGCAGGATTTCCAGAGTGGTCATGGTGGGGGCACATCCGCTGGTCTGGTCGGGGCCGGGAGCAGGGGAGAGACCCTGCGGCTGGCCCATCATACTGAGCCCGTCCAGGGCGGTCGCCGGGCCGCGGCGCGGCCGGGACGACGATGCCCGGGCCCCCGCCGGAGGGCGGTGGACCCGGGCATCGGGGCGTCTCAGCGGGTGCGCAGGCCCTCGGTGAAGGCGAGGCACTTCTCGTAGTCCGGCAGCAGACCGGTGGCGATCGCGTCGGCCAGCGAGGGGGCGGCGGCGTCGCGGGCGGACAGCTGGGGGGCCTCGGTGGGCCACTCGATGCCGAGGTCCGGGTCGAGCGGGTGCACGGCGTGCTCACCGGTCGGGTTGTAGGGCTCGGAGCAGACGTACGACAGCGTGGCGTCGTCGGTGAGCGCGCAGAAGCCGTGGCCGAAGCCCTCGGGGATGTAGACGGCCTTGCGCTCGACGTCGTCGAGCCGGACGAACTCCCAGCGGCCGAAGGCCGGGGAGCCGACCCGCAGGTCCACGATCACGTCGAGGACGGCGCCGCGCACGCAGCTGACGTACTTGGCCTGGCCGGGCGGGACGTCGGCGAAGTGGATGCCGCGGACGACGTCCTTGGCCGACACCGAGAGGTTGCCCTGGGCGAGCCGCAGCGGGTGGCCGACGACCTCTTCGAGCCGGTCGAAGCGGTACCACTCCATGAACAGGCCGCGCGGGTCGCCGTGCTGCTGCGGGGTGACCTCGAACACGCCGGGGAGGGAGGAGAGCTCGCGGAACTTCACCGGGCCGTCTCCTCGTCGAGCAGGGCGAGCAGGTAGTCGCCGTAGCCGCTCTTGCACAGCGGTTCGGCGAGCTCGCGCAGCTGGGCGTCGTCGATCAGGCCCGCCCGCCAGGCGGCCTCCTCGATGCAGCCGATCTTGAAGCCCTGGCGCTCCTCGATGACCCGGACGAACTCGGAGGCCTGCACCATCGAGACGAAGGTGCCGGTGTCAAGCCACGCGGTACCGCGGTCGAGGATGGTGACGTGCAGCTCACCGGTCTTGAGGTACTCCTCGTTGACCGCGGTGATCTCCAGCTCGCCGCGGGCGCTCGGCGTGAGGCCCGCCGCGATCTTGACGACGCGGTTGTCGTAGAAGTACAGGCCGGGCACGGCGTAGCGCGACTTGGGCTGGGTCGGCTTCTCCTCGATGGAGATGACCTGGCCGTTCTCGTCGAACTCGACCACGCCGTACGCGGTCGGGTCGGCCACCGGGTAGGCGAAGACCATGCCGCCCTGCGGCGCGGTGCGCTGCGCGAGGCGGGTGCCGAGGCCGCTGCCGTGGAAGATGTTGTCGCCGAGGATCAGCGCGACCGGCTCGTCACCGATGAAGTCGGCGCCGAGCACGAAGGCCTGGGCGATGCCCTCCGGCTTCTCCTGGACGGCGTACTCGAGCTTGAGGCCGAACTGGGAGCCGTCGCCGAGCAGGCGCTGGAACTGCTCCTGGTCCTGCGGGGTGGTAATGATCAGGATCTCGCTGATACCGGCCATGACCAGGGTCGACAGCGGGTAGTAGATCATCGGCTTGTCGAAGACGGGGAGGAGCTGCTTCGAGACTGCTCGGGTCAGCGGCCACAGTCGTGACCCGGTGCCGCCCGCCAAGAGGATTCCACGCATGCCCCGCAGCTTATGTGAGGTGCGGAGCCGGTCGTTGACCCGGGGCGATCGCTCCGGAGGGCACCGGTAGACTGCCCGCACTATGCGCATCCTCGTGACCGGCGGTGCCGGCTTCATCGGTTCTGAATTCGTCCGCCAGCTGCTGGGCGCCGACACCACTGACCGGATCACGGTCTTCGACAAGCTCACCTACTCGGGCGTCGAGGCCAACCTGGCGTCGGTGGCGGACCACAGCGGCTACTCCTTCGTCCGGGGTGACATCTGCGACGTCGACGCCGTCGACCAGGTCATGCCGGGCCACGACGTCGTCGTCCACTTCGCGGCCGAGTCCCACGTGGACCGCTCGATCGCGGGCGCCGGCCCCTTCGTGCTGACCAACGTGGTCGGCACCCAGGTCCTGCTGGACGCCGCCCGCAAGCACGGCGTCGGCCGCTTCGTGCACATCTCCACCGACGAGGTGTACGGCTCGATCAGCGAGGGCTCCTGGACCGAGACCTGGCCGCTGGCCCCGAACTCCCCGTACTCCGCCTCCAAGGCCTCCTCCGACCTGCTGGCGCTGGCGTACCACCGCACCCACGGCATGGACGTCGTGGTGACCCGCTGCTCCAACAACTACGGGCACTACCAGTTCCCCGAGAAGGTCATCCCGCTCTTCACCACCAACCTGATCGACGGCAAGAAGGTGCCGCTGTACGGCGACGGTGGCAACGTCCGTGACTGGCTGCACGTCTCGGACCACTGCCGGGGCATCGAGCTGGTGATGCGCAACGGCCGCGCCGGCGAGGTCTACAACATCGGCGGCGGCACCGAGGCCACCAACAAGGAGCTCACCGGCCTGCTGCTCGAAGCCGCCGGAGCCGGCTGGGACATGGTCGACTACGTCGCCGACCGCAAGGGCCACGACCTGCGCTACTCGATCGACATCAGCAAGATCCGCGAGGAGCTCGGCTACGAGCCGCAGGTCCGCTTCGAGGACGGCCTCGCCGCGACCATCGCCTGGTACCGCGAGAACCGCGCCTGGTGGGAGCCGCTGAAGGCCAAGGCCGCGCTGCGATGACGAACCCGGTGGCCAAGCTGCTGGGGGCGCTGCCCCCGGGCGTGCGGCTCGTCGCGGGGGGCACCGTGGTCCTCGGTGTCTCCTCGTACATCTTCCTGGCCCTGGCCGGGCACAGCTTGGACACCACCCAGGTCGCGGGCGTCTCGATGCTCTGGACCGTGGTCATGTCCGTCGGGTACGGGCTGTTCTCGCCGGTCGAGCTGGAGCTGACCCGGCTGGTGGCCGCCCGCGACGTGGCCGGCCACGGTCCGGGGCCGGCCATCCGGCGGGTCCTGCTGGTCACCACCGTGGTGCTGGCCCTGGTGCTGGCCGGGGTCGCGGCCGCCGCGCGGCCGATCGCGGACCGCTTCTTCTCCGGCGACCTCGGCCTGGTCGCCGGGCTGGGCGGCGCCCTGGTGGGCCTGGCGATCAGCTCGGTGGCCCGCGGGGCGCTGGCCGGCCTGGGCCGGTTCGGGGCCTACGGGACGCAGCTCGCCGTCGACGGCGGGCTGCGGATCGGCCTCGCCGCCCTGATCCCCGTGTTCGGCGCGCACTCGGCGTTCGCCTTCGCGCTGATCCTGGTCGTGTCCCCGCTCGCGGCCTCGGTGATCGGGATGCGCTCCGTCCTGGCCGACCGCCGCGGCGGCCCGGCCCCGGTCTGGCGCGAGCTCGTCACCGGGCTCGGCCTGCTGACCGGCTCGACGCTGCTGGCGCAGCTCATGGTCAACGCCGCCGTGGTGAGCGTCGGCCTGCTGTCACCGTCCTCCAAGGCGCTGATCGCCGCGCTGCTGAACGCGGTGGTGCTGGCCCGGGTGCCGCTCTTCGCCTACGCGGCGATCCAGGCCTCGCTGGTCTCCTCGCTGTCGGGCGCGGCGGCGGCGGGCAACCACGCCGAGTTCCGCAAGGTCCTGCTGCGCACCGGCGGCATCGTCGTGCTGATGTGCACGGCCGCCGGGCTGCCGACGGTGGTCCTCGGCCCCTGGGCGATCCGGCTGTTCTTCAAGGCGCAGGACGTCCTCGGCCCGGTGGACTTCCTCTGGCTGGCGCTCGGCACCCTCTGCTACATGCTGGCCACCGTCTTCGGCCAGGCCCTGCTCTCGCTCGGGCGGCACCAGCGGCAGCTGCTCTCCTGGCTGGCGGGCTCCGCGGTGCTGGTCGTCGTCACCCTGGCGCCCGGCGGCATCGCGGCCCGCGTCGAACTGGCCTACCTGGCTGGTGCGGCGGTCAGCGCGGCTGCCATGCTATGGGCGCTGGCCCGTTCGATGGCCGCTCCGGCCGACTCCGTGGCGGACGAGCGGGCACCTGTGGCGACGCGTCAGTCGTCCGAGGTCTGACACTCCCTCGTGGGGTCCGGCACAACCGGCGGAGGCGGTCCGTTCACGCCCCGCCCTTAATATGTGTTCTCCCTTGGCCACGCCACGCCGCTGAAAGGCGCATCCAGTCGTGCATCTCACCGTCATCACTTCGATCACCGGCGTGCTGGTGCTCGTCTACATCCTGGAGTTGCTGCGCCGGCAGCAACTCCGGGAGAAGTACGCGGCAATCTGGCTCGCGATCGGCGTCGTCGTGGCGCCGCTCGGGTTCTTCCCCACGATCCTGGACTCGACCGCGCGCCGGCTCGGCATCGCGTCCGGCGTGAGCCTCGTCCTGTTCGCGGGCTTCGTGCTGGTCCTGCTGGTGTCGCTGCACCTGAGCTGGGAGGCCTCCCGGCTGGAGGCGGAGACCCGCACGCTGGCCGAGGACGTCGCCATGATGCGGGCCCACCTGGCCGAGCACCACGGCTACCCGATCGCACGCAGCAGCAACGACGCCAGTAAGTCGACGGACACCGGGGTGACGGCATGATCGACGGCAAGCGGGTACTGATCATCCTGCCTGCCTGGAACGAGGCGGAGGGCCTTCCCAAGATCCTCCACGAGATCCAGCAGAAGCTCCCCGGGGTGGACACCCTGGTCGTGGACGACGGCTCCGTCGACGACACCGCGGCGGTCGCCGCCGCGGCCGGCTCCAAGGTCGCCCAGCTGCCGTACAACCTCGGCGTCGGCGGCGCCATGCGGTTCGGCTACCGGTACGCGCACCTGCACGACTACGACATCGCGCTGCAGTGCGACGCCGACGGCCAGCACGACCCCTCGTACGTGCCGACCCTGATCGCCAAGCTGGACGAGGCGGACCTGGTCATCGGCGCCCGCTTCGCGGGCGAGGGCTCGTACAAGGTGCGCGGCCCGCGCGCCTGGGCGATGAAGCTGCTCTCGGTGGTGCTGTCGCGGGTCGCCCGGACCCGCCTCACCGACACCACCTCGGGCTTCAAGGCCTGCAACAAGCCCATGATCGAGTTCTTCTCGCAGTGGTACCCGGTCGAGTACCTGGGCGACACCATCGAGAGCATGGTCGGCGCGGCCCGCTGCGGCTTCGTGATCCGGCAGGTCCCGGTCGCGATGCGCGAGCGGACCACGGGCACGCCGAGCGCGTCCCCGATCAAGGCGACCATCTACCTCGCCCGGGCCGGCCTGGTGCTGCTGCTCGCGATGATCCGCCGCATGCCCGAGCACCTCAAGGCCATCGAGCCCGCCACCCGGGCGGCGGCGGCGAACCGGCGCGAGCTGGTCGGCAAGGCCTGACCGGCGCGCGGAGCGAACGACGTGCCTCCGGCGGTCGGCCCCTTCGGGCCGGCCGCCGGAGGCACGTACGGGCACGTTCTCGGCGTGCCGCTAGGCTGATCGCCGTGCGGAGTGTGCTATGGAACCGGCCTGCGGGGAATCGAAGGCCGGTTTTTCGGTGTGCCGCGGGGTGAGCGGCGGCCGTTCCTCCGCGGGTTGTTAGCGTGACTGTCACGAATCGAACGGGCCGGGCGGCCTGCCGGATCCATCTCAGAGCCGGATTAGCCAGGGGAAGAGTCGGAGTTCAGTGCAGACTTCAGCAGAGACCGTCGAGGAGCACCGGGACGGTATCCAGGGGGGCAGACGGCCGGCGGCGACGCGGCCCGAGGGTCTGGCTGCCCGGGCGGTGCAGTGGTTCGAGCGGGCCCGTGGCCGGCGCTGGTTCTGGCCGGCCGCGCTGCTCGCCGGATACGCCGTCGAGGTGCTCTTCCGGCTCTTCCTCGTCCGGCACCTGAGCTACCCCTCGGTGCACGCGGACGAGGACTCGTACCTCGTCCTGGCCCGGGTGCTGGCCGGGCGGCCGACCACCGAGATGCCGATCGGCGTGGTGATCCCGGGCGGCTACCCGCTGCTGATCTCCCCGGCGATGCGGATCTCCGACGACCCGGTCATGGCGTACCACCTGGTCATGGGGATCAACGCGCTGCTGAACGCGCTGGTCTTCCCGCTGGCCTACCTCGCGCTGCGCCGGCTGGGCCTGCGCCGCCTGCTCGCGTACGTCTTCGCCGGCGTCACCGCCCTGCTGCCGCCGGTGATCTTCTACTCCGAGTTCGTCATGTCGGACACGGTGCTGCCGGTGCTGATACTCGCCTGGCTGCTCTGCATGCACGGCTGGCTCGGCGACGGCCCCGCGAAGCACCGGGCCTGGTACGCGGCCGGGACGGGCGCGGCCGCGGCGTACACGATGGCGACGCACGACCGCGGCGGTGTCGTGGTGGCCGTGACCGCGGTGGTGTTCGTCGGCGTCCTGGCGTTCCGCTGGGCCCCGTGGCGGGCCACGGTCGCGGGCCTGGGCGCGCTCGCCGTCGGCCTGGGGTTCGTGAAGGCGCTCTCCTGGTGGCTGAACCGGCAGTTCCAGGTGCCGCCGAGCCAGGTGGGCAACTACCTGATCGAGGGGCTGAAGAACCCCGACATACTCCAGCGCACGCTGACCCGGACCGTCGGCCAGGTCTGGTACTTCATCGCCTCCACCTGGGGCATCGGCGGCCTGGCCATCGCCACCTGCCTGTTCGCCGTCTTCAGCGGCCGCTTCGCGCGCCCGCACCGGATCGTCGGCGGCGTCATGGTGGCGCTGCTCTTCGGCACCGCGCTGGCCGCCGCCGCGGCCCTGCCGGACGACGCCCGGATCGACAACTGGGTGTACGCGCGCTACGTGGCCTACCTCGTCCCGGCGGCCTTCGTGGCCGGCGCCGCCGTCCTGTGCCGCTTCCGCGGCCGCAACCTCGGCTACGCCGTGGCCGGCGCGATCGGGCTCACCCTGCTCTTCGCCGAGCTGGTCATCTGGTCGGCCGGATCGCTGCTCACCACCCAGGTCTTCGTCGGCTGGGGCCTGCCGGACGTGAACTTCCTGGCGGCCGACTGGACCAGGCTGAACATGATGCGCTCCTCGGCCGCCGCGCTGATCGTCCTGGGCGCCGTCGTGCTGCTCCGGCTGGCCGGCGGGCGCCGGGTGCTGTGGGCCGTGGGCCTCTCGCTCGCGCTGTTCGCCGGGTTCGCCACCGCGACCATCACCGAGCAGGTCAGCTACCCGCACTCCAAGTGGCGCAAGCCGCTGGCGACCGGCTTCACCAAGGCCGCGGGCATCAAGCCCAAGGACAACCTGGTGATCGCCTGGGACATGGACTGGAGCCTGCGGATGGCCCAGAGCTACGAGATCTACCAGGGCCGGGTCTGGTACCTCGACCCGCGCTGGCAGCCGATGCCGAAGGAGGCGACCGCGATCGTCACCCCGGCGCCGGAGGAGGGCAAGGCCTCGGACTCCTACTGGAAGGACCACCCGGCCGAGTGGTACGTGGACCGGGTGAACAAGCAGCAGGGCTTCACGATCTGGCGCAAGCGCTGATCTCGCGGGCCCGCCCGATCGGGGCCGGTGAGGGAGACCTCACCGGCCCCGATTCGCTTTCGGGCTGCTCCATGTGGCAGTATGTCCAAGTTGCTCGGTTGAGTGCCGATGCTGCGCGCCTCCCGCCGGGAGGACCGGAAGCGAGTCCCATGTACTCGTCGTTCCCGTGATGGCCGTTCATGTGTTCACGTGAAGTGTGTGAATGCAGTGGTGTGAAGTCGACACCGCGGCAGCTGCGGGGCGGACGTACGGGAATCTTCCGGGAAGCGTGGGCGGGGCCTCGACCCGGCGCCTGGTGGGTGCAAGACCTCACCGACCCCGTGGGAAATCCGCAGGAGGGCGACCTCGTGTCGGATTTTTTGCAAGCGGGAGGGCGACACGCCCGAGCGCGGGGGTCGGAGGTAACCACCCGGAGGGGCCACCGGACACAGTCCACCTGGATGAATCCGGCCGTAGAAGCAGCAGACGACACAAAGGACTACTGAGTAGCCATGGCGGGACAGAAGATCCGCATCCGGCTCAAGGCCTACGACCACGAGGTCATCGACTCCTCGGCGAAGAAGATCGTCGAGACGGTGATTCGTACTGGTGCGCAGGTCGCGGGCCCGGTGCCGCTGCCCACTGAGAAGAACGTGTACTGCGTCATCCGCTCGCCGCACAAGTACAAGGACTCGCGCGAGCACTTCGAGATGCGTACTCACAAGCGTCTGATCGACATCCTCGACCCCACGCCGAAGACGGTTGACTCGCTCATGCGTCTCGACCTGCCGGCTGGTGTCGACATCGAGATCAAGCTCTGAGAGGCGCACCGAAGATGGCTAAGCAGATTAAGGGCATCCTGGGCGAGAAGCTCGGCATGACCCAGGTCTGGGACGAGAACAACCGGATCGTTCCGGTGACCGTCGTCAAGGCCGGGCCGAATGTCGTGACCCAGGTCCACACCGCCGACAGCCCGGCCGGCTACGACGCCGTCCAGATCGGCTTCGGCGAGATCGACCCCCGCAAGGTGAACAAGCCCCTCGCGGGCCACTTCGCCAAGGCCGGTGTCACCCCGCGCCGCCACCTGGTCGAGCTGCGTACCTCGGACGCGTCCGAGTACACCCTGGGCCAGGAGATCACCGCCGAGCTGTTCGAGGCGGGTGTCAAGGTCGACGTGACCGGCACCTCCAAGGGCAAGGGCTTCGCCGGTGTCATGAAGCGTCACAACTTCAAGGGTCTCGGCGCCGGTCACGGCACCCAGCGCAAGCACCGTTCGCCCGGTTCCATCGGTGGCTGCGCCACCCCGGGCCGCGTGTTCAAGGGCCTGCGCATGGCCGGTCGGATGGGTCACGAGCGTGTGACCACCCAGAACCTGACCGTGCACGCGGTCGACGCGGAGAAGGGCCTGCTGCTCATCAAGGGCGCCGTCCCGGGCCCGAACGGCGGCCTCGTCCTCGTCCGCACCGCGGCGAAGGGGCTGTGAGGAAATGAGCACCATTGACATCCTGTCGCCGGCTGGCGACAAGACCGGCAGCATCGAGCTGCCGGCCGAGATCTTCGACGCGAAGGTCAGCGTTCCGCTGATGCACCAGGTCGTCGTGGCGCAGCTCGCTGCGGCCCGTCAGGGCACCCACAAGACCAAGACTCGTGGCGAGGTCCGCGGTGGCGGCAAGAAGCCGTACCGCCAGAAGGGCACCGGCCGCGCCCGTCAGGGCTCGACCCGTGCGCCGCAGTTCGCCGGCGGTGGCGTCGTGCACGGTCCCGTGCCGCGCGACTACTCGCAGCGGACCCCGAAGAAGATGATCGCCGCCGCCCTGCGCGGTGCGCTCACCGACCGGGCCCGCCACAACCGCATCCACGTCGTCACCGGCGTGACCGCGACCGAGGCGCCGTCGACCAAGGCCGCCAAGAGCCTGTTCGGCAAGATCACCGACCGCAAGAACGTCCTCCTGGTCGTCGAGCGTGCGGACGAGCTGGGCCTCAAGTCCGCTCGCAACCTGCCGAACGTGCACATCCTGGACGCCGGTCAGCTGAACACCTACGACGTGCTCGTCTCCGACGATGTGGTCTTCACCCAGGCCGCCTTCGAGCGTTTCGTGGCCGGTCCGGCCGCGTCCGCCAAGGCCGTTGCCGCTGAGGGCGAGCTCGAAGGGAGCGCCGCCTGATGAGCGACGTTACGAGCAAGACGTTCACGGACCCCCGTGACGTCCTGGTGAAGCCGGTCATCTCCGAGAAGAGCTACAGCCTTCTCGACGAGAACAAGTACACGTTCATCGTGTCGCCGGGCGCCAACAAGACCCAGATCAAGCAGGCCGTCGAGGCGGTCTTCTCGGTCAAGGTCGAGGCTGTCAACACGATCAACCGTCAGGGCAAGCGCAAGCGCTCCAAGACGGGCTTTGGCAAGCGCAAGGACACCAAGCGCGCCATCGTGACGCTGGCCGAGGGCAACCGCATCGACATCTTCGGTGGTCCGGTCTCCTGAACAAGGAGATCGTGATCGTCGATTAGGACGAGGACGAGAGAGCCAAATGGGCATCCGCAAGTACAAGCCGACTACGCCGGGCCGTCGTGGCTCCAGCGTGGCCGACTTCGTAGAAATCACGCGGTCCACGCCGGAGAAGTCGCTGGTTCGCCCCCTGCACAGCAAGGGCGGCCGTAACAACGCCGGTCGTGTCACCGCTCGCCACCAGGGTGGCGGTCACAAGCGCGCCTACCGCGTGATCGACTTCCGTCGTCACGACAAGGACGGCGTGCCGGCCAAGGTCGCGCACATCGAGTACGACCCGAACCGCACCGCGCGCATCGCGCTCCTGCACTACGCGGACGGCGAGAAGCGCTACATCATCGCGCCGCGCGGCATCGCGCAGGGTGACCGGATCGAGAACGGCCCCGCGGCCGACATCAAGCCGGGCAACAACCTGCCGCTGCGCAACATCCCGGTCGGTACCACCATCCACGCGGTGGAGCTGCGTCCCGGCGGCGGTGCCAAGCTGGCCCGCTCGGCCGGCTCCGGCATCCAGCTGCTGGCGCGTGAGGGCAAGATGGCGCACCTGCGCATGCCCTCCGGTGAGATCCGCCTGGTGGACGCGCGCTGCCGCGCCACCGTCGGCGAGGTCGGCAACGCCGAGCAGTCGAACATCAACTGGGGCAAGGCCGGCCGTATGCGCTGGAAGGGCGTCCGCCCGACCGTGCGTGGTGTGGCCATGAACCCGATCGACCACCCGCACGGTGGTGGTGAGGGTAAGACCTCCGGTGGTCGCCACCCGGTCTCGCCGTGGGGTAAGCCCGAGGGCCGTACCCGTCGCCCGAACAAGGCGTCGGACAAGCTCATCGTGCGCCGCCGCAAGACCAACAAGAAGCGCTAGGAGCAGGTCAGATGCCGCGCAGTCTCAAGAAGGGCCCCTTCATCGACGGCCACCTCATCAAGAAGGTGGACGCTCAGAACGAGGCGGGTACCCAGAACGTCATCAAGACCTGGTCCCGTCGCTCCGTGATCTCCCCGAGCATGCTCGGCCACACGATCGCGGTTCACGATGGTCGCAAGCACGTCCCGGTGTTCGTCACCGAGTCGATGGTCGGCCACAAGCTGGGCGAGTTCGCTCCGACCCGCACCTTCCGCGGCCACGTCAAGGACGACCGCAAGTCGAAGCGTCGCTAGTCGCCTGAGCTTCACCGCCAGAACGACTCAATGACTTACTCCATTAAGGGGACAACCATGGAAGCCAGGGCCCAGGCGCGGTACATCCGCGTCACGCCCATGAAGGCCCGCCGCGTGGTGGACCTCATCCGTGGCCTGAACGCCACGGAGGCCCAGGCCGTCCTGCGTTTCGCTCCGCAGGCCGCCACCGTGCCGGTCGGCAAGGTGCTCGACAGCGCCATCGCCAACGCCGCGCACAACTACAACCACTCCAACGTGGACGACCTCTACATCTCTGAGGCGTACGTTGACGAGGGCCCGACCCTGAAGCGGTTCCGTCCGCGCGCCCAGGGCCGTGCCTACCGGATCCGCAAGCGGACCAGCCACATCACCGTGGTCGTCAGCAGCAAGGAAGGGACCCGGTAATGGGCCAGAAGGTTAACCCGCACGGGTTCCGCCTCGGCATCAGCACGGACTTCAAGTCCCGCTGGTACGCCGACAAGCTGTACAAGGACTACGTCAAGGAAGACGTCGCCATTCGTCGCATGATGACGAAGGGCATGGAGCGCGCCGGCATCTCCAAGGTCGAGATCGAGCGCACCCGCGACCGCGTCCGCGTCGACATCCACACCGCCCGCCCCGGCATCGTCATCGGCCGCCGTGGCACCGAGGCCGACCGCATCCGCGGCGACCTCGAGAAGCTGACCGGCAAGCAGGTCCAGCTGAACATCCTCGAGGTCAAGAACCCCGAGCTGGACGCCCAGCTCGTGGCTCAGGGCGTCGCGGAGCAGCTGTCCTCCCGCGTCTCCTTCCGTCGTGCCATGCGCAAGTCGATGCAGGGCACCATGAAGTCCGGCGCCAAGGGCATCAAGGTCCAGTGCTCCGGTCGTCTCGGCGGCGCCGAGATGAGCCGTTCGGAGTTCTACCGCGAGGGCCGTGTGCCGCTGCACACCCTGCGCGCGAACGTCGACTACGGCTTCTTCGAGGCCAAGACGACCTTCGGCCGCATCGGCGTGAAGGTCTGGATCTACAAGGGCGACGTCAAGAACATCGCCGAGGTCCGCGCTGAGAACGCCGCTGCCCGCTCGGGCAACCGCCCGGCCCGTCCCGAGGGTGGTCGTCCCGCCCGCGGTGGCGAGCGCCGTGGTGGCGAGCGCGGTGGCCGTGGCCGTCGTCCGGCCGCCGAGGCCCCCGCGGCCCCGGTGACCGAGGCTCCGGCTGCTGAGAACACCGGAACGGAGGCCTGACCCACATGCTGATCCCCCGTCGGGTCAAGCACCGCAAGCAGCACCACCCGAAGCGCCGTGGCGCCTCCAAGGGTGGCACCGAGCTGGCGTTCGGCCAGTTCGGCATCCAGGCCGTGACCCCGGCCTACGTGACGAACCGTCAGATCGAGTCCGCTCGTATCGCGATCACCCGTCACATCCGCCGTGGCGGCAAGGTCTGGATCAACATCTACCCGGACCGTCCGCTGACCAAGAAGCCGGCCGAGACCCGCATGGGTTCCGGTAAGGGTTCGCCGGAGTGGTGGATCGCGAACGTGCACCCGGGTCGGGTCATGTTCGAGCTGTCGTACCCGAACGAGAAGGTTGCTCGCGAGGCGCTCACCCGCGCCGCGCACAAGCTGCCGATGAAGTGCCGGATCGTCCGGCGCGAGGACGGTGAGAGCTGATGTCGGCCGCTACCAAGGCTGCTGACCTCCGCCAGCTGGACAACGAGGCTCTCGTTGCCAAGCTGCGTGAGGCCAAGGAGGAGCTGTTCAACCTCCGCTTCCAGGCGGCGACCGGGCAGCTCGACAACCACGGACGGCTGAAGCTCGTCCGTAAGGACATCGCGCGGATCTACACCCTGATGCGCGAGCGCGAGCTGGGCATCGAGACGGTGGAGAACGCCTGATGACTGAGAACACCAACGAGACGCGCGGTTTCCGCAAGACCCGCGAGGGTCTCGTCGTCAGCGACAAGATGGACAAGACCGTCGTCGTCGCCGTCGAGGACCGCGTCAAGCACGCTCTGTACGGCAAGGTCATCCGCCGTACGAACAAGCTGAAGGCGCACGACGAGCAGAACGCGTGCGGCATCGGTGACCGGGTCCTCCTCGCGGAGACCCGCCCGCTGTCCGCGACGAAGCGCTGGCGCGTCGTCGAGATCCTCGAGAAGGCCAAGTAACGAAGCCGATGAGGTACGGCCGTATGTGCAGCGGGTCCCCCCGGGACGCCGGTGTGAGCAGCGGCCGGCCCGTCGACTCTCGTTGACGATCAGGAGAAAGCTGTGATCCAGCAGGAGTCGCGACTGCGTGTTGCCGACAACACTGGTGCGAAGGAGATCCTTTGCATCCGTGTTCTCGGTGGCTCCGGTCGCCGCTACGCCGGCATCGGGGACGTCATCGTCGCGACCGTCAAGGACGCGATCCCCGGCGGTTCGGTGAAGAAGGGTGACGTCGTCAAGTGCGTCGTCGTCCGCACCGTCAAGGAGCGTCGTCGTCCGGATGGCTCGTACATCCGCTTCGACGAGAACGCCGCGGTCGTTCTGAAGAACACCGAGGGTGACCCCCGTGGTACCCGCATCTTCGGCCCGGTGGGCCGCGAGCTGCGCGACAAGAAGTTCATGAAGATCATCTCGCTGGCGCCGGAGGTGCTCTGACCCATGGCGAACAGCATGAAGATCAAGAAGGGTGACCTGGTTCAGGTCATCACCGGCAAGGACAAGGGCAAGCAGGGCAAGGTCATCCAGGCCCTGCCGGCTGAGAACAAGGTCCTGGTCGAGGGTGTGAACCGGGTCAAGAAGCACACCAAGCCGGGCCCGGGTACTCAGGGTGGCATCGTCACCGTCGAGGCCCCGGTGCACGTCTCCAACGTCCAGCTGGTCGTGGAGAAGGACGGCAAGAAGGTCGTCACCCGCGTTGGCTACCGCTTCGACGACGAGGGCAACAAGATCCGCGTTGCCAAGCGGACCGGTGAGGACATCTGATGTCTGAGACGACTGTTGAGAAGGTGGCCCCCCGCCTCAAGGAGCGTTACAACTCCGAGATCAAGGGCCAGCTGCAGGAGCAGTTCTCGTACGAGAACGTCATGCTGATCCCCGGCCTGGTCAAGGTCGTGGTCAACATGGGTGTCGGCGAGGCCGCCCGTGACAGCAAGCTGATCGAGGGCGCGATCCGCGACCTGACCGCGATCACCGGTCAGAAGCCGGCCGTGACCAAGGCTCGCAAGTCCATCGCGCAGTTCAAGCTGCGCGAGGGCCAGCCGATCGGCACCCACGTCACCCTGCGCGGTGACCGCATGTGGGAGTTCCTGGACCGTCTGGTGACGCTGGCCCTGCCGCGTATCCGTGACTTCCGTGGCCTCTCCCCGAAGCAGTTCGACGGCCGTGGCAACTACACCTTCGGTCTGACCGAGCAGGTTATGTTCCACGAGATCGACCAGGACAAGGTCGACCGTCAGCGCGGTATGGACATCACCGTCGTGACCACCGCTCAGACCGACGACGAGGGCCGGGCGCTCCTGCGCGCTCTGGGCTTCCCGTTCAAGGAGGCGTGAGCCAATGGCGAAGAAGTCCCTCATCGCGAAGGCCGAGCGGAAGCCGAAGTTCGGCGTCCGGGCCTACACCCGGTGCCAGCGCTGCGGCCGTCCGCACTCGGTGTACCGCAAGTTCGGCCTCTGCCGTGTCTGCCTCCGTGAGATGGCGCACCGCGGCGAGCTGCCGGGCGTGACCAAGAGCTCCTGGTAAGCCAGAGCTTTAGGCGCACCAAGCGAAGCAGAGGTGCCCGACCCCACATCGCCCGCTTTTGGGCTCCCGTACGGAATCCCGTAAGGTAGTGGGGTCGGGCCCCCTGTCACGGTCGTTCCATAGCGACCCTGACCCTCTTCGGAGGGCTCGCACCCAGTCTTACTACGTCGTAGGTCCCCTGCGTCTGTGCCCCGTACTCCGCAGGAGTACGGGGGACCTTGCGCGGAGAAACCACGGCGAGAGAGGCCTGAGGCCATCATGACCATGACCGACCCCATCGCAGACATGCTCACGCGTCTGCGTAACGCTAACTCGGCGTACCACGACTCCGTGGCGATGCCGGCCAGCAAGATCAAGGCGCACGTCGCCGAGATCCTGCAGCAGGAGGGGTACATCTCCTCCTACAAGGTTGAGGAGCCCGCTGAGGGCGAGGTCGGCAAGAAGCTGACCATCGAGCTCAAGTTCGGCCCCAACCGCGAGCGCTCGATCGCTGGCATCAAGCGGATCAGCAAGCCGGGCCTGCGGGTCTACGCAAAGTCCACCAACCTGCCGAAGGTCCTCGGCGGCCTGGGCGTGGCGATCATCTCCACGTCCTCGGGTCTCCTCACGGACAAGCAGGCTGCCAAGAAGGGCGTAGGCGGAGAAGTTCTCGCCTACGTCTGGTAATTCGGGAAACGGAGGTACAGCAATGTCGCGCATTGGACGGCTGCCCATCCCGGTTCCCGCCGGCGTGGACGTCACCATCGATGGCCAGGCGGTCTCGGTGAAGGGCCCGAAGGGCTCCCTCACCCACGTCGTCGCCGCGCCGATCGAGATCGGCAAGGGCGAGGACGGCACGCTGCTCGTCACCCGCCCGAACGACGAGCGTCAGTCGAAGGCCCTGCACGGCCTGACCCGCACGCTGGTGGCGAACATGATCACCGGCGTGACCGCAGGCTACCGCAAGTCGCTGGAGATCAGCGGTGTTGGTTACCGCGTCGCGGCGAAGGGCTCCGACATGGAGTTCTCGCTCGGCTACAGCCACCCGATCCTGGTCCCGGCGCCGGAGGGCATCACCTTCGTCGTCGAGTCGCCCACCAAGTTCCACGTGGACGGCATCGACAAGCAGAAGGTCGGCGAGGTCGCCGCGAACATCCGCAAGCTGCGCAAGCCCGACCCGTACAAGGCCAAGGGCGTCAAGTACGCGGGCGAGGTCATCCGCCGCAAGGTCGGAAAGAGTGGTAAGTAAGCGATGAGTGTCTCTGTCAAGATCGGCAAGGGCAACGCCTACAAGAGCGCCGCTCGCAAGCGCCGCGCGATCCGCGTTCGCAAGCGCGTCGTCGGCACCGAGGTGCGTCCGCGTCTCGTCGTGACGCGCTCGAACCGTCACATGGTCGCCCAGGTCATCGACGACGCCAAGGGTCACACCCTGGCGTCGGCGTCCACCCTCGACGTGTCCATCAAGGGCGCCGAGGGCGACAAGACCGAGCTGGCCAAGAAGGTCGGAAGCCTGGTCGCCGAGCGCGCCAAGGCCGCCGGCATCGAGTCGGTCGTCTTCGACCGCGCGGGCAACCGGTACGCCGGCCGCATCGCCGCCCTGGCGGACGCGGCCCGTGAGGCCGGGCTCGACTTCTAAGCCGCTCGTCGGCTCTGTCGACGGACGTAAACGAGAGAGGTAATTCCAATGGCTGGACCCCAGCGCCGCGGTAGCGGCGCCGGTGGCGGCACCGGTGGCGAGCGGCGCGACCGTAAGCGTGACGACCGGGGCAGCGCCCAGGTTGTCGAGAAGACCGCTTACGTCGAGCGCGTCGTCGCGATCAACCGTGTCGCCAAGGTTGTCAAGGGTGGTCGTCGCTTCTCCTTCACCGCGCTGGTCGTGGTGGGCGATGGCGAGGGCACCGTGGGTGTCGGTTACGGGAAGGCGAAGGAGGTTCCGGCCGCCATCGCCAAGGGCGTTGAGGAGGCCAAGAAGAACTTCTTCAAGGTTCCCCGTATCCAGGGCACCATCCCGCACCCCGTTCAGGGCGAGAAGGCCGCCGGCGTCGTGCTGCTGAAGCCGGCCGCCCCCGGTACCGGTGTTATCGCCGGTGGTCCGGTGCGTGCCGTCCTGGAGTGCGCCGGCATCCACGACATCCTGTCGAAGTCGCTCGGCTCGGACAACGCGATCAACATCGTGCACGCCACCGTGGCCGCTCTGAAGGGCCTCGTGCGCCCCGAGGAGATCGCCGCGCGTCGTGGCCTGCCGCTGGAGGACGTCGCTCCCGCCGCTCTGCTGCGGGCTCGTGCTGCCGGGGTGAGCGCCTGATGGCTCGCCTGAAGATCACGCAGACCAAGTCCTACATCGGTAGCAAGCAGAACCACCGTGACACCCTGCGCTCGCTTGGTCTCAAGCGCCTGCACGACGTCGTGGTGAAGGAGGACCGTCCCGAGATCCGCGGGATGGCCCACACGGTCCGTCACCTGGTGACGGTTGAGGAGGTGGACTGATCATGGCCGACCAGCCGATCAAGATCCACAACCTGCGTCCCGCCCCGGGTGCCAAGACCGACAAGATCCGCGTGGGTCGTGGTGAGGGCTCCAAGGGTAAGACCGCCGGTCGTGGTACCAAGGGCACCAAGGCCCGCTACCAGGTTCCGCAGCGCTTCGAGGGTGGCCAGATGCCGCTCCACATGCGCCTGCCGAAGCTGAAGGGCTTCAAGAACCCGTTCAAGGTGACCTTCCAGGTCGTCAACCTGGACAAGCTGGCCGAGCTCTACCCGCAGGGTGGCGAGGTCACTGTCGAGGACCTGGTCGCCAAGGGCGCGGTTCGCAAGAACTCCCTCGTCAAGGTGCTCGGCACCGGCGAGATCTCGGTCGCGCTGCAGGTGACGGTCGACGCCGTCTCCGGCTCCGCCGCCGAGAAGATCACCGCCGCCGGCGGTACCGTCACCGAGCTCGTCTGAGCCCGCTGACTCCACACGGGCCCCGCACCTCCTCCGGGAGGCGCGGGGCCCGTGCCTTTTCCTCGGCCGGGCCCGCTTTCCGCCGCCTCTCCCCAGGTGGGTGCGGGCCTCGTTCTTTTGTGTGGCAAACCCGGGCATCCCGTACCCCGTGAGTGGGGGAGGGGCCGTACGCGCTTCTTTCGAGTGGCCGCGCACTGTTAGAGTCCGTGGAGTTCCCTTGTAGGCTGCGCGTAGGCTCGCCTGTGCCGTCTGTACGGGGGCCCGAACCGCAAACTCCCCATTCAGGACCGACCCTCCCGCCGACGACGCGCGGGAGGCGCAGGAGGCACCGTGCTCAGTGCGTTCGCGCGGGCGTTCCAGACGCCCGACCTGCGCAAGAAGCTGCTGTTCACGCTGGGCATCATGGTGCTGTTCCGGCTGGGATCGCACATCCCCGTTCCGGGGGTCGATTTCCAGGCGGTCAACGCCTGTGTGAAGGAGACCAAGAACAGCGGCCTGTTCGGGCTCGTCAACCTGTTCAGCGGTGGCGCGCTCCTCCAGCTGACGATCTTCGCGCTCGGCATCATGCCGTACATCACGGCCAGCATCATCCTCCAGCTCCTCACCGTCGTGATCCCGCGGCTCGAGGCGCTGAAGAAGGAGGGCCAGGCCGGTACCGCGAAGATCACGCAGTACACCCGGTACCTGACCATCGCGCTCGCCGTGCTCCAGGGCACCGGCATCGTCGCCACGGCCTCCAGCGGTGCGCTGTTCTCGGGCTGCGTCTACGCCAACCAGATCGTGCCGGACACCAGCGTGTTCCGGATCGCCGTCATGGTCCTGACCATGACCGCGGGCACCACCTTCATCATGTGGCTGGGCGAGCTGATCACCGACCGCGGCATCGGCAACGGTATGTCGCTGCTGATCTTCACCTCGATCGCGGCGCAGTTCCCGTCCTCGATGTGGGCGATCAAGCAGTCCGGCACCATCGGCGACGGCTGGGTCGAGTTCCTCTCCGTGGTCGCGGTCGGCATCATCGTTGTGATGCTGGTCATCTTCGTGGAGCAGGCGCAGCGCCGGATCCCGGTCCAGTACGCGAAGCGGATGATCGGCCGGCGGGCGTTCGGCGGCACCTCGACCTACATCCCGCTCAAGGTGAACCAGGCCGGTGTCATCCCGGTCATCTTCGCCTCGTCGCTGCTGTACATCCCCGCTCTGGTGGTGCAGCTGACCAACAGCCAGGCGAGCTGGGCGGTGTGGATCCGGACGAACTTCGTCAAGGGTGACCACCCGATCTACATGGCCACCTACTTCCTGCTGATCGTCTTCTTCGCCTTCTTCTACGTCGCCATCTCCTTCAACCCCGAAGAAGTTGCCGACAATATGAAGAAGTATGGTGGGTTCATCCCGGGTATCCGGGCCGGTCGGCCGACGGCCGAGTACCTGAACTACGTGCTCACCCGTATCACGTGGCCGGGTTCGCTCTACCTGGGCCTGATCGCGTTGATCCCGATGATCGCCCTGGTCGCCTTCGGACAGCAGACCAACTTCCCGTTCGGCGGCACCAGCGTTCTCATCGTCGTCGGCGTCGGACTCGAAACTGTCAAGCAGATCGAGAGCCAGCTCCAGCAGCGCAATTACGAAGGGTTCCTCCGCTGATGCGTATCGTCCTCGTCGGGCCTCCCGGGGCCGGGAAGGGTACTCAGGCGCACCTGCTCGCCAAGACCCTGTCCATCCCCCACATCTCCACCGGCGACCTGTTCCGCGCCAACATTGGTCAGGGCACCCCGCTGGGGCTCGAGGCCAAGAGCTACATGGACGCGGGTCGCCTGGTGCCGGATGAGGTCACCATCGGGATGGCCAAGGACCGCATGCTCCAGCCGGACGCCGCCAAGGGCTTCCTGCTGGACGGCTTCCCCCGCAACCTGGGCCAGGCCAAGGCCCTGGACGAGTTCCTCGTCGAGCAGGGCATCAAGCTGGACGGCGTGCTGGACCTGGAGGTCCCCGAGGACGAGGTCGTCAAGCGCATCGCCGGCCGCCGGCTCTGCCGCAACGACGGCGGCCACGTGTTCCACGTGGACTACAACCCGCCGAAGACCGAGGGCGTCTGCGACGAGTGCGGCGGCGAGCTGTACCAGCGCTCGGACGACACCGAGGAGAAGGTGCGCACGCGCCTGGAGGTCTACCACACGGAGACCGAGCCGATCATCGACTACTACCGCCAGCAGGGCCTGATCGAGACGATCCCGGCCCTCGGCAAGGTGGACGAGGTCACGCAGCGCGCGATCGAGGCGCTGAAGCAGAGCAGCTGACAGTCTCGGCGACGTCCGTACGGCCGCGCTCCCCCTCCCGGGGCAGCGCGGCCGTACGGCGTCGTACGGTGGAACGAGTGCACGGCCGCGCGGCAAGGACCGGGCGGGAACCCAAGGAAGGCGTGACCAGATGGTGGAGATCAAGACCCCCGAGCAGATCGCGAAGATGCGAGCGGCCGGGCTGGTCGTCGCCGAGGCGCTGAAGGCCTGCCGCGAGGCGGTCGCTCCGGGGGTGACCACCCAGGAGCTCAACGACATCGCCGACAAGGTCATCACCGACCACGGCGCCACCTCGAACTTCCGGGCCCACCACGGCGGCCTCTGGTTCCCCGGCGTGATCTGCGCCTCGGTGAACAACGAGGTCGTGCACGGCATCCCCGGCGACCGGGTGCTGCAGGAGGGCGACGTCATCTCGATCGACTGCGGCGCCATCCTGGACGGCTGGCACGGCGACTCGGCGATCACCGTCGCGGTCGGCGAGGTCCGCCCCGAGGTCGAGATGCTGAGCCGGGTCACCGAGGGATCGATGTGGGCCGGCATCGCCCAGATGAAGAAGGGCAACCGCCTGGTCGACGTCTCCAAGGCGATCGAGGGCTACATCCGCCGCCAGCCGCTGCCGCCGAAGGGCAAGTGGGGCATCACCGAGGGTTACGGCGGCCACGGCATCGGCACCGCGATGCACATGGAGCCGCACGTGCTGAACTACGTCGAGCGCGGCCGCGGCAAGGGCCCGAAGCTGATCCCCGGCACCGTGCTGGCGATCGAGCCGATGGTCTCGCTGGGCACCCCGCACACCACCGTGCTGGAGGACGACTGGACCGTCGTGACCAACGACGGCACCTGGGCCTCGCACTGGGAGCACTCGGTGGCGGTCACCGAGCAGGGCCCGCTGGTCCTGACCGCCTTCGACGGCGGCAAGGCCGAACTCGCCAAGCTGGGCATCACCGCCGCTCCGGACCCGCTCGCGTAGCAGGACCGCGCGGCTGACGCCGGATCAGGGCCCTGGAGGTTTGGACCTCCAGGGCCTTTGTCCTATTTTTATCGGCTGGCAGTGGCGACAGCAGCCGGACCGGCTTCGAGCGAGCAGGAGAGAGCACAGTGCTCAAGGGATTCCGCGACTTCATGATGCGCGGCAACGTGGTGGACATGGCCGTCGGTGTGGTCATCGGTGCCGCCTTCACCGCGGTGGTGACCGGCTTCGTGTCGGCGTTCCTCACCCCGCTGGTGGGCGTGGTGGTCGGTGCGGCCGGCGACTTCAGCTCGTACCGGGCGACGGTGGCGGGCGTCACCTTCCCGTACGGGCAGTTCCTCAACGTGCTGATCGCGTTCTTCATGACCGCCGCGGTGCTGTACTTCTGCATCGTGCTGCCGGTGACCAAGGCGACCGCGCGCTACCTGCCGAAGAAGCCGAAGACCCCGAAGCGGCCCTGCCCGGAGTGCCTGACCGAGATCCCGGAGGAGGCCCGCCGCTGCTCGGCCTGCACCTCGCACGTCGAGCCGCTCCGGGTCGGCGCCCCGCGCTGACCCGTTCGGCCACGCCCCGGCCCCGGTTTTGGCGCATCCCACGGGCTGGCGTAGGATGGACCGTCGGCTCACTCGTAGCGTGCTTCAGCACGCCCTCTTCCCTCACGGGGGTCGGGGTGAACCCAGGTTCGCACGAGCGTGCCGCATACGGTAGCCGGTCCCGGAAGGTGGATCTCGCAGTTCATGGCTAAGAAGCAAGGCGCCATTGAGATCGAGGGCACCGTGATCGAGTCTCTTCCGAACGCGATGTTCAAGGTCGAGCTGCAGAACGGTCACAAGGTCCTCGCGCACATCAGCGGCAAGATGCGCATGCACTACATCCGCATCCTGCCGGACGACCGGGTCGTCGTGGAGCTCAGCCCCTACGACCTCACGCGCGGCCGGATCGTCTACCGCTACAAGTAAGAACGTCAGATCTAGACCCGGAGAACCTGAACATGAAGGTCAAGCCGAGCGTCAAGAAGATCTGCGACAAGTGCAAGGTGATCCGCCGTCACGGCCGGGTCATGGTGATCTGCGACAACCTGCGCCACAAGCAGCGCCAGGGCTGATCTCTCCCCAGCATTTCTCGTAGTACTTCGCGCGACGCGAAAACGTCATAAGCGGGTCACCCGATCCGTCCCCCCGAGGGACGGACTGCCGCCCCCGGTCAGAGGCCGGGGCTCCCTCACCGTGAGGTGTCGGAGTAGGTGGCACGCCAGACCTCTGAAGAACCACAGGAGCCTTGAATGGCACGCCTCGCCGGCGTTGATCTCCCCCGTGAGAAGCGGATCGAGATCGCCCTCACCTACGTGTACGGCATCGGCCGTACCCGCGCCCAGCAGACCCTGGCCGAGACCGGCGTCAACCCGGATGTCCGCGTTCGCGACATCTCCGAGGAAGACCTCGTCAAGCTGAGCCAGTACATCGACGCCAACTACACGGTCGAGGGTGACCTCCGCCGTGAGGTGGCCGCCGACATCCGCCGCAAGGTCGAGATCGGCTGCTACGAGGGTCTGCGTCACCGCCGTGGCCTGCCGGTCCGCGGTCAGCGCACCCACACCAACGCGCGTACCCGCAAGGGCCCGCGTCGCGCGATTGCCGGCAAGAAGAAGCCGGGCAAGAAGTAGTCCGTCCCGTAACCGGACATCCCTCCGGCCCGCGGGTCAGCGGACCGACCACCTCAGTAGGAGAACAGACTTATGCCCCCCAAGGGTCGTCAGGCTGCCGGCGCGAAGAAGATCCGCCGCAAGGAAAAGAAGAACGTCGCTCACGGCCACGCGCACATCAAGAGCACGTTCAACAACACCATCGTTTCGATCACCGACCCGTCGGGCAACGTGATCTCCTGGGCCTCCGCCGGCCACGTCGGCTTCAAGGGCTCGCGCAAGTCCACCCCGTTCGCCGCGCAGATGGCCGCCGAGGCCGCTGCCCGTCGCGCGCAGGAGCACGGCATGCGCAAGGTCGACGTCTTCGTGAAGGGTCCGGGCTCCGGCCGCGAGACCGCGATCCGTTCGCTCCAGGCCACCGGCCTGGAGGTCGGCTCGATCCAGGACGTCACCCCCACCCCGCACAACGGCTGCCGTCCGCCGAAGCGCCGCCGCGTCTGACGCAGCGCCTTCGGGCACGCGGGTAACGCTTTGAACCTCGTACGGGGTCCCGTTCTTCGCGGGACCCCGTACGCTTGGTCCTGTCGGCATCAAATAGTGGGTGCCGAAGACAACTGGAGGAACACCCCTCATGCTTATCGCTCAGCGTCCCTCGCTGACCGAAGAGGTCGTCGACGAGTTCCGCTCGCGGTTCGTGATCGAGCCGCTGGAGCCGGGCTTCGGCTACACCCTCGGCAACTCCCTGCGCCGCACGCTCCTTTCCTCGATCCCGGGTGCCGCTGTCACCAGCATCCGCATCGACGGTGTCCTGCACGAGTTCACCACCGTGCCGGGCGTCAAGGAGGACGTCACCGACCTCATCCTCAACATCAAGCAGCTGGTCGTCTCCTCGGAGCACGACGAGCCGGTCGTGATGTACCTGCGCAAGCAGGGCCCGGGTGTGGTCACCGCCGCCGACATCGCGCCGCCGGCCGGTGTCGAGGTGCACAACCCCGAGCTCGTCCTCGCCACCCTGAACGGCAAGGGCAAGCTGGAGATGGAGCTGACCGTCGAGCGCGGTCGCGGCTACGTCTCCGCCGTCCAGAACAAGGCCTCCGGCCAGGAGATCGGCCGCATCCCGGTCGACTCGATCTACAGCCCCGTGCTGAAGGTCACCTACAAGGTCGAGGCCACCCGTGTCGAGCAGCGGACCGACTTCGACAAGCTGATCGTCGACGTCGAGACCAAGCCCGCCATGCGCCCGCGTGACGCCATGGCCTCGGCCGGCAAGACCCTGGTGGAGCTGTTCGGCCTCGCCCGCGAGCTGAACATCGACGCCGAGGGCATCGACATGGGCCCGTCCCCGACGGACGCCGCCCTGGCCGCCGACCTGGCGCTGCCGATCGAGGAGCTGGAGCTCACCGTTCGGTCCTACAACTGCCTCAAGCGCGAGGGCATCCACACCGTGGGTGAGCTCGTCGCCCGCTCCGAGGCCGACCTGCTCGACATCCGCAACTTTGGTGCGAAGTCGATCGACGAGGTCAAGGCGAAGCTGGCCGGCATGGGCCTGGCCCTCAAGGACAGCCCGCCCGGGTTCGACCCGACCGCCGCCGCCGACGCCTTCGGCGCCGACGACCTGGACGACGCGGGTTACGCGGAGACCGAGCAGTACTGAAAGGCCTGACCGCGGGGGCGGTTCCCCGGAACCGCCCCCGTCGTCGTGAAAGTCGTGCGGGCACAGTGCCCGTACGCCCGCTGCGGTACCTGGTACGGCCGCAGTCGGAGATTCGAGGAGTAATTCCATGCCGCGTCCCACCAAGGGTGCCCGCCTCGGCGGCGGCCCGCACCACGAGCCGCTGCTGCTCGCCGGTCTGGCCCGTGAGCTGTTCCAGTACGGCCGCATCACCACCACCGAGGCCAAGGCCCGCCGCCTGCGCCCGCTGGCGGAGAAGCTGATCACCAAGGCGAAGAAGGGCGACATCCACAACCGTCGCCTGGTGCGCAAGACCATCACCGACGTGTCGGTGCTGCACACCCTCTTCACCGAGATCGCGCCGCGCTACGAGAACCGCCCGGGTGGCTACACCCGCATCACCAAGATCGGTCCCCGTCGTGGCGACAACGCCCCGATGGCCGTGATCGAGCTGGTCGAGGCGCTGACCGTCGCGCAGACCGCCGTCGGCGAGGCCGAGGCCGCCACCAAGCGCGCCGTCAAGGAGGCCGACGCCAAGGCTGAGGAGACCAAGGTCGAGGAGGCCCCCGAGGCCGCCGAGACCGAGGCCGCCGAGCAGGCCTGACACCGCTAGGTGTTGTCGCGGGCCCGCTTCCCCATCCGTGGGGGAGCGGGCCCGTTCCTCATGTCCAGGGAGTGGAGAGCAGTGGTCAACGATTGCGCCGAGCAGCCGCCGGTGAAGGACGGTCCGGCGGACGGGTACGTCCGGGTCCGGCTGGACCTCGCCTACCACGGCGCCGAGTTCTCCGGCTGGGCCCGCCAGAAGGGCGGCCGGCGGACGGTGCAGGAGGAGATCGAGACCGCCCTGCAGGTCGTCACCCGCAGCTCGGAGCTCTACCCGCTGACCGTGGCGGGCCGCACCGACGCCGGCGTGCACGCCCGCGGCCAGGTCGCGCACGTCGACCTGCCGGCCGGGCTCTGGGCCGAGCACCGCGAGAAGCTGCTGCGCCGGCTGGCCGGGCGGCTGCCCGGGGACGTCCGGATCTACCGGGTCGGCGAGGCGCCGGCCGGCTTCGACGCCCGCTTCTCCGCGATCTGGCGCCGCTACGCCTACCGGGTCGCCGACCACCCCGGTGGGGTGGACCCGCTGCTGCGCGGCCACGTGCTCTGGCACGACCGGCCGCTGGACATCGACCGGATGAACGCCGCCGCCGAGCTGCTGCTGGGCGAGCACGACTTCGCCGCGTACTGCAAGAAGCGCGAGGGTGCGACCACCATCCGCACCCTGCTGGAGCTGCACTGGGACCGCGTCCCGGTGGACGGCTACGCCGCCCAGGAGGGCTCGCTGGCGGTCGCGACCGTCCGGGCCGACGCCTTCTGCCACAACATGGTGCGGGCGCTGGTCGGGGCCATGCTGCTGGTCGGCGACGGCCACCGGCCGGTGGAGTTTCCCGGCGAGGTGCTGGCCGGCGGGGTGCGCAACTCCGCGGTCAACGTGATCCGGCCGTACGGGCTGACGCTGGAGGAGGTCGGCTACCCGGCCGACGACCAGCTCGCCGAGCGCAGCCGGGCCGCGCGGCGGATCCGGACCCTGCCGGGCCGCCCGTGATCCGTCGCCGCCCGTGATCCGTCGCCGCCCGTAATCCGTTTTGGTCCTGGGCGGCCGCTTGGGACAATCTCCCGCATGGGACACGTCGAGATTTCGCACCTTGAGTACTACCTGCCGGACGGGCGGGTGCTGTTCGACGACGCGTCCTTCCGGGTCGGCGAGGGCGCCGCGGTGGCCCTGGTGGGTGCCAACGGCGCCGGCAAGACCACGCTGCTGCGCATGATCGCGGGCGACATCCAGCCGCACGGCGGCTCGGTGACGATCAGCGGCGGGCTCGGCGTGATGCGCCAGTTCGTCGGCACCACCGGCCGCGAGGACCAGAACGAGACGCCGGGCGCCCTGCCCGCCGACGCCTCCGTCCGGGACCTGCTGGTCTCCGTCGCCCCCGAGCGGATCGCCGTCGCCGCCCGCGCGGTCGACGCCGCCGAGCTGGCGATGATCGCCCAGGACGACGAGAAGACGCAGATGGCCTACGCCCAGGCGCTCTCCGACTGGGCCGACGTCGGCGGCTACGACTACGAGACCGACTGGGACGTCTGCACCATGGCGGCCCTCGGCATGCCGTTCGAGAAGGCGCAGTGGCGCGGCCTGAACACGCTCTCCGGCGGCGAGCAGAAGCGCCTGGTACTGGAGGCGCTGCTGCGCGGCCCCGAAGAGGTGCTGCTGCTGGACGAGCCGGACAACTACCTCGACGTCCCGGGCAAGCGCTGGCTGGAGGAGGCCATCAGGGCCACCTCGAAGACGGTGCTGTACATCTCGCACGACCGCGAGCTGCTCTCCCGGACCGCCGAGAAGATCATCAGCGTCGAGTCCGGCGCGGCCGGCTCCAGCGTCTGGGTGCACGGCGGCGGCTTCGACACCTTCCACGAGGCCCGCAAGGCCCGCTTCGAGCGCTTCGAGGAGCTGCGCCGCCGCTGGGACGAGGAGCACGCCAAGCTGAAGAAGCTGGTCGTCACCCTGCGCCAGGCCGCCTCGGTCAGCCACGAGATGGCCTCCCGCTACTCGGCCGCGCAGACGCGGCTGAAGAAGTTCGAGGACGCCGGCCCGCCGGAGACGCCGCCGCGCGAGCAGACCATCACCATGCGGCTCAAGGGCGGCCGGACGGGCGTGCGCGCGTTCACCATGGAGCAGCTGGAGCTCACCGGCCTGATGAAGCCCTTCGACCTGGAGGTCTTCTACGGCGAGCGGGTGGCCGTGCTGGGCTCCAACGGCTCCGGCAAGTCGCACTTCCTGCGGCTGCTCGCCGGAGACGCCTCGGTCGCGCACACCGGCGGCTGGAAGCTCGGCGCCCGGGTGGTGCCGGGGCACTTCCGGCAGACCCACGCCCACCCCGAGCTGCTCGGCCGCACCGTCCGCTCGATCATCGAGGAGGAGCACGCGCTGAGCCGCGGCGCCGCGATGGGCGCGCTGCGCCGGTACGAGCTGGACCGGCAGGAGGAGCAGAAGTTCGAGTCGCTGTCCGGCGGGCAGCAGGCCCGGCTGATGATCCTCAAGCTCGAACTCTCCGGCGTCACGGCGCTGCTGCTGGACGAGCCGACCGACAACCTGGACCTGGAGAGCGCCGAGGCGCTGCAGGCCGGGCTGGAGGCCTTCGACGGCACGGTGCTCTGTGTGACGCACGACCGCTGGTTCGCCAGGAGCTTCGACCGGTTCCTGGTGTTCGGCGCGGACGGCCGGGTCTACGAGTCGCCCGAGCCGGTCTGGGACGTGACCCGGGTCGAGCGCGAGCGCTGACCGTTTTTGACCCGTCCGGGGCCGCCCGGTAGGCTGGGTGCTTGTTGTGCGTATTGGCTCGCTCTATCTCACGTGAGAGGTCGGTACGCCGGAGATACCAGGTCGACCACCCAGCGGCCCTCCTTGAATTGCGTCCAAGGCGGCCAGGCTGATGCCTCGACCGGGTGCTCCTGTCAGGACTCACTCACTGAAAAGCAGAGGCTACGACCGTGCGTACGTACAGCCCCAAGCCCGGCGACGTCCAGCGTCAGTGGCACGTCATCGACGCGACCGACGTCGTGCTCGGCCGCCTGGCTTCCCAGGCCGCCAACCTCCTCCGGGGCAAGCACAAGGCGATCTACGCGCCGCACGTTGACACGGGTGACTTCGTCATCATCATCAACGCGGACAAGGTGCACCTGTCGGGTAACAAGAAGACCCAGAAGATGGCCTACCGCCACAGCGGTTTCCCGGGCGGTCTCCGCTCGGTCCGCTACGACGACCTCCTGGACAAGAACCCGGAGAAGGCCGTCGAGAAGGCCATCAAGGGCATGATCCCCAAGAACAGCCTGGGCCGCCAGATGCTCTCGAAGCTCAAGGTCTACTCGGGCGACCAGCACCCGCACGCTGCCCAGCAGCCGGTGCCGTTCGAGATCACCCAGGTCGCGCAGTAATTCCGGCCACCAAGCCCCCCAACACTGAAAAGAGCTGAGGAACACCGTGGCCGAGACCACTGAAACCCTTGAGGTCGACTTCGACGAGGCCGTCGAGGGCGAGTACACCTCCGAGGAGAGCTACACCTCCGAGTCGCTGGCCGGCCGTTTCGGCGAGGCCACCCCGGGCGCCGGCCTCGGCCGTCGCAAGGAGGCGATCGCCCGCGTGCGCATCGTCCCCGGCACCGGGCAGTGGAAGATCAACGGTCGCACCCTGGAGAACTACTTCCCCAACAAGGTGCACCAGCAGACCGTGAACGAGCCCTTCAAGCTGCTGGAGCTCGACGGTCGTTACGACGTCGTCGCCCGCATCTCGGGTGGCGGCGTTTCCGGCCAGGCCTACGCGCTGCGCCTCGGCGTGGCCCGTGCCCTGAACGAGGCCGACGTGGACAACAACCGCGGCGCCCTCAAGAAGGCCGGCTTCCTGACCCGTGACGCCCGCGCCGTCGAGCGCAAGAAGGCCGGTCTGAAGAAGGCCCGCAAGGCGCCGCAGTACAGCAAGCGCTAATCGCGCCCCAGGGGTGTGTACCGCCCTGGTGGTGCACACCCCCGGTTGCGCTCTCACGCCCCGGAGTACCCCGTGTACTCCGGGGCGTCGTGCTCCCCGGCCGTGGTGCGGACGGCCTGGGATTCGATCGGATGGGGCTGCCGGACACGGCCGGCGGCGGCGATGGAGGACGGGAACAAGTGGGACGACTCTTCGGTACGGACGGCGTACGCGGCGTGGCCAACGAGGGGCTGACGGCCGAGCTGGCGCTCGGGCTGTCGGTCGCGGCGGCGCACGTGCTCGGTGAGGCCGGGGCCTTCGACGGCCACCGGCCGGTCGCGGTGGTCGGCCGCGACCCCCGGGCCTCGGGCGAGTTCCTGGAGGCCGCGGTCATCGCCGGCCTGGCGAGCGCGGGCGTCGACGTACTGCGGGTCGGCGTGCTGCCCACCCCGGCGGTCGCCTACCTGACCGGCGCGCTCGGCGCCGACTTCGGCGTGATGCTCTCCGCCAGCCACAACGCCATGCCGGACAACGGCATCAAGTTCCTCGCCCGCGGCGGCCACAAGCTGGACGACCGGATCGAGGACGCCATCGAGGCGCACTACCGGACGTACTCGGTCGGCAGCGACGAGTGGAAGCGCCCGACCGGTGCCGCCGTCGGCCGGGTCCGCGAGTACACCGAGGGCTTCGACAAGTACGTCGCCCACCTGATCGGCGTGCTGCCCAACCGCCTGGACGGCATCCGGGTCGTCATCGACGGCGCCCACGGCGCGGCCGCCTACGTCGCCCCCGAGGCCTTCGCCCGGGCCGGCGCCGAGGTCGTCCACACCCTGGGGGCCGAGCCCACCGGCCTCAACATCAACGACGGCGTCGGCTCCACCCACCTGGACCGGCTGCGGACCGCCATGAAGGAGCACCGCGCCGACCTCGGCATCGCGCTCGACGGCGACGCCGACCGCTGCCTCGCCGCCGACGCGGACGGCAACGAGGTCGACGGCGACCAGATCATCGCGATCCTGGCCGTCGCCATGAAGGAGGCCGGCACGCTGCGCCGCAACACGGCCGTCGCCACCGTGATGTCCAACCTGGGCTTCAAGCTGGCGATGGAGCGCGAGGGCATCGACCTGGTGCAGACCGGGGTCGGCGACCGCTACGTGCTGGAGGCGATGAAGGAGCACGGCTTCGCCCTGGGCGGCGAGCAGTCCGGCCACGTCATCCTGCTGGACCACGCGACCACCGGCGACGGCACCCTGACCGGTCTGATGCTGGGTGCCCGGCTGGCCGCCACCAAGCAGCCGCTGGCCGACCTGGCCGCCGTGATGACCCGGCTGCCGCAGCTGCTGATCAACGTCAAGGGCGTCGACAAGTCCCGGGTGAAGAGCAGTGCGGAGCTGGCCGCCGCGGTCGCCGAGGCGGAGGCCGAGCTGGGCTCCACCGGCCGGGTGCTGCTGCGCCCGTCCGGCACCGAGCCGCTGGTCCGGGTGATGGTGGAGGCCGCCGACCAGGTGCAGGCCAAGGCCGTCGCCGAGCGGCTGGCCGAGGCCGTCCGGACGTACCTGGGCTGACCCCGCCGCGTGCACGCGGAAGGCCTCCGCCGGATTCGTCCGGCGGGGGCCTTCTCCCGTTCTCCTTGACGCCCGGTCAGGGCTCGCGCGGCCCGGGGCGAAGGTCGCGCGGCCGGGGCGAAGCTCGCGCGGCCCGGTCAGAGCTTGCGCAGCAGCGCCCGGCGGACCTTGTGGTCCTGGCCCTTCTGCAGGATCAGCGTGGCGCGGCCCCGGGTGGGGAGCACGTTCTCCAGCAGGTTGGGCTTGTTGATGGTGCGCCAGACCTGGCGGCCGTACTCCATCGCCTCCTCCTCCGGCACCTCGGTGAAGCGGCGGAAGTAGGAGTTCGGGTCCTGGAACGCGGTCTGCCGGAGCTTGCGGAAGCGGTCCAGGTACCAGCTCTCGATGTCGTCGGTGCGGGCGTCGACGTAGATCGAGAAGTCGAAGTAGTCGGCCACCGCGAGGCGGGTCCGGCCGTCGGTGCCGGGCAGGGCCGGCTGGAGCACGTTCAGGCCCTCGACGATCAGGATGTCGGGGCGCTCCACGGTGAGCCGCTCGCCCGGCACGATGTCGTACACCAGGTGCGAGTAGACCGGCGCGGTCACCCGTTCCTTGCCGGCCTTCACGTCCGCGACGAAGCGCATCAGGGCGCGGCGGTCGTACGACTCGGGGAAGCCCTTGCGGGCCATCAGGCCGCGCCGGCGCAGCTCCGCGTTGGGGAGCAGGAAGCCGTCGGTGGTGACCAGTTCGACCCGGGGGTGCTCGGGCCAGCGGGCCAGCAGGGCCTGCAGCAGGCGGGCGCTGGTGGACTTGCCGACCGCGACCGAGCCGGCCACGCCGATGATGAACGGGGTCCGGGTGCGCTCGGTGTCCGGGGTGTCCAGGAAGGTCCCCAGCGCGCCGCGCAGCTCGTGCGTGGCGTGGATGTAGAGGTTCAGCAGCCGGGACAGCGGCAGGTAGACGTCACGGACCTCGTCCAGGTCGAGGGCCGTGCCCAGGCCGCGCAGCCGCTCCACCTCCTCCGCGGTCAGCGGCAGCGGCGTACGCTCGCGCAGTGCGCTCCACTCGGCCCGGCTGAGGTCCACGTAGGGGGACGGTGACGGGCCGGGCGTGGTGGCGCCCCGCGTACAGAGTTCGGTCAGCACATGGTCCATTGTGGGCCGTAGCGGCGTTCAGGGCGGTTGTGGTGTCGGTCACGCGCTGTGGGCGAACTGTGCGAATGGGGCATCCTGAGCGCCCTTATGCTGGCACGCATGTGCGGAATCGTTGGATACGTGGGCGCTCAGCCCGCTCTTGATGTAGTAATCGCCGGCCTGCAGCGGCTGGAGTACCGGGGCTACGACTCGGCCGGTGTCGCGGTGCAGGTGCAGGGCTCCGACGGGCAGTGGAGCCTGGCCACCGACAAGCGGGCCGGCAAGCTCGCCAACCTGCAGAAGTCGCTCGCCGAGACCCCTCTTCCCGGCGGCACCACCGGCATCGGTCACACCCGCTGGGCCACCCACGGCGGTCCGACGGACGCCAACGCCCACCCCCACCTGGACGACGCGACCCGGGTCGCCGTCGTCCACAACGGCATCATCGAGAACTTCGCCCAGCTGCGGGCGGAGCTGGCCGAGCGCGGCCACACGCTGCGTTCGGAGACCGACACCGAGGTCGTCGCGCACCTGCTGGGCGAGGTGTACGAGGGCGACCTGGCCGAGGCGATGCGGGTGGTCTGCCGCCGCCTGGACGGCGCCTTCACCCTGGTCGCCGTGCACGCCGACGCTCCGGACGTGGTGGTCGGCGCCCGCCGCAACTCGCCCCTGGTGGTCGGGCGCGGCGAGGGCGAGAACTTCCTCGCCTCGGACGTCGCCGCGTTCATCGCGCACACCCGCGAGGCGATCGAGCTGGGCCAGGACCAGGTGGTCGAGCTGCGCCGCGACGGCGTGACGGTGACCAACTTCGACGGCACCCCGGCCGACGTGCGCGAGTACCACGTCGACTGGGACGCCTCGGCCGCCGAGAAGGGCGGCTACGACTACTTCATGCTCAAGGAGATCGCCGAGCAGCCGAAGGCCGTCGCCGACACCCTGCTCGGCCGGATCGGCACGGACGGCCGGCTCACCCTGGACGAGCTGCGGATCTCCGACGCGGACCTGCGCTCGGTCGACAAGGTCGTCATCGTCGCCTGCGGCACCGCGTTCCACGCGGGCATGATCGCCAAGTACGCGATCGAGCACTGGACCCGCATCCCCTGCGAGGTCGAGGTCGCCTCGGAGTTCCGCTACCGCGACCCGATCATGGGCCCGGGCACGCTGGTCATCGCCATCTCGCAGTCCGGCGAGACCATGGACACCCTGATGGCGCTGCGCCACGCGCGCGAGCAGGGCGCCAAGGTGCTGGCCATCTGCAACACCAACGGCTCCACCATCCCGCGCGAGTCGGACGCGGTGCTGTACACGCACGCCGGCCCGGAGGTCGCCGTCGCGTCCACCAAGGCGTTCCTGACCCAGCTGGTGGCCTGCTACCTGGTCGCGCTCTACCTCGGCCAGGTGCGCGGCACCAAGTGGGGCGACGAGATCTTCACCATCATCCGCGAGCTCGGCGACGCGCCGAAGCAGGTGGAGCAGGTGCTGGAGACCATGGAGCCGGTGCGCGAGCTGGCCCGCTCGCTGGCCGACGCCCGGTCGGTGCTGTTCCTCGGCCGCCACGTCGGCTTCCCGGTGGCGCTGGAGGGCGCGCTCAAGCTCAAGGAGCTGGCGTACATGCACGCCGAGGGCTTCGCGGCGGGCGAGCTGAAGCACGGGCCGATCGCGCTGATCGAGGAGGGGCTGCCGGTCGTGGTGGTCGTGCCCTCGCCGCGCGGGCGGTCGATCCTGCACGACAAGATCGTCTCCAACATCCAGGAGATCCGGGCCCGCGGCGCGCGGACCATCGTGATCGCGGAGGAGGGTGACGAGGCGGTCGTCCCGTACGCGGATCACCTGATCCGCATCCCGGCGACCCCGACCCTGCTCCAGCCGCTGGTCTCCACGGTCCCGCTGCAGGTCTTCGCCTGCGAGCTGGCCACGGCCAAGGGCCACGAGGTCGACCAGCCGCGCAACCTGGCGAAGTCGGTCACCGTCGAGTAGCCGGTACGGCCCGGTGCCGGTGCCCCCGCGGTGGCTGCGTCCTACCGCGGGGGCACCGTGTTGTCGCAGTGGGGCGTGTTGCCGCGGGGGCACCGTGTTGCCGCGGGGGGCCGTGCTACCGCAGGGGGGCCGTGTCGAGCGTGAACGAGAACGGCGCGGGGAGGTCGAGGGGCTTGCCGAAGGGGACCTCGTTGCGAGCCGTGTAGTCGCCCGCCTGCGGTTCCGTGAACAGCGTGACCAGGCCCTTGCCGCGGTCGACCAGGAGGTAGCGGGGGATGCCGGCGGAGGCGTAGCCCCGGCGCTTGTGGTCACGGTCCTTGACCGGGTTGGTCGAGGTCACCTCGAAGACCAGGAGCACGCCGGTCGCGTCCGCCCAGGAACCGGCATTCAGGAAGTGGCCGACCGGGCTGATGGTGCCGTCGGGGATGAACCGACCCGTCGGCACGATCAGTCCCTTGTTCCCGGAGAGGTCGAACTCGATCTCGGCCTTGCGCATGAACTGTCGGTTGAGCAGCGAGAACGCAGTCGCGTGTTCGCCGTCAGGCGGTGGCGTCACGACGATGTCCCCTTCGATCAGTTCGGCCTTGAAGCCCGGTGGCGTGTCCAGCTCCAGGAAGGCCTGGAGGACCTCCTCCGGGCCGGTGGGGCGCTCGACTGCCGGCATGGCGACCATGGCCCTTCTCCCTCCTGGTGGTCCGTGCCGGGCGACGCGGTAGGCGTACGGACCGGCACCCGAGGGGGATCGAAGTGGGTGTCACGCGAAAGTGTGCCGCAAAGCCGGAGGAGCAGCAGGCGATCACCGGGAGCGTCGCGCCGACCGCCGAACCTTGCGTCCTCTCGTGGCACGTGTCGCTCGGCCATGACGCGGGCGTAGCGTCGGCGGTAGTCATCGCCGAGGGTTAAGGGCTTTCCATGCGCCGCGCTCACCGTGTCGAACAGGTCCGGGCCGCCGAGGCCGAACTGATGTCCCGGCTGCCCGAGGGCACCCTGATGCAACGGGCCGCCGCCGGGCTCGCCGCCACCTGCGCCAAGCTGCTGACGAGACGTCGCGGCCGGGTCTACGGCAGCCGGGTGGTGGTGCTCGCGGGCAGCGGCGACAACGGGGGTGACGCGCTGTACGCCGGCGCCGCGCTGGCCCGGCGCGGTGCGCGGGTGACGGCGGTGCTGCTCTCCCCGCAACGCGCCCACGCCGGCGGGCTGGCGGCCCTGCGGGCGGCGGGCGGTCGGTCGACGCCGGAGCGGGAAGTCGGCCTGGCCGAGTTCTCGCGCGCGGACCTGGTGCTGGACGGCATCGTCGGCATCGGCGGCCGGGGCGGGCTGCGCCCGGAGGCGCAGGCCTACGCGCGGGCCGGACGGCGCGGGGTGGTGGTGGCCGTGGACGTGCCGAGCGGGGTGGACGCCGACACCGGCGAGGTGCCGGGGGAGGCCCTGCGGGCGGACGTCACGGTCTGCTTCGGAACGTACAAGCCGGGACTGCTGATCGACCCGGGCGCCTCGTACGCGGGCGCGGTGCAGTTGGTGGGGATCGGGCTGGACCTGCCGCCGGCCGGGGTGACGGCGTTGCAGCACGCGGACGTGGCCGCGCTGCTGCCGGTGCCGGGCGTGGAGAGCGACAAGTACCGGCGCGGCGTCGTCGGCGTCGCGGCCGGGTCGGCGACCTATCCCGGGGCGGCGCTGCTCGCCGTCGCCGGGGCGCTGCACGGCGGCGCGGGCGCGGTGCGGTACGTCGGGACGGCGGCCGAGGAGGTGGTGCGGCGGTTCCCGGAGACGCTGGTCACCGAGGGCGGACCGGCCGGCGCGGGACGGGTGCAGGCCTGGGTGGTCGGCCCCGGCGGCGGCGAGGGGGCGCGGCAGTCGCTCGCGGAGGCGCTGGCGGGCGACGTGCCGGTGCTGGTGGACGCCGACGGGCTGACCGAGCTGGGCCGGCTCGGCCCGGGCGCGCTCGCCGGGCGGACGGCGCCCACGCTGCTCACCCCGCACACCGGCGAGGCGGCCCGGCTGCTGGCGGGGGTGGACGGCACCGCCCCGCAGGCCGCCGGCGAACTCGCCGCCGCCCGGCTGGCCACCGCGCGGCGGCTCGCGGCGGCGTACCGGGCGACGGTGCTGCTGAAGGGCTCCACCACGGTGGTCGCCGACCCGGGCGGCGCGGCGCGGGTCAACCCGACCGGCACCTCCTGGCTGGCCACGGCCGGCAGCGGCGACGTCCTGGCCGGCCTGGCCGGCTCCCTCCTCGCGGCCGGCCTCCCGGTGCTGGACGCCGCCTCGGTGGCCGCCTACCTGCACGGCCTGGCCGGCCGCCACGCGGCGGGCTCCCCGGGCGCCGCGGGCACCGGGGGCGCCCCGGTGACGGCGCTCCAGGTGGCCGACGCCCTTCCGGCGGTCTGGCGCGACGTCCGGGCCTCGGCGGAAGGCGCCGAGGAATGGACCGACCGGTCTACTGAATAGAGGAATGGACCGACCGGTCTACAGAATCGAGGAATCGACCGACCGGTCTACAGAATTTCCGTCGGGCTACGGCGTTCCCCGGCTGTGCTCCCGGCGGCCTGGGGCGGGCGGGAGTGGGAAGTCGGCCGGGCCGACTTCCCACTCCGGCGGGTGATGGAACCGGTGGTGCTTCGTGGGCGTCCGTAACCGTGGGGAAGGGGTGGGGGCCGCCGCGCCGACAGCCCGTTCGGCGGGGACTCCGGGACGTCTGGGAGACTGACCCTGATGACAACTGCGAAGACGACCGGCACGGCCACCCTCACCGACGGCGTACGTGCCGAGGCGACCATTGATCTGGCCGCCCTGCGCGGCAACCTCGCCGCGCTGCGCGAGCGCGTGGGCGCCGCCACGGTGATGGCCACGGTCAAGGCGGACGCCTACGGCCACGGCGCGGTCCGCTGTGCCCGCGAGGCGGTCGCCGCAGGCATCGGCTGGCTCGGCACGGCGCTCCCGCAGGAGGCGCTGGCGCTGCGCGCCGCCGGGATCCGTCCCGACCAGGCCCGCATCGTCTGCTGGCTCTGGACGCCCGGCGGCCCCTGGCGGGAGGCGCTGCTCGCCGACGTCGACGTCTCGGTGAGCGGGCAGTGGGCGCTGGACGAGCTGCTGGCCGCGGTCCGGGCGACCGGCATGCCGGCCCGGGTGCACCTGAAGGCCGACACCGGGCTCGGCCGCAACGGCTGCCAGCCGCACGACTGGCCCGAGCTGGTCGCCGCCGCCCGGCGTGCCGAGGCGGAGGGCCTGCTCACGGTCGTCGGCGTCTGGTCGCACTTCGCCGCGGCCGACGAGCCCGGCCACCCCTCCATCCAGGCGCAGCTGGACGCCTTCCGCGAGGCGCTGGCCCACGCCGAGGCCGCCGGGCTGCGCCCCGAGGTCCGGCACCTCGCCAACTCGCCGGCCACCCTGCTGCTCCCGCAGTCGCACTACGACATGGTGCGCACCGGGCTGGCGATGTACGGGCTCTCGCCCGTCCCGGAGGTCGGCGCGCCCGCCGACTTCGGACTGCGCCCGGTGATGGCCCTGACCGCCCGGCTGGCGCTGGTCAAGCACGTCCCCGGCGGGCACGGCGTCAGCTACGGCCACCACTACACCACGCCCGGCCCGACCACCCTGGGCCTCGTCCCGGTCGGCTACGGCGACGGCGTCCCCCGGCACGCCAGCGGCGCCGGCCCGGTGCAGATCGGGGGCAAGTGGCGGACGGTGGCCGGCCGGGTGGCGATGGACCAGTTCGTCGTCGACCTCGGCGGGGACACCCCGGCCGTCGGCGACGAGGTGCTGCTGTTCGGCAACGGCGAGCGGGGCGAGCCGACCGCCGAGGACTGGGGCCGCGCCGCCGGCACCATCGCGTACGAGATCGTGACCCGGATCGGCGCCCGGGTGCCGCGCCGCTACCTCGGCGGCATCGCCGAGGAGCCGCTCGTCGGCGGACCGCTCGCCCAGGGCGTGCCGACGGCGGGATCGCTCGCGCTGGGCGCGCTCGCGCCGGACGGGCTGGCGCCGAGCGCCCACGTAGAGGGCGCACTCGTCGAAGGCACGCTCGTCCAAGGCACGCTCGTCCAAGGCACGCTCGTCGACGGCGCACTCGGATGAGCGAGGAGGCGGGCCCCGACCCGGTGGCGGCGGTGGCCAAGGCGGCGGGCGCGGCGTCCGGGGTGAGCCGGGCGGGCCTGATCGGGATCTCGGTCGGCGTGGTCGCGGCCGGCGCGGCCGCCGGCGTGGCGATCGAGCGGCTGACGGTCAGCCGGGCGACCCGCCGCCGGGCCCGCGCCGAACTGGACGCCAACGCGCCGTACGGCTCGCTGCGCGGCCGCCCCTGCACGGTGACCGCCGCCGACGGCACCGAGCTGTACGTCGAGCTGGACGGCCCGGGCTGGCCCGAGTCCGTCCGGCCGCTCTCCCCGGCACCGCGGTCGGCACCGGCACCGGCACCAGGACGGGCACCGGAGCCCGCGCCGCAGCCCGGGGACTCGCAGCCCGGGGACTCGCAGCCCGGACCGGACTCGCGGCTCGGCCCCGAAGCGCGGGCGGAGTCCGCGGGCGGCGGCCCGGCGGCCGTCCGGCGCGGCTGGTTCGCCCGCCGCCGTCCGGACGCCACCGGGGACGGCGGCACCGCGCCCACCGCCACGGCGACCGCCGTCACCACCGCGCCCACCGCCACCGCGCCCGTCGCGCCCGCCACCGCGCCCCTCGACGGCGAGCCGCTGACCGTGGTCTTCTGCCACGGCTACTGCCTCAACCAGGACAGCTGGCACTTCCAGCGCGCCGCCCTGCGCGAGGGCATGCGGCTGGTCTTCTGGGACCAGCGCAGCCACGGCCGCTCCGAGCGCTCCCGCTCCTACCTGGCCGGCGAGCCCGCGAGCATCGACCAGCTGGGCCGGGACCTCAAGGCCGTGATCGACGCCGTGGCGCCGACCGGGCCGCTGGTCCTGGTCGGCCACTCGATGGGCGGCATGACGGTGATGGCGCTGGCCGACCAGCACCCGGAGCTGTTCCGGGAGCGGGTCGCCGCGGTCGCCCTGGTCGGCACCCTGGCGGGCAACTGGGACGCCGTCACCCTCGGCCTGCCGGCGGCCGGGGCCAAGCTGTTCAAGAAGGTCGCGCCGGGCGTGATGAAGCTGCTCGGCCGTCAGGTGGAGCTGGTGGAGGCGACGCGCCGGCTGGGGGCGGACGTCAGCGCCGTCTTCTACCGGAAGTTCTCGTTCGGCGGGAAGGACGTCGACCCGGGCGTGGTCCGGTTCGCCGAGCAGTTGCTGGACGCTACCCCGATCGACGTGGTGGCCGAGTTCTACCCGGTCTTCGGCGTGCACGAGAAGTCCGCCGCCCTGGCCGCCCTGCGCGGCATCCCCACCCTCGTGCTGGCCGGCACCAAGGACCTGCTGACCCCGCCCGGCCACAGCGAGGCGATGGCCGAGCAGCTGCCGGGCGCCGAACTGGTCCTGATCGAGGACGCCGGCCACCTGGTGATGCTGGAGCGCCCCGACCTGGTCGACCGGCGGCTGGCCGCCCTGCTCAAGCAGGCGGTCGACTTCCGGCGGGCGGCCCCGCTGCCGCCCTCCGTCCGCGAACTGGTCTGAACGCCCGGCGGCCCGGACCCTCGCGAAGAGGGCCCGGGCCACCGGCGTACCGGACGCGCTACCGCGTCCGCGGGTGTCAGGCGTCCGCGTCGGCCGTGCGGCGGCGCAGCACGACCAGCGTGCCGACGCCGGCGGCCAGGACGACGGCGCCGCCCGCGGCGATGGCCGTGGTGTTGTCGTCGGCACCGGTGGTCGCCAGGTTCGGCCCGGCGGACGGGCGCTTGGCGGCCTTCGCCTTGGCCTGGGTGACCACCGCGGCGGACGGCGCCGGGGCCTTGATCGCGGCCGGGGCGACGCGGCAGCGGTGCTCGCGGAGGTGGCCGGAGCGGGCTTGGCGGAGCCGGTGGGGGCGGCCGGGGCGCTCGGCGTGCCGGACGCGAGCCGGTCGCCGAAGCCGAAGCCGGCGTCGTGGCCGAGGCCGAGGCGGAGGCGGTGGCGGTGGCGGACCCGGTGGCCGAGGGCTGATGAGGCTCTTTGAAACCAAACCCGGCCAGTGTTGCCCCGGTTCCTCCCGTGGCTGACGGTTGAACAACGTGGGGCCTCGGGTGAGCGGGAATCGAGTGGGGCGCTGATCAACTGCTCAGTAGGCTCCAGCGCATGTTCGAGTACCACGGCTGGATCAAGGTTCTGGAGAACGCCGGTGCTGACGATGAGGAGCACGACGACGACCGTTTCCGGCTGGTCGTCGGGGGCATCGAGGAGCGCATCCGGGAGATCGACAGCCGTTATCTGCTTGATCTGCGGTGGATGAACGGGGAGGTGTTCGTTCACTTCGGCGGCTTTGCGAACCACCGTGACGCGGAGATCCCGGCGTTCTTCCGCGAGGTCGGTGAGCGGGCGCCGGGTTCCTATGGTCTGCTGCATGTGCGCGATGACGAGGACCCCGGTCACGAGAACGAGGTCCTCGTCATCAGGATGGTCCGCGGGCAGGTGAGCGAGCACGCGGATTCGCTGCTGTCACCCTGCGTCCCGGTGCTGGAGGACCCGTTCCCGGGGTAGGACGTGAGGTCGGTCAGACCCTGGGCAGGGGGACGACGTCGTTGGTCGGTTGCGGGATGGTCGGTCGGGCGGCGTCCAGGGTGGCCAGCAGGGCGACGATGGTGACGGGCTGGTCGCAGTGCGGGCAGTTGCGGATCGTGGGGGGGCGCGAGCCTGTCGCCGGCGAGGGTCGAGGCGCTGGCGGCAGCGCGGGCATCGCGGGGCCGGCGGCGATCGCGGGGCGGTTGGGCAGGGGTTCGCCGAGGCGGCGGGCCCGCCGTTCGTCGCGCTCGCGGTCGCGGGTCTTCTCCGCATCGCGGCGGCAGCGCGGCGAGCAGTAGACCTGGCGTACCCGGGCCTCGTGGGTGAACTCGTTTCCGCAGTTCGGGCAGTTCTTGACCACCGGTGGGGGCGGCGCGGGGCAGCGGGGGCCGTGGCCGGTCCGGACGGGGAACGGGGGAGGACGCCAGCCGGAGCCCGGGAGCCTCCGGCGATCGGGGTCGTCGCTGGTCAGAGCGGTGATCGGCAAACCGGGTCACACCGGGACGAGCCATGGCCGTCCCGTGGCCGACCTCGTGCCGCCCACCCCGAGCCACCCGCCGGGCCCGGGGCCGGAGCGCGGGCGGGCGGGGATGTGGCACCGTAGCGGGGGCGCCCGGTGGTCGGAGCGCCGCCGTACGGCACGTACCGAAGGGCTTGAATCGCGCATGGGCTCGCACGCCACTCTCACCGTCGCCACTCCCGAGCGGATGGGCCGGCTCGGAAGGGAGCTGGCCGCGCTGCTGCGGCCGGGGGACCTCGTGCTGCTCTCCGGCGAGCTGGGCGCCGGGAAGACCACGCTGACCCGGGGACTGGGGGAGGGGCTGCAGGTGCGCGGTGCGGTCACCTCGCCGACCTTCGTGATCGCCCGGGTCCACCCGTCGCTGGTCGGCGGGCCGGCGCTGGTGCACGTGGACGCGTACCGGCTGGGCGGGGACCTGGACGAGATGGAGGACCTCGACCTGGACGTGTCGCTGCCGGAGTCGGTGGTGGTGGTCGAGTGGGGCGAGGGCAAGGTCGAGCGGCTGTCCGACGACCGGCTGGAGGTCCGGATCGAGCGGGCCCTCGGAGCCACGGCGGAGGGGGACGACGAGGACCCGCGCCGGGTGGCGCTGACCGGGATCGGCCCGCGCTGGGCCGGGGTGGAGCTGGCCGGGCTCGCCTGATCCGGCCCGCGGCCGGGGCGGGCCCCGCACCGGCCTTTGCCGACAGGCTGTCGGCAAAGTGTTGCGGGCGGGGGACCGGGCGTGATGGGATGGGTGCTGCGGTTAGGTCTGCCTAACTAGGGAGGCGCCATGTCGAGCACCACCCCCGCCCCGGAGCGCGCGCCGCGCGGCGCCGGGGCCGGAGAGCCCGCCCGCAGTGTCCAGGGCGAGCCGATGCGAGCCCTGCTGGCCGCCTGCGCGGCCGCCGAGGCGGTCTCCACCCCGCCCGAACGCCGCGAGAACGCCGAGGACTCCGGCGCGCCCGCCGAACCGGTGGCAGACACCCCGCGCGCCGCCTGATCACCTGACCACGTGACCACGTGATCACCTGGTCACCTGGTCATCGACGTCACCGGCACCGTCCGAGCGCCGGTGGCACCCGGGCACCGGCGACAGCTGAGCACCGGTGGCACCTGAGCCCCGGAGACACCTGGGCGCCGGCGCCCGCCGTCACGACGGGCGCCGTGGAACGACCGCCGGTCAGGCGATCACGACCACCTTGGTGCCGTTCGGCGCGAAGTCCCAGAGCAGCTGGCCGTCCTGGCGGCTGCTGCGGATGCCGCCGGTCTTGGTCTTGGGGTCGGCGGTCGGCGTGGCGCCGTCCACGGCCGCGCTGAAGCCGAACACCACGCCGTTCTGCTGGGCGAAGCGCACCACGTGCTCGATCTGCCGGCCGTCGGTGCCCGTGGTGGTCGGGGTCCGGCTGTAGACCGGGTAGCTGCCGGGGGCCGGCTCCACCGAGCCGGGGGTCACCGCGTAGGCGGCCACCACCTGCGGGTTCTTCTTGGGGTCGACCAGCCAGACGTGGTGGCTGCCGACCGAGTAGACGACCCGCAGCCCGGTGCCCGAGGTGGCGGGCAGCGCCGGGACGGTCGGGGTGGCCGAGGCGGTGGGGGTGGCCGAGGCGACCGGTCCGCTCGACGACGCGGAGACGCTGGCACTGGGCCGGGCGCCGCCTGCGCGCTCCTGTGCGCCGCTGGCCTGGAAGGCCAGCAGGCTCACCACCGCCAGGGCCCCCAGGGTCAGCCCCGTGACCACCACTCCAGGACCCATCTTCGCCACGTGTGCTCCCACCGCCGTCCCAAAACCCGTCGGGCCCCATCGTGCCAGGTCCGTCGGCCCGGACCCGCACGACGTAGGACGTGTGTTCCGAACCCGGACGCGTAGTCGATCGGCCGGAGCAAGACCGGAGCCGGACCGGAGCCGGACCGGGCCCCACAGAGGGCGGAACCGGAGCAGAACCGGGGCGGAACCGGTCACCGAGCCGGAGTGGACCCCGGGCGGGGCCGGGTGCGGCAAGACCGGCGGCCGTCCTCCCCGCCGACCGGTCTAACCTTGACCCGTGCTGCTGCTCGCGTTCGACACCGCTACCCCCGCCGTCACCGCCGCCGTCCACGACGGCACGGCCGTCCTCGCCGAGACCGACCAGGTCGACGCCAGGCGCCACGGCGAACTGCTCCTGCCCGCCATCGACCGGGTGCTGCGGACGGCCGGCGTCGACAAGCACCGGTTGACCGGCATCGCGGTGGGCGTCGGTCCCGGCCCGTACACCGGACTGCGGGTCGGCCTGGTCACCGCCGCCGCGCTCGGCCACGCGCTCGGCGTGCCGGTGCACGGCGTCTGCACCCTGGACGCGATCGCCCACGCGGCCCGCACCGCGGGCCTGGCCGGCGAGCCGTTCACGGTGGCCACCGACGCGCGCCGCAAGGAGGTCTACTGGGCCTCGTACGACGCCGACGGCCGCCGCACCGAGGGCCCGGCGGTGGACCGCCCGGCCGAGCTGAGGCCGCGGCCGCGCGCGGTCGGCGCGGGCGCGCTGCTCTACCCGGACACCTTCCCCGGCGCGCACGGACCGGAGCACGTCTCCGCCGGCGCCCTGGCCGACTTCGCCGCCGGCGAGCTGGCCGCCGGGCGCGAGCTGCTGCCCAACGTGCCGCTCTACCTGCGCCGCCCGGACGCCCAGGTGCCGGCCGGCTACAAGGCGGTGCTCCCGGCGTGACCGGCCCGACCGGCGTGACCGGCATGACCGGTCCGAGCAGCGCCGACAGTCCGACCAGCGCCGACAGTCCGAGCAGCGCCGACAACCCGGGCGGCCCGGACGGTGCCGTGACCACCGTCACCCTGCGCCCGATGCGCTGGTGGGACATCGCACCGGTGATGGAGCTGGAGCTGGAGCTCTTCCCGGAGGACGCCTGGTCCCCCGGGATGTACTGGTCCGAGCTGGCCGAGACGCACCCGGGCGGCACCCGCCACTACACCGTCGCCACCACCGACGACGGCGCCGTCGTCGGCTACGCCGGGCTGATGGTGGTCGCCGGCGAGGGCGACGTGCAGACCATCGCCGTCGACCACCGCCTCCAGGGCGCCGGCCTCGGCGCGGCGCTGCTGACCGACCTGATCCGGGAGGCCGCCCGGCGCGGCTGCGCGGAGCTGCTGCTGGAGGTGCGGGTGGACAACCCGCGCGCCCAGCGGCTGTACGAGCGGTTCGGCTTCGAACCGGTCGGCATCCGGCGCGGCTACTACCAGCCGGCCAACGTCGACGCGCTGGTGATGCGCCTCGACCACCCAAGCATCGAACCGAAGGACCTGAAGGAAACCCGAAATGGCTGACGAACCGCTCGTCCTCGGCATCGAGACCTCCTGCGACGAGACCGGCGTCGGCATCGTCCGGGGCACCACCCTGCTCGCCGACGCGGTGGCCTCCAGCGTCAACGACCACGCCCGGTTCGGCGGCGTCGTCCCGGAGATCGCCAGCCGCGCGCACCTGGAGGCGATGGTCCCGACCATCCAGCGCGCGCTGGACACCGCCGGCATCAAGGCCACCGACCTGGACGGCATCGCCGTCACCGCCGGCCCCGGCCTGGCGGGCGCGCTGCTGGTGGGCGTCAGCGCCGCCAAGGCGTACGCGTGGGCGCTGGACAAGCCGCTGTACGGGGTCAACCACCTCGCCTCGCACATCTGCGTGGACCAGCTGGAGCACGGCCGGCTGCCGTCGCCGACGATGGCGCTGCTGGTCTCCGGCGGGCACTCCTCGCTGCTGCTCAGCGAGGACATCACCACCGACGTCCGCCCGCTCGGCGCGACCATCGACGACGCGGCCGGCGAGGCCTTCGACAAGGTGGCCCGGGTGCTCGGCCTGGGCTTCCCCGGCGGCCCGGTGGTCGACCGGACCGCCCGCGAGGGCGACCGCAAGGCGATCGCCTTCCCGCGCGGCCTGACCGGCCCGAAGGACCCGGAGTACGACTTCTCCTTCTCCGGCCTGAAGACCGCCGTCGCCCGCTGGGTGGAGGCGAAGCGCCGGGCCGGTGAGGACGTGCCGATCGCCGACGTCGCGGCCTCGTTCCAGGAGGCGGTCACCGACGTCCTGACCCGCAAGGCCGTCAAGGCGTGCAAGGACAACGGCGTCGACCACCTGATGATCGGCGGCGGGGTGGCGGCCAACTCGCGGCTGCGCGAGATGGCCCAGCAGCGCTGCGACAGGGCCGGCATCCGGCTGCGGGTGCCGCGTCCGGGCCTGTGCACCGACAACGGCGCGATGGTCGCCGCGCTCGGTGCCGAGATGGTCTGGCGCGACCGCGCGCCCTCCTCCTTCGACCTGTCGGCCGACTCCTCGCTGCCCGTCACCGACGTCCACGTGCCGGCGGTGACGGCCGGGCACGGCGACTTCCACGGCCAGGCGTACCAGGCACTGGCCGGGGAGAAGTGACCGTGCCGGAGGGGACCACCACCGCCGCGATGTGGGAGGCCCGGGCCGCCGAGGGGCGCGGCGCCGAGCTGGCCGCCTGGGTGCGCGGGACGGCACTGCCCGCGCTGCGCGGTTCGGCCGGCCTGGTCCGCACCGAGCTGTTCGGCGGGCCGGGCGACCGGGTGCTGCTGATCACCTGGTGGACGGGCGAGCCGGTGCCGGTCGCCGAACCGCCCGCGGAGCTGATCGGCCGTCCGGTGCACCGCTGGTCCTTCGTCAGCGAGCATGTGGAGTAGCCGCTCACGGGCCTGATCGGGAACCGATCACCCGACCGCTACCGTGCATAGCTGAGAGAAGGCTGGACGGGACCGGGGAGCGGGCGCGGTGGCGAGGTACGGGCGGGGCAGGACGAGGACGTACGCGGTGGGGGCACTGGCCCTGCTGGCGGCCGCCACCGGCTGCGGCGGTGGCGGCGACGGCAAGCCGGGCTCCGCCGGCAGCACGCCCCCGGCCGCGGTGCAGCCCTCCGGCCCCGGGGCGGCCCCGGCCGGCAAGGCCCCGGCGGCCACGCCCGCCGCCGCCCCCGCCGCCGGGGACGCGGCGGCCTGGGCGAAGTGGAACCTCAAGCCGCTGCCGGCCGCCCCCGCGGCCCCGGCCGACAAGCCGGTCAAGCTCGAACGGACCAGCCCGGTACCGGTGTTCAGCGAGGTGAAGACCACCGACAAGGTCGTCTTCATCACCATCGACGACGGTGCCGAGAAGGACCCGAAGTTCGTCGAGATGCTGACCGACCTCAAGGTGCCGGTCTCGATGTTCCTGACCCGGGACATCGTCAAGGACAACTACGGCTACTTCAAGCCGCTCCAGGCGCTCGGCAACCACGTCCAGAACCACACCGTGGACCACCCGGTGATGAGCAAGATCCCGCCGGAGAAGCAGAAGTCCGAGATCTGCGACGCGCAGTCGGCGCTCACCCAGCAGTACGGCGCCGCGCCGCTGCTGTTCCGCCCGCCGTTCGGGGACGGTGCCAACACGCCGACCCTGAACGGCTCGGTGCAGCAGTGCGGGCCGCGCGCGATCGTGCTCTGGCGCGAGTCGATGCAGATCCACGACATGCAGTACCAGGCGGCGGACAAGAAGCTGAGGCCCGGCGACATCATCCTCGCCCACTTCCGCGGCCCGAAGGAGCTCAAGGGCGCGACGATGACCCAGATGTTCGGCGACCTGCTGGCCCGGATCCAGGAGCAGGGCTTCGCGGTGGGCCGCCTGGAGGACTACATCCAGGCGCCCGCGTCCTGACGACGGGTCCGGGGCGCGACGAGCCTAGGAGGCCCGCACGGGCTGCCCGAGCATCATCAGCGGCCCGTGGTCGGTGCGGCTGAGGATCACCGTGACGGTGTTCGGGCCGCTCGGCTTCAGCTGGCGGCGCAGCTCCTCCGGGGTGATCGCCATCCCGCGCTTCTTGATCACCACCGTGCCGACGCCGCGCTCGCGCAGCAGCGCCTTGAGCTTCTTGATGTGGAACGGCAGCACGTCGGTGAGTTCGAAGGCGTGCGCGTACGGGGTGGCGACCAGCTCGTCCGAGGTCAGGTAGGCGATCTTCGGGTCGATCAGCCGGCCGTTCACCTGCTCGGCGACCTCGGCGACCAGGTGGGCCCGGATCACCGCGCCGTCCGGCTCGTACAGGTAGCGGCCGACCGGGCCGGCCGGCGGGTCGGGCAGGTCGCCGCCGGCGAGACTGGCCTGCTGGGGGAGCAGGGTGGCCCGGTGCGGGCGGTCGGCGCGGGTGCCGAACCAGAGCACCGCCTCCTTGACGTCGCCGTGGTCGGAGACCCACTCGGCCTCGGCGTCCGCCGGCACGGCCTCGTGCGGGATGCCCGGGGCGACCTTCAGCGCGCCGACGGGTGTGCGCCGGCCGGCCTCGATCGCCCAGGAGAGCGGCGGGGCGTACGCCTCGGGGTCGAACACCCGGCCGCGCGAGGTCCGCCGGGCCGGGTCGGTGAAGACCGCGTCGAAGCCGGTGACGTCCACCTCGGCCACGTCCGCGCAGCGCACCTCGACCAGCTCGGCCAGGCCCAGCGCGGCGGCGTTGGCGGCGGTGGCCGCGCAGGCGGCCGGGTCCTTGTCGACGGCCAGCACCTCGATGCCGGCCCGGGCCAGCGCCAGCACGTCCCCGCCGATCCCGCAGCAGAGGTCGGCCAGCCGCTTCACGCCCAGTCCGGCGAAGCGCCGGGCCCGCCACTCGGCGACGCTGCGGCGGGTGGACTGCTCGACCCCGTTGGGCGTGAAGTACATGAGGTCGGCGTCCGCGCCGAACTTGGCCCGCGCCCGCTGCCGCAGCCGCGCCTGCCCGAACGCCGCCGACACCAGCTCCGCGGGGTGCTCCCGTCGCAGCCGGGTGGCCAGCGCCAGCTCCTCCTCGGGCGCGAACTCGCGCAGTTCGGCGAGCAGGGACTGCCCCCGGGGGGTCAGCAGGGGCTGCAGGTTCTCGGTGTCCACAGGGCCATTCTCGCCGTTCACGGCCCGGGGTGGCCCGCCGCGGGCCCGGGACGGCGGCGGGCGGTGGGCGGTGGGAAGGCGGCCGCCCCGCTGGCCCGTCGTCGCACACGAGTGCGGCCACTCGCCCGTACCGCGGGACGCGCGGGCGTGCCGTTGGCACTCTGGTTGACTGAGTGCTAACCGCGGCCTATGGTCGTCCTTGGCACTCTCCCCATGGGGAGTGCTAACGCGATGACGCGTGTCTGACCCCCGCGACGGCAGGCCCGCAGGTTCGCCACCTACCCGTTAGAAAACCCCGTAATCTCCGAAGGGGAGCTCGGACGTGACCACCAGCAGCAAGGTTGCCATCAAGCCGCTCGAGGACCGCATCGTGGTCCAGCCGCTCGACGCCGAGACCACCACGGCCTCCGGCCTGGTTATCCCGGACACCGCCAAGGAGAAGCCCCAGGAGGGCGTCGTCCTGGCCGTCGGCCCGGGCCGCTTCGAGGACGGCCAGCGTCTGCCGCTCGACGTCGCCGTCGGTGACATCGTCCTGTACTCGAAGTACGGCGGCACCGAGGTGAAGTACCAGGGCGAGGAGTACCTCGTCCTCTCGGCCCGCGACGTCCTCGCGATCATCGAGAAGTAAGACGTTCCAGCCCGCCCCGGATCCGTGTCCCAAGTGACAGGGGCCCGGGGCGTGGTTGTTGGTTCACGTAGTCGAGCGGCCGTCCCGCCGGCCGCAGCCCCGAGGGAATAGGGAACATGGCGAAGATCCTGCAGTTCGACGAGGACGCCCGCCGCTCGCTGGAGCGCGGTGTCAACAAGCTGGCCGACACCGTCAAGGTGACCATCGGCCCCAAGGGCCGCAACGTCGTCATCGACAAGAAGTTCGGCGCCCCGACCATCACCAACGACGGTGTCACCATCGCCCGTGAGGTCGAGCTGGACGACCCGTACGAGAACCTTGGCGCGCAGCTCGTCAAGGAGGTCGCCACCAAGACCAACGACGTCGCGGGTGACGGCACCACCACCGCCACCGTGCTGGCCCAGGCCCTGGTCAACGAGGGTCTGCGCAACGTCGCCGCCGGTGCCGGCCCGGCCGCCCTGAAGAAGGGCATCGACAAGGCCGTCGCCGCCGTCTCCGAGCACCTGCTGTCCGTCGCCCGCGAGATCGAGGGCAAGGACGACGTCGCCGCCGTCGCGTCCCTCTCCGCGCAGGACACCCAGGTCGGCGAGCTGATCGCCGAGGCGATCGACAAGGTCGGCAAGGACGGTGTCATCACCGTCGAGGAGTCGAACACCTTCGGCGTGGAGCTGGACTTCACCGAGGGCATGCAGTTCGACAAGGGCTACCTGTCGCCGTACTTCGTCACCGACGCGGAGCGGCAGGAGGCGGTCCTGGAGGACCCGTACATCCTGATCAACCAGGGCAAGATCTCCTCCATCCAGGAGCTCCTGCCGCTGCTGGAGAAGATCCTGCAGGGCGGCTCCTCCAAGCCGCTGCTGATCATCGCCGAGGACGTCGACGGCGAGGCGCTGTCCACCCTCGTGGTGAACAAGATCCGCGGCACCTTCAACGCGGTCGCCGTCAAGGCCCCGGGCTTCGGTGACCGCCGCAAGGCGATCCTGGGCGACCTGGCCACCCTGACCGGCGGCACGGTCATCTCCGAGGAGGTCGGCCTCAAGCTCGACCAGGCCGGTCTGGACGTGCTGGGCACCGCCCGCCGCGTGACCATCACCAAGGACGAGACCACCATCGTCGAGGGTGCCGGCGACGCCGAGGCCGTGGCCGGCCGCGTGGCCCAGATCAAGGGCGAGATCGCCAACACCGACTCCGACTGGGACCGCGAGAAGCTGCAGGAGCGCCTGGCCAAGCTGGCCGGCGGCGTCTGCGTCATCAAGGTCGGCGCCGCCACCGAGGTGGAGCTGAAGGAGCGCAAGCACCGCCTGGAGGACGCCATCTCGGCGACCCGCGCCGCGGTCGAGGAGGGCATCGTCGCCGGCGGCGGCGCCTCCCTGGTCCACGCCGCCAAGGTGCTGGACGGCGGCCTGGGCCTGTCGGGCGACGAGGCGACCGGTGTCGCGGTCGTCCGCAAGGCGCTGCACGAGCCGCTGCGCTGGATCGCCCAGAACGCGGGCCTGGAGGGTTACGTCATCACCTCCAAGGTCTCCGAGCTGGAGACCGGCCAGGGCTACAACGCCGCCACCGGCGAGTACGGCGACCTGGTCAAGGCCGGCGTCATCGACCCGGTCAAGGTGACCCGCTCCGCGCTGGAGAACGCCGCCTCGATCGCCTCCCTGCTGCTCACCACCGAGACCCTCGTGGTGGAGAAGAAGGAGGAGGAGGCCGACAACGGTCACGGCCACTCGCACGGCGGGCACGGCCACTCCCACTGACGCCTGGCGTCCGCCGAACCGCTCGGCAGCCGGAGGCCCGGTCCGCGCCCCGATGGGGTGCGGGCCGGGCCTCCCGGCGTTCCGCGGCGGTTCGGCGTACGCTGCGCTTGGGGCTTCAGTTATCAGGAGAATTTTGCGGACGGCAAAGCTTGCCTTATAACTGAGGCATGATCGAGGCCCGCCACCTGCGCGTCCTGCGTGCCGTCGCCCGCACCGGCTCCTTCTCCGCCGCCGCCCGCGAGCTGGGCTGCACGCAGCCCGCCATCAGCCAGCAGATGAAGGCCCTGGAGAAGTCCGTCGACACCCCGCTGGTGGTCCGCTCGGGGCGCGGCATGCAGCTGAGCGAGGCCGGGCGGGTGCTGCTCAAGCACGCCACCGGCATCCTGGCCGGCCTCTCCGCCGCCGAGGAGGAGGTGGCGGCGATCGCCGGGCTGCGGGCCGGACGGGTGCGGCTGGTGTCCTTCCCCACCGCCAGTTCCACCCTGGTGCCGCCCGCCGTCGCCCGGCTGCGGGACAGCCATCCGGGGGTGCGCGTGTCGCTGGTCGAGGCGGAGCCGCCGGAGTCGCTGGCGATGCTGCGCGCCGGCGAGTGCGAGGTCGCGCTGGCCTTCCGCTACCCGCAGGCCCCCGGCGGCGCCCCGGCGGCCCCCGCGCCCGCCCACGGCACGCCGCGGGAGGCGCGGGCCGAGGCCAACCTGGAGGCGCAGCAGCTCAGCGCCGGCGCCGACTGGTCCGACCTCGTGGTCACCCCGCTGCTGGACGACCCGCTGGTGGGCCTGCTGCCGGCCGCGCACCCGCTGGCCGGCCGGGCCGGCGGGGACGGTCCGGTGGAGCTGGCCGAGCTGGCCGGGGAGCAGTGGATCGCCGGCTGCCCGCAGTGCCGGGGGCACCTGGTGGAGCTGTGCGCGGGGGCGGGCTTCGAGCCCCGGATCGACTTCGCGACCGACGACTACCCGGCGGTGGTCGGCCTGGTGGCGGCCGGGCTCGGGGTGGCGGTGCTGCCGGGGCTGGCGCTGGAATCGGTGCGCCATGACGGTGTGTCGGCGGTGCCGGTGCGGACCGCAGCGGGGGCGCCGGCGGTGCGGCAGGTGGTCGCGCTGACCCTGCCGGACCTGGCCGAGGTGCCGGCCGTGGCGCTGATGCTGGAGCGGCTGGCGGGTGCGGCCGCGGGGCGCTGACCCCGGATCACCCGCCCGGGCGGCCCGAAGCGCCGCGAAGAAACGTTTCTCCACGGCGTGGCGCGGCCCGGCGATTAGCGCTGCAGCCCCGTCGGCGCGGTCAGCGGCACCTCCACCAGGCGGTTGCGCGAGCGGCCCATCATCTCCTCGCGCTCGTCCTCGGTCAGGCCTCCCCAGACGCCGTAAGGCTCCCGGACCGCCAGCGCGTGCGCGGCGCACTCGGTCCGTACCGGGCATCGCATGCAGACCTCCTTGGCGCTGGCCTCGCGCGAACTTCGCGCGGCCCCGCGCTCGCCCTCGGGGTGGAAGAAGAGCGAGCTGTCCACGCCGCGGCAGGCCGCGGAGAGCTGCCAGTCCCAGAGGTCGGCGTTGGGACCGGGGAGGCGGGAGAAATCTGCCATGGCTCATTCCCTTCAGAGGCTCGTCGGCCGGGGGCCGGCCGCCAGCGGACTGGCCGGCACGGCGGGCTTCGATGCGCTGGTGTGGACACCTGGAAATATGACTTACGGCAACTCCATGGACAAGTCACCCACAGAGTGGCACAACAGTCAATGACCATACGAAAGCTATAAAAACGGGCAAAGTGGGCATGGAGTCCGGCGGGCGCAGTCGTGGCAATCGGGTGGCCGACGGGCGCGCGGCACTCGGCGCCGGTGTGCGGGTCGTACGCCGACCGCGCGCGAGCTGCACAAAAGTGCGGCGTGTGCACCGCGATGCGGCTGATCGGTAACGGGTCGGCCACGTACAGTGGTGGAGATGGCCCTGAAGGCCGTAACTCATTCGAGTGACGGTCGTTGGAAGTGCGGAGGCGGTTAGCGGGCGCCGGACGTCGGGAACGATCGCGGGGAAGTTCAGGCGATCGGCACGGAGTCCGTCGCCAATCGGCCGTGTCGGAGAGATTCGTACCAGCCAGGAGGCTCAACGTGACGCGGATCAGCTGCGGAGGACGACGGTCATGACTTCCGTTCTCGTTTGCGACGATTCCCCGCTCGCCCGCGAGGCGCTTCGCCGCGCGGTCGCGACCGTACCCGGCGTCGACCGGGTCACCACCGCGACGAACGGGGAGGAGGTCCTCCGCCGCTGGGTGGCCGACCGCTCCGATCTCGTTCTGATGGACGTCCGGATGCCCGGGCTCGGCGGCGTCGAGACCGTCCGGCGGCTGCTGTCCGCCGACCCGGGCGCGCGGATCATCATGCTCACCGTCGCCGAGGACCTCGACGGCGTCGCCCTCGCCGTGGCCGCCGGCGCCCGCGGGTACCTGCACAAGGACGCCTCGCGCGCCGAGCTGCGGGCCACCGTCACCCAGGCCCTCGCCGACCCGACCTGGCGGCTCGCCCCGCGCCGGCTGCGCAGCCCCGACATGGGTGCCGCGCCGACGCTGACGGCGCGTGAGATCCAGGTGCTGGAGGGCATGAGCCACGGCCGCAGCAACGCCGAGATCGGCCGCGAGCTGTTCCTCTCCGAGGACACCGTCAAGACCCACGCCCGGCGGCTGTTCAAGAAGCTCGGCGCCTCGGACCGCGCGCACGCGGTGGCCCTGGGCTTCCGGTGGGGCCTGGTCCGCTGACCACCGGCGGCCCCGCCGGCCTCGGCGGGCTGCTCGCGATTCCTCCCGCAGGGGCGTGTGACGTTACGGTCCCGAGGTTGCACCATGGAGTGGTGGAGCACCTCGGGGACCAGCGGACAGGCACTGCGGCGAACCACGCAGCCGCAGGACACTCGGCGGACGGCGCGACGGACGGGACCACCACCGACAGCGGCGGGGCGGGAGGCGGCACGGTGCAGGAGGGGCCGGTGGTGCGCGCCGGCGCGGCGCTCGGCGTCGCAGCGCATAACGTTCCGGTGCACAACTCCGGACGCGGTGCCGCGTTTTCCCGCTCGACCAGGCACCATGGACCGATGCGCGACGACGTTGCCGGTACTACCGGCGAGGCGGACCCGGTGGAGGCCGAGCCCTCCGGCCCGGGCCACGATCCGTCGTACGCGGATCCCGGTGACGGCGGGCCGGACCACGGCGACCACGTCGCCGGCGTGGACACGGCCGTCCGCGAGGCGGCCGTCGGCGGGATCGGCCCCGGCCGGGCACCGGTGCTCGGCACCGGCGGCTCCCCGCTGGTCGGCGAGCTGGTCGCGGCCGCCGTGCGCGGCGAGGGCCCGGCGATCGACGCGCTGCTCGCCTACGTCCACCCGCTGGCCCTGCGCTACTGTCGCGGCCGGCTGGTCCGGCTGCCCGGCGGCGCCCGGCACCACGTGGACGACGTCGCCCAGGAGGTCTGCGTGGCGGTGCTCTGCGCGCTGCCGCGCTACCGGGACCAGGGCCGGCCGTTCGAGGCCTTCGTCTACGGCATCGCCGCCCACAAGATCGCCGACCTGCAGCGGGCCGCGATGCGCGGGCCCGGCTCGACGGTGATCCCGCCGGACGACCTGCCGGAGGTGCCGGACGAGGCGCTCGGGCCCGAGGAGCGGGCGCTGCTCAGCAGTGACGCCGCCTGGGCCAAGGAGCTGCTCTCCAACCTGCCGGCTCGTCAGCGCGAGCTGGTGCTGCTGCGGGTGGCCGCCGGGCTGTCGGCGGAGGAGACCGGCGAGGTGCTGGGGATGTCCCCCGGTGCCGTGCGGGTCGCCCAGCACCGCGCGCTCAGCCGGCTGCGGGCGCTCGCGGAGGAGTCCTCCTGACCGCTGCCCCGGCCGGAATGAGCCGGGGGTGCCGGGTGTTGTCAAGGGCACACGAGGTCACATTCGCGGTGCCAGTACCATGGGGTATCGGCGCCTGGGCGGGTCGCCAAAGTTTCCACGGTGCGAGTGGGGTTTCCTTGGAGGTTCCTCCAATAGCATCGAGCTTTCGGCGGTCTGAGCGAGTGAGCGACGACAGCGCCCCCACCCTCAGGGCGCGAGCGGATTAGGCCGGCCACGGAAGGTACCCCCGAAATGCCCATTAACAATGGCGTCAACGCCGCAGGCGTACCCGAGAAGTTCGCGATGCTCGGGCTCACGTACGACGACGTGCTGCTGCTGCCCGGGGCCTCCGAGGTGCTGCCGAACCAGGTCGACACCTCCTCGCGGGTCTCCCGGAACGTGCGCGTCAACATCCCGCTGCTCTCCGCGGCGATGGACAAGGTCACCGAGTCGCGGATGGCCATCGCGATGGCCCGCCAGGGCGGCGTCGGCGTCCTGCACCGCAACCTGTCGGTCGAGGACCAGGTCAACCAGGTCGACCTGGTGAAGCGCTCCGAGTCCGGCATGGTCACCGACCCGATCACGGTCGGCCCGGAGACCACCCTGGCCGAGGCCGACGCGCTCTGCGCCAAGTTCCGGATCAGCGGCGTGCCGATCGCGGACGAGGCGGGCAAGCTGCTCGGCATCGTCACCAACCGCGACATGGCCTTCGAGTCGGACCGCAGCCGCCAGGTCCGCGAGATCATGACCCCGATGCCGCTGATCACCGGCAAGGTCGGCATCTCCGGCGAGGACGCGATGGCGCTGCTCCGCCGCCACAAGATCGAGAAGCTGCCGCTGGTCGACGACGAGGGCCGGATCAAGGGCCTGATCACCGTCAAGGACTTCGTCAAGGCCGAGAAGTACCCGAACGCCGCCAAGGACGCCGAGGGCCGTCTGCTGGTCGGTGCCGCCGTGGGCGCCAGCGCCGAGGCGTTCGACCGGGCCCAGGCCCTGGTCGAGGCGGGCGTCGACTTCCTGGTCGTGGACACCTCGCACGGGCACAGCCACAACGCGCTGGCCTGGATCGAGAAGATCAAGTCGGCCGTCCGGGTCGACGTGGTCGGCGGCAACGTCGCCACCCGCGACGGTGCCCAGGCGCTGATCGACGCCGGCGTGGACGGCGTCAAGGTCGGCGTCGGCCCCGGCTCCATCTGCACCACCCGCGTGGTCGCCGGCATCGGCGTCCCGCAGGTCACCGCGATCTACGAGGCCGCCCAGGCCTGCCGGGCGGCCGGCGTTCCGGTCATCGGCGACGGCGGCCTGCAGTACTCCGGCGACATCGGCAAGGCGCTCGCCGCCGGTGCCGACACCGTGATGCTGGGCTCCCTGCTGGCCGGCTGCGAGGAGTCCCCGGGCGAGCTGCTGTTCATCAACGGCAAGCAGTTCAAGTCCTACCGCGGCATGGGCTCGCTGGGCGCGATGCAGTCCCGCGGCCAGGCGAAGTCCTTCTCCAAGGACCGCTACTTCCAGGGCGAGGTCACCTCCGACGAGAAGCTGATCGCCGAGGGCATCGAGGGCCAGGTGCCCTACCGCGGTCCGCTGTCGGCCGTGCTGTTCCAGCTGGTCGGCGGTCTGCGCCAGACCATGGGCTACGTCGGTGCCGCCACCATCGCCGAGATGGAGAGCAAGGGCCGCTTCGTCCGGATCACCTCGGCGGGCCTCAAGGAGAGCCACCCGCACGACATCCAGATGACCGTCGAGGCGCCGAACTACACCAGCCGCGGCTGACCGCACGCTCGGCAGAGGCCCGTCACCCCGGGGGTGGCGGGCCTCTCCGCGTGTCCGCACCCCGGCCGTCGGGGCGCGGCGCGCCGGGCCGGAGGCACCGCGTCCACGCCCTGGAGGCGAGCGCGCGAGGCGCAGGTGGTGCGGGATACTGGGGGCGGCCGGGGTGACCCGGCGGGCATGAGCAACAAACCAGAAGGGCTCGAAGTGACTGAGATCGAGATCGGGCGAGGCAAGCGCGGCCGCCGGGCGTACGCCTTCGACGACATCGCCGTCGTCCCCAGCCGCCGTACGCGTGACCCGAAGGAGGTCTCGATCGCCTGGCAGATCGACGCCTACCGCTTCGAGCTGCCGTTCCTGGCCGCCCCGATGGACAGCGTGGTCTCGCCGCAGCAGGCCATCGCGATCGGCCGCCTCGGCGGTCTGGGCGTGCTGAACCTGGAAGGCCTCTGGACCCGTTACGAGGACCCGCAGCCGCTGCTGGACGAGATCGCCTCGATCACCGACGAGGCCGCCGCCACCCGCCGGCTGCAGGAGATCTACGCCGCGCCGATCAAGGCCGAGCTGATCAAGCAGCGGATCCAGGAGGTCCGCGACTCCGGCGTGGTCACCGCCGCCGCGCTCTCCCCGCAGCGCACCGCCGAGTTCTCCAAGGCCGTCGTGGACGCCGGCGTCGACGTCTTCGTCATCCGCGGCACCACCGTCTCGGCCGAGCACGTCTCCAGTGCCGCCGAGCCGCTCAACCTCAAGCAGTTCATCTACGAGCTGGACGTCCCGGTGATCGTCGGCGGTTGCGCCACCTACACCGCCGCGCTGCACCTGATGCGCACCGGTGCCGCCGGCGTGCTGGTCGGCTTCGGCGGCGGCGCCGCCCACACCACCCGCAACGTGCTCGGCATCCAGGTGCCGATGGCCACCGCCGTCGCCGACGTGGCCGCCGCCCGCCGCGACTACATGGACGAGTCCGGCGGCCGCTACGTGCACGTGATCGCGGACGGCGGCGTCGGCTACAGCGGTGACATCCCGAAGGCCGTCGCCTGCGGCGCCGACGCGGTGATGATCGGTGCCGCGCTGGCCCGCGCCACCGACGCGCCCGGCAAGGGCTTCCACTGGGGCATGGAGGCCGTGCACGAGGAGCTGCCGCGCGGCAAGCGGGTGGACCTCGGCACCGTCGGCACCACCGAGGAGATCCTCACCGGCCCGTCGCACACCCCCGACGGCACCATGAACCTGTTCGGCGCGCTGCGCCGTGCGATGGCCACCACCGGTTACACGGAGCTCAAGGAGTTCCAGCGGGTCGAGGTCACGGTCAACCCGGCGCTCGACCACCGCTGAGCCGCACGGACCCGTCAGAGCCCCCGTCGGACCCCGTCCGGCGGGGGCTCCGGCTATTGCGGCGAGGCGGTGCGGCGGGTGAGCAGGAAGCCGCCGATCACGGCGATGCCGTAGAAGGCGAGGTCCACCGGGTGCCGGTCGGCGCGCCAGAGCGGCAGGGCGTCGCCGAGCAGGTCGCCGAACGGGGTGCCGTCCAGCCGGTGCAGACGCAGCGTCCGGCCGAGCAGCTGGCCGAGGAAGAGCGCCCCGGCCGCCAGCAACGCGCCCAGCGGGGGCAGCAGGCGGTTGCGGCCGCCGAGCCGGCCGAGCGGCCAGGCGACGGCCGCGGCCAGCGCGATGGCCAGCCAGCCGATGGCGCCCTCGACCCGGGCCGCGGCGGCGCCGTACGCGAGCGCGCCGGCCAGCATCGCGGCGACGGCGGCCGTCACGGCGACGCCGGTCCGGCGGTGCCGGGCGGGCCCTCCGGCGGGTTCCGGGTGGTAGCCGGCCACCGGTGTGCCGGGCATGCCGGGGGCGACGTAACCCTCGGGTGCCTCGGGTTCGGGCGCCAGCGAGAAGTGCTGTGCCGTTCGTGGCCGTCCCGACTGGCCGTCAGCGCCCGGTTCGGGTGCGGTCATGGGCGTCGAATCCCCCCGGAAAGACTGTGAGCTGCCGAACGTTAGCAGCGTGTCGGGACGATCCGACAGGGTTTTCGATCACAGATCGGGCACGGAGCGCCGGGTCCGGCCAGGACCGGTACCAGGGTGGCCGGGGGCCGGGTGGTCGAGGGCCCACGGGACAGGGGATGATGGAGGCTTGGCGTTCTGGCCCGGCGTCGGGCCGACGCGCAGTCACCTCGACCGGCCAGCACCACATGGGGGAACGTTCCGAATGACCCAGGCGCAGGGTTCCACCGGCCGCCTCCTGGCCGGACGCTACCGGTTGGACGCGGTGCTCGGGCGCGGCGGTATGGGTACCGTCTGGCGCGCCGAGGACGAGATGCTCGGCCGGATCGTCGCGGTCAAGGAACTGCGGATGAACGGCAGCGTGGAGGAGGACGAGAAGCACCGGCTGATCGTCCGGACGCTGCGCGAGGCCAAGGCGACGGCGCGGATCCGGCACAACTCGGCGGTCACCGTCTTCGACGTGGTCGAGGAGGACGACCGGCCGTGGATCGTCATGGAGCTGGTCGAGTCCCGCTCGCTGGCCGACGTGATCAAGGAGGACGGCCCGCTGGCGCCCGCCCGGGCCGCCGAGATCGCGCTCGACGTGCTGGGCGTGCTCAGCGCCGCGCACGCGCTCGGCATCCTGCACCGGGACGTGAAGCCGTCCAACGTGCTGATCGGCGAGGACGGCCGGGTGGTGCTCACCGACTTCGGCATCGCCAGCGTGGAGGGGGACGCCTCGGTGACCTCCACCGGCATGCTGGTCGGCGCGCCCTCGTACATATCCCCGGAGCGGGCCCGCGGGCAGAAGCCCGGTCCGCCGGCCGACCTCTGGTCGCTGGGCGGCACGCTGTACGCCATGGTCGAGTGCCGGCCCCCGTACGACCGGGGCTCGGCGCTGGCCACCCTGACCGCGGTGATGACCGAGGAGCTCAGCCCGCCCCTGAACGCCGGGCCGCTGCTGCCGGTGATCGAGGGGCTGCTGGCGAAGGACCCGGCCGAGCGGCTGGACGCCTCGCAGACCCGGTCGATGCTGAAGCGGGTGGTGGCCGACGCCACCGCGCGGGCGGAGTCGACCACCGAGCACGCGATGCCGGTGAAGGCGTCGGGCGAGTCCACGGCGAAGGCGGCGGACGAGGCACCGCAGGCCCCGGCCGGGCCGACGGCGAAGCGGCCGGTCGGCGGGCTGCTCGGCACCGTCCGGGTCGGCAGCCGGGCCGCGGACGCCGGGACCACGGGCACCGACGGGACGGACGGGAGCGCCGGGACCGCCGGGGCGGCGGCCGTCGCGAAGCCGCGGGCCGAGGGCGGTGCGCCCGCGGCCGAGCCGATCCGGCCGGTGACCAGCGAATGGACGCTCGGCGCGACCCAGGCGGCCGGCGCGGACCCGCGCACGGGCCGGCGGCGGCTGGCCGTGGTGACCGCGGTGCTGGTGCTGGTGCTGATCGCCGGGGTGGTCGCGGTGGTGCAGGCCCTCGGCGGCTCGGACGACCACCCGACCAAGGGCGCGGGCAGCAGCGGCCCGGTGGCGGCCACCACCTCCGCCGCCGGCGCCACCGAGAGCCAGGCCGCGACGGCCCCGGCGGCTCCGGCCACCTCGGCGGGCGCCCCGGCCACGGGCTCCCCGGGGGCCAGTGCCCCGGCGGCCGCGCCCAGCAGCGCGGCGGCCCCGGCCCAGACCCCGCCCACGCAGCCGGCCGCCCCGGCCGCGACCCCGTCGGCCCCCGCCGCGACGACCCCTGCCGCTCCGGCCGCTCCGGCCGTGCCCGCCGGGTTCCACGAGTACAAGGACCCGTCCGGCTTCTCGGTGGCGCTGCCGGACTGGCTGCAGCCCGCCGGCTCGGACTCCAACCGTCGCATCTTCAAGGGCGGCAACGGCAGCCAGCTGCGGATCGAGTGGACCACCACGCCCGGCCCGAGTGCCGTCGCCGACTGGCAGGAGTCCGAGCCCTCGGTGCGCGGCCAGGTCAGCAACTACCAACGGGTGAACCTTTCGGCGATCACCTACCGGCAGTGGACCAACGCGGCCGACTGGGAGTGGACCAACGGCACGCCCAAGATGCACTCGCTCAACCGGGGCTTCGTCACCGGCACCCCGGCCAAGTACGGCTACTCGATCTACTGGATCGTGCCGGACGCGGACTGGGGTGCGCAGGCGAGCGTCCGGGACGTCGTGTTCAGCACCTTCCAGCCCGCGCCCTAGGCACCTCGGGCACCCCGGGCGCGGGGCGTTCAGCCGATCAGGCGCTGCTTGGCGCGGCTGAACTCCTCGGGGGTGAGCGCGCCGGAGGCGTGCAGGGCGGCCAGCCGCTCCAGCTGGTCCAGCAGTTCGGCACCGGAGGCGGCGGGCGCGGCGGCCGGCGCGGCCTGCTCCCGCTGGGCGGCGTTGCGGGCCAGCCGGGCGGCCGCCCGCACCTGCTCGGCGAACACCTCGGCCTTGACCACGTCCTCGAACCGGTGCGAGCCGGTGAGGGCGACCACCAGCAGCACCTCTCCGTTGATCCGGGTCTTCGTGACGGTCGCGTCGGTCACCGCGGACAGCGGAACCGGGACGGGCGGCTTGCCGTCCTTGAGGAAGAGCAGCCGGTGGGTGGTGAGGACCAGCACGCCCTTGCGGAAGTGGTCGGGGTGTCGCCCGGCCGTCGACGCGACCGGCTTCTCGTCGGGTGCGACGCTCGCCTCGACGGTGCGCAGGGCCGTGGCCCGGGTGTCACTGCTGCTGTTGCCGGCCACGTCGAAGGCCGCATCGATCAGATCGGTCCAGTCCATGGGACCGAGCCTAATGCGGCACGCCGACTAGGCTGGGGCGCGAGCGAGAGGAACACGCATGCGAGCGGGCCCGGGTCAGGTGCTGGCGGGGCGTTACCGGCTGACGGACCGTCCGGATCCACTGCGCGCCCTCGCCGTGGACGAGCGGACCGGTGACGTCGTCCGGTTGCACGGGCTGGAGCTGCCCGCGGTGCTGACCAGCGGTCAGGACCCGGACGAGCCGGTGCCCGAGCAGGCCGAGCGGCTGGTCCGCCGGGTGGCGGCGGCCGGGGCCGCGGCTCCGGTGCACCCCAGGCTGCTCCAGGGGACGGGCGTGTTCGCCGACGGCGAGTTGCTCTGGACGGTCGAGGAGGAGCCGGCCGGGGTGCCGCTGGCCGAGCTGGCCGAAGCCGGGCCGGTGCCGCCGTACCGGGCCGCCGAGCTGGCGGCCGACCTGGCCGGCGCGCTGCGGGCCCTGCACGAGGCGGGGCTCACGCACGGCAATCTGACCGCGGGTTCGGTGCTGGTCTGCGAGGACGGCGCGGCGATGCTGGGCGGTCTGCTCCCGGGGGTGGCCGAGGAGGCGCTGGCCGAGGAGCTGGGCGGGCCCGGCGGGCGCCGCCGGTACGAGGTGCGGGCCACCCTGGTCGGTCCGGTGGCGGAGCGCTGGCCGCTGGACGGCGGCCCGGCGGGTGACTGCTGGGCGCTGGGCGTGCTGATCCAGCGGCTGGTGACCGGCCGCTCGCCGTTCCCGGACCGGGACGTGCCGGAACTGGTGACGGCGGTGCGCGACGGCCGGCGGGAGCCCTCGACGGTGTGCGGGCCGCTGGCGCCGCTGGTGGAGCGGCTGCTGCAGCCGGACCCGTCGCTGCGGCCGACCGCGGCCGGGATCCGGCGGGAGCTGGCGGACCTGCTGGTGGGCGCGCCGGAGCCGGCCGACGAGGAGCGGACGGCGCGGGCGCTGGCGCTGCGGCCGGAGGCGCCGCTGGTGCCGCTGACACCGCGCCGGCGCGGCCGGGGCGGGCCGTCCGGGGAGGCGGTGGGGGCGGCCGCCGGGCCGGGGCCGGACCGGAGGCCGCTGATACCTCCGGCGCTGCTCGGGCCGGTGCTGGTCGGCGGGGTCTTCCTGCTGCTGGTGCTCGGGGTGGCGGCCGTGGTGCTGTTCGCGGGCTGATGTTCGCAGGCTGACGGTGCCCGGCCGACCGGTGCCGCCGGTCCGGCGGGCGGGGGAGATTACCGGGGTGCGGGCAGTGCGCCTAATGTGTGCGTGGGATCTGTTCGAAAAGTGGTCTGCACCGGGCCCTCCGTCGCGGTGACGGCAGGTGGATGAGGGGGAGCGGTCGCCGATGGGCGTGCAGGACCGGCCGGAGGCGGCCGAGGCGGAGCGGCTGCTGGCCGGACGCTACGAGCTGGGCGACCGGCTGGGCCGGGGCGGCATGGGTACCGTCTGGCGGGCCTGGGACCGGATGCTGGACCGCGAGGTCGCGGTCAAGGAGCTGACCGTCAGCCACCTCCCCGAGGAGGACCTGCAGATCCTGCACGCCCGGATGAAGCGGGAGGCCAGCGCGGCCGCCCGGATCAAGCACCCCGGCGTGATCACCGTGCACGACGTGCTGGAGCACGACGGCCGGCCGTGGATCGTGATGGAGCTGGTCGACGGCCGTTCGCTGGCCGACGTGATCAGCCAGGACGGCACGCTGCAGCCGCGCGCCGCCGCCGAGGTCGGCAGCCAGGTGCTGGCCGCCCTGCACCGCGGCCACCAGCTGGGCGTGCTGCACCGGGACGTGAAGCCGGCCAACGTGCTGCTGGAGCGCGGGACCGGGCGGGTGGTGCTGCTGGACTTCGGCATCGCGAAGTACGAGGGCTCGACCGAGCTGACCCGGCCCGGTGACCTGGTCGGCTCGCCGGACTACCTGGCGCCCGAGCGCGCCCAGGGCGAGCGGCCGGGCCCGGCCTCCGACCTGTGGGGCCTCGGCGCGACGCTGTACGCCGCGGTGGAGGGCCAGTCGCCGTTCCGCCGGGACTCGCCGATCACCACGCTGGCCGCCGTGGTCGCCGACCCGCTGCCGCAGTCGCGCCGGGCCGGCGCGCTGGGACCCGTGCTGGCCGCGCTGATGGCCAAGGACCCGGCCGACCGGCCGAGCGCGGACGAGGCGGCCCGGATGCTGGCCGAGGTGCAGGCCGGGCACACCATCGGCTTCAAGCCGGTCGCGCCGGTGAAGACGCCGACCCAGTCGGTGCCGGTGGTCGACCGCACCGGGGAGCCGTCCGGCCCGGCCCGGACCGAGGCGCAGGAGCCGCCGACCGGACCGACCGTGCCGCAGCCCTGGCCGCCGGCCACCGTGGCGGACGTCCCGCCCGCGCCCGCGCCCGTCGCGCTCGCGGGGGCGTCCACCGGGCAGGTCGCGCCGGTCACGCACGCCGGCGCGCCCGCGCGTGGACCGGCCGGGCGCCGCAACGCGCTCCGGATCGCCATGGTCGCGCTGGCCGTCGCCGTGGTGGCCGCCGGGGCGACCTTCCTGGCCACCCGGCACCCCGGCACCCCGGTGGCCGACCCCACCCCGACGGTCAGCCCGGAGCCGACCAACGACGTGAGCCCCGAGCCGGCGGCGCCCAGCGGCTACCACTGGGTCGACGACCCGGCCGGCTTCCGCTTCCCGCTGCCCTCGGGCAACCCGCCCTGGCAGCGCACCGCCACGCCCGACAACCAGATCTACTACAGCCCCGACAACAAGGCGCACTACCTGCAGTTCGCGGTCACCGTCGGCCAGTCGGTCAAGCCGCTGGACCACATGCGGCAGATGGAGACCACCGTCTCCAAGACGCTGAAGGACTACAAGCAGCACAAGATGACCGGCGTCGCCGTGAACGGCCACGAGGCCGCGGTCTGGGAGTTCAGCTACGCCGCCAAGGAGGGCGGCCGGCGGCGGGCGGTCGAGGCCGAGTTCATCGACGACGACGGCACCAGCTACGCGATCTACTCGTCCAGTCCGGAGCGCGGCAACGAGTGGAACGAGGCCGAGCAGCGGTTCAACGCGGTGCTCCACTACTTCACGCCGACCCGATGACGGCCGTGCCGGCCCGCTGACGGCCGCGCCGGCCCGCTGACGACGGGGCGACCGCTTCCGCCCGGCGGCGGGAGATTGTTGTTACCGACGGGTACCGAACCGGCCGTCGAGCGCCTAGGCTGCGCCGTATGTCGGACCTCACAGCAGACGCAGTGGCCACCGAGCACCCCGCGACCGGCAACCCCGCCGCCCCCGGCGGCGGCCGCACCGTCGCCGCGGCCGTCCCGTCGTCGCTGGTCGCCCGCCTGGCCGGCGGCATCACCGCCACCGGTGAACCCAGCCTGGTGGAGACCGTCGCCCCGCTGACCGGCGAGCGGCTGGCCGCCCTGCCGCGGTCCACCCCCGCCGACGTCGAGGTCGCCTACCAGCTGGCCCGCCGCGCCCAGCCCGCCTGGGCCGCCCTGCCGGTGCGCCGGCGCGCCGCCGTCCTGCTGCGCTTCCACGACCTGCTGCTCAAGCGCCAGGACGAGGTGCTCGACCTGATCCAGGCCGAGACCGGCAAGGCCCGGCTGCACGCCTTCGAGGAGGTGCTGGCGGTCGCCATGGCCGCCCGGCACTACGGCCGCGCCGCGCACGGCCACCTGCGCGACAAGCGGCGCGGCGGCGCGCTGCCGGTGCTCACCCAGACGATCGAGGCCCGCCGCCCCAAGGGCGTGGTCGGGCACATCTCGCCGTGGAACTACCCGCTGGAGCTCTCCATCGGCGACGCGTTGCCCGCCTTCGTGGCCGGCAACGCCGTGGTCAACAAGCCGGACACGCAGACCGCGCTGACCGCGCTCTGGGCCCGCGAGCTGCTGGTCGAGGCCGGGCTGCCGGCCGACCTGTGGCAGATCGTGATCGGCGACGGCCCCGTGATCGGCCCGGCCGTGGTCGAACACGCCGACTACGTCTCGTTCACCGGCTCCACCCGCACCGGCCGCGAGGTGGCCCAGCGCGCCGCCGCCCGGCTGGTCGGCGCCTCGCTCGAACTCGGCGGCAAGAACGCCCTGCTGGTGCTCGCCGACGCCGACCTCGACCGGGCCGCCGAGGGCGCCGTCCGGGCCTGCTTCTCCTCGGCCGGCCAGCTCTGCATCTCGATCGAACGACTGCTGGTGCACCGCTCGGTGGCGGACGAGTTCCTGGCGAAGTTCGCCGAGCGCACCCGCGCGCTGCGCCTCGGCGGCGGCCTCGCGTACGGCGCGGACATGGGATCGCTGGTCTCCGGCCGGCAACTGGACGCCACCACCCGGCACGTGGACGAGGCGGTCAAGGCCGGCGCCACCGTGGTCGCGGGCGGCCGGGCCCGGCCCGACCTCGGCCCGTTCTTCTACGAGCCGACCATCCTGGACGGCGTCACCCCGGAGATGGCGGTCTGCGCCGAGGAGACCTTCGGCCCGGTGGTCTCGGTCTACCGCTTCGACACCGAGGACGAGGCGGTGGCCGCCGCCAACTCGACCCCGTACGGCCTCAACTCCAGCGTCTGGACGAAGGACCTGCGGCGCGGCCGGGCGGTCGCGGCCCGGCTGCGCACCGGCACGGTCAACGTCAACGAGGCCTACGCGGCCGCGTACGGCTCGGTCGCCTCGCCGATGGGCGGCATGGGCGAGTCCGGGCTCGGCCGGCGGCACGGCGCCGAGGGGCTGCTGCGCTTCACCGAGGCGCAGACCATCGCCAGCCAGCGGCTGATGCCGCTCGCGCCCTCGTTCGGGCTGGACGACCGGCAGTTCGCCGCGGTGTTCACCGGCGGCCTGCGGGTGCTGAAGGCGCTGCGGTTCAGGTAGTCCGGCCCGGCCGTCCGTCGGGACGGCCGCCCGGCCGGTCCGTCGACCCGGGTCTTCTCCCTCTTCCCGGAGTCCCGAGGCCCCGAAATTCTCGAAGTTCCGGTAGTTCCCGTAGTTCCCGAAGGAGCAGTGGCACATGGTGGGGTCCCGCGATGAGGCGGAGTTCGACTACGACGTGGTCGTGATCGGCTCGGGCTTCGGTGGTTCGGTCTCCGCGCTGCGGCTGGCCGAGAAGGGCTACCGGGTCGCCGTGCTGGAGGCCGGCCGCCGGTTCGAGCGCGACGAACTGCCCAGGAACTCCTGGGACCTCGCCAAGTACCTGTGGGCGCCGAAGCTCGGCCTGTACGGCATTCAGCGGATCCACCTGCTGGCCAACGTGCTGATCCTGGCCGGTGCCGGGGTCGGCGGCGGTTCGCTGAACTACGCCAACACCCTGTACGTGCCGCCGAAGCCGTTCTTCGAGGACCGCCAGTGGGCACACATCACCGACTGGCAGGAGGAGCTGGCGCCGTTCTACGACCAGGCGCAGCGGATGCTCGGCGTCCGGCTCAACCCGACCGTCACCCCGTCCGACGTCCACCTCAGGGCGGCCGCCGAGCGGATGGGCGTCGGCGACACCTTCCACATGGCCCCGGTCGGGGTCTTCTTCGGCGACGGCAAGGATTCCGACGGCTGCGCCAAGGCGGCGCCCGGCGACGAGATCGCGGACCCGTACTTCGGCGGGGCCGGCCCCGCCCGGCGGGCCTGCGTGGAGTGCGGCGAGTGCATGACCGGCTGCCGGCACGGCGCCAAGAACATGCTCACCGAGAACTACCTCCACCTGGCCGAGCGCCTCGGCGCGGAGATCCACCCGCTCACCACGGTGGCCCGGATCCGCGAGTACGCCGCGGCCGACGGGACGCAGGGCTTCAAGGTGGACGTCCGCCGGACCGACGCCCGCTCCACCACCGACCCGGTGAAGGCGGGGGCGCGGACCATCACCGCGGCCCGCGTGGTGGTCGCGGCCGGCACCTACGGCACCCAGTCGCTGCTGCACCGGATGCGCGACGGCGGCCACCTGCCGCGGATCTCCGGCCGGCTCGGCGAGCTGACCCGGACCAACTCCGAGGCGCTGGTGGGCGCGCAGACCACCGACCGGCGGTACGGCACCCGGGCGGACTTCACCAAGGGCGTCGCGATCACCTCCTCGATCCACCCGGACGCGAACACCCACATCGAGCCGGTCCGCTACGGCAAGGGCTCCAACGCGATGGGCGCGCTGTCGATCGCGCAGGTCAAGGGGGCCGGCCGGGGCCCGCGCTGGCTGCGCTACCTGGGCAACTCGGTGCGGCACCCGGTGACCTTCGCCCGCTCGATGAACCAGCACCGCTGGTCGGAGCGGACGATCATCGGCCTGGTGATGCAGTCGCTGGACAACTCGATCACCGTCTCGCTGAAGAAGGGCGCGCTCGGCAAGAGCCGGCTGACCTCCACCCAGGGCCACGGCGAGCCCAACCCCACCTGGATCCCGGCCGCCGAGCAGGGCGCCCAGGCGCTGGCCGACGAGATCAACGGCTTCGCGGGGAGCACCGTCGGCGAGATCTTCGACATCCCGATGACCGCCCACTTCCTCGGCGGCTGCCCGATCGGGGACTCCGCCGACACCGGTGTGGTCGACCCGTACCACCGGCTCTACGGCCACCCCGGGATCAGCGTGGTGGACGGCTCGGCGGTCTCCGCCAACCTCGGGGTGAACCCCTCGCTCACCATCACGGCGCAGGCCGAGCGGGCCCTGTCGATGTGGCCGAACAAGGGCGAGGAGGACCGGCGCCCGGCCCCGGGCGAGGCGTACCGGCGGGTGGCGCCGGTCGCGCCGGTGCGCCCGGCGGTGCCGGAGGGCGCCTTCGGCGCGCTGCGGCTGCCGCTGCTGGCCGTCCCCGAGGTGCCGAAGAAGCTTGACCCGAAGGACTCCTGAGGCTCCGTCGACTCCGGTCGGGGCCGTGGCCGGCCCGGTTGACAGCCGTCCGCGCACGATGGGATAAACGGGCTTCCTGGGGGACCAGGGGCTTGCATTCTCACGGGGGGAACACGGTCCATGGCCATTTGCGCATCGTGCGGCGCGGCTTCGGCGGACGGGGCGCTCGGCTGCGCCTCGTGCGGGCGGCCGCTGGCACCGCCCCCGCCGGCGGGAGCCCCGCCGGTTCCCGCCGCCGCGCCGTACGTCGCCCCGGTGCCGCCCCCGCCGCCGACCGCGCCCGGCTACGCGCCGCCGACCGCGCCGGGTTTCCCGCAGCCCGCCGTCCCGCCCGCGGTGGGCAGTTGGGGCACCGGCACGCCGTACGACCCGGCGGCCGGGCAGCCCGCCGCGCTGCGGTGGCTCACCGGCGCGGACTGGCGCCCGGCGCTCAAGGCGGTGATCGCGCCGACCGCCGTGCTGTTGCTCGCGGCGCTGTTCGCGGCGATCCCGGACGACTACGACCTCGAGTTCCTCGAGTCGCCCGGCTTCGGTGACCGGTTCGGCACCGCCCTGGCGATGTCCCTGGCCGCGCTCGGCGCGCCCTTCAGGATGGGCATGACCGGCACCGGCGGGGTGTTCACCCGGGCCGCCGGGGAGCTCCAGGTGCGGACGGTGCCGATGACGGTCACCGTGCTCTGGCTGTTCGCGCTCTGGCTCGGCCTGCGGGCCGGCGTCCGCCTCCGGCGGGCCCGCACCGGTGCGCCGACCCGCGGGCAGGCGGCGGGCGAGGCGCTCCGCACCGCCCTGGTGGTGGCCGCCGTGACCCTGCTGATCGGCCTCGCCAGCGGAGCGACCTGGTACCCGGACGGTGGCCGGGGGTCGGGCTACGGCCGGTACTCCCGCGGTCTGGAGTACGGCTCCGGATCCGGCTGGCTGGAGGCGGTCGGCTGGAGCGCCCTGCTGGGCGGGCTGCTCGCCTTCGCCGTGTACGGGACGGACGCGCTGCGCTGGGCGGCGTGGCGCAACCGGGCGGTGCGCGGCTGGGCGGTGGCCGGGCTGGCCGCGGGCCGGGCGGCGGCCGTCTCGGTGGGGCTGGCCTCGCTGGTCGGCTTCGTGCTGGTCGCCGTGCAGGACGAGAGCTGGGCGACCGGTGTCTCGGTGGCCTTCCTGCCGAACCTCGGCCTGGTCCTGCTCGGCCTGGGGTCGGGGGCGAGCGTCCGGTCGCACGACGGCGCCCGCCGCTACGACGACGGCTACGACGGCTACGGCCGGGGCAGCGGTTCGGGCGGCCCGGACGAGGAGTTCTCGCTCTTCGACCTGCACGGCGAGACCGCGGACTGGCGCTGGACCCTGCTGCTCGCGGTGGCCGCGGCGCTCTACCTGGGCTGGACGGCGCACCGTCGCCGGCTGGACGCGGCGGACCGGATCCGGCTCGCCGTGGTCTCCGCCGCCGGGTTCACCCTGCTGATGACGGTGGCGGGCTTCGCGGCGACGACGAGCGCCCCGGGCGGCGGTGGCTGGGGCTCGCGGTCGGACGCCGGCCGGGAGTTCTCGGCCGGCCTGGCCTTCGGCACCCTGCTGGCGGCCAACGTGGTGTGGGTGGCGGTCGGCGCGCTGGCGGTGCCGCCCCTGCTGGCCGCCGTGCTCAGGACCCCGGCCGGGGCTCCTGCGGGCGTCCCGGCCGGGGTTCCGGCCGGCGCGGTGCCGCCGCAGGGCGGGCCGTCCGACGGCGTCGTCCTCGCGGGCGGGGCGCCGGAGCCGGGGGTGGGGGCCGAGCCGTACCCGCCTGGGCCGGGTGTCGCCCCGGCGGTGAGCGAGGTGGTCGGCTCGGACGAGCCGCCGCTGCCGCCCGGTGCCGCCGCGCCGGGGGCCGGAGGGGAACCCCCGGTCGACCCGAGCGTCTGGCGCAAGCAGCCGTAGGACCCGCGGACCCTGGCTCCCGCGGACCCGGGCTACCCGGGGGCGCGGGCCGACCGGGTGCGCGCCCCCGGACAGGGCAAAGGGCCCCGCGGGGGAACGGGGCCCTTTGTCGCTCAGCACACGGCGTCAGGGCTGCGCCGGTGCTGGGTTGACGGCGCCGGGGGAGGAGCGCCGTCCTGTCGGTTAGCTTCGGGGGACCGCGCCACCACGGCACCGGCATGGGTGGGCCGGTCGCGCGGGGCGCGCACGCTCGCGGTGCGGCGGGCCGGCGCGCATGCCTGCGCCGGGCCTTCGCTCACGGAGCGTGAGGTGATAATCGTTGTCACCGCAGGTGTCGGTGGCACCGGGACGAGCCTCCATGGCCGGCCTTCGGCCACCGGGAGAACCTCTTCCACGCAGCATCGTGCTGGACGGAGGGCTTGCTCTGCAACCGATTCGGCATGATTCGGCACAGTCCATTTTCGGCCCGGCCGGTGCGGTGAGCTCGCTCCGGAGCCGCCCGGGGCTCGGCGGGGAGGCCGGGGCGGGCCGGTTCGATGATCACGGTGTGTAGTGGTGGCGGCCGGAGCGCACGGGGACGCGCGTAGCGGCGCGGGACGGTGAACGGTGTGCGCCTGGGTCGCGCCGGGGTGCGGCGGCCGGCCTCCGGGCGTCCCCGGGGGCCGGCCGCCCCACCTCCTTGGTCCAGTCGCGGCCGGGGTCGCTGTCCCCTGCTTTGCCGGCCGCTGCACCCGCGCACGGTCCCACGGCGCCCCGCTCCCGGCGGGGCCGGGCCGCGGCGGCGCCACGCGCGCCGGTGGACTGGGGTGAGCTCCACGCGTGGTCCTGCACGCCCGTACGTGCGGCGCCCCTGCCGGGGCGGAGGCGGCGCGCCTGGCGGGCGCGGCGCGGCCGTACGGTCGTCAGAAGCAACGAACCGGCGGCCCGCGCGGTCACGGTCTTTTGGACGGGCAGACGAGTGAAACCGGCCCGCCCGGTAGACTCGGTGGCAGACCCCCGCTCGTCGCCCGCCGCCGCCCCTCGGAGGAAGCGCGGCGCGACACCTTTCGTACCGCTGCCGGAAGGCCGTCTGTGTCCTCTGCTATTCCCGACCAGTCCGCACCCGAGACCGACACCGTCCTGGTCGTCGACTTCGGTGCCCAGTACGCCCAGCTCATCGCCCGCCGGGTGCGTGAGGCCCGGGTCTACAGCGAGATCGTGCCGAGCAGCATGCCGGTCGCCGAGATGCTCGCCAAGAACCCGAAGGCGATCATCCTCTCCGGCGGTCCGTCGTCGGTCTACGAGGAGGGCGCGCCGCAGCTCGACCGCGCGATCTTCGAGGCCGGCGTGCCGGTCTTCGGCATGTGCTACGGCTTCCAGCTGATGGCCAAGACGCTCGGCGGCACCGTCGACAACACCGGCGCCCGCGAGTACGGCCGCACCCCGCTGACCGTCACCCGTACCGGCTCGACCCTGTTCGAGGGCGTTCCGGCGCAGCACTCGGTGTGGATGTCGCACGGCGACGCCTGCTCCGCCGCGCCCGAGGGCTTCACCGTCACCGCCTCCACCGACGTGGTGCCGGTCGCGGCCTTCGAGAACGACGCGGCCCGGCTCTACGGCGTCCAGTACCACCCCGAGGTGCTGCACTCCGACCACGGCCAGCAGATCCTGGAGCACTTCCTCTACCGCGGCGCCGGCATCGCGCCGACCTGGACCACCGGCAACGTGGTCGACGAGCAGGTCGCGCTGATCCGCGCCCAGGTCGGTGACAAGCGGGCCATCTGCGGTCTCTCCGGCGGCGTGGACTCCGCGGTCGCGGCCGCCCTGGTCAACAAGGCCATCGGCGACCAGCTGACCTGCGTCTACGTCGACCACGGCCTGATGCGCAAGGGCGAGACCGAGCAGGTCGAGAAGGACTTCGTCGCGGCCACCGGCGTCCAGCTGAAGGTCGTCGACGCGCAGGAGCGCTTCCTCACCGCGCTGAAGGGGGTCAGCGACCCCGAGGAGAAGCGCAAGATCATCGGCCGCGAGTTCATCCGGGTCTTCGAGCAGGCCCAGGCGGAGATCATCGCCGAGGCCGGCGAGCACGGCGAGTCGGTGGAGTTCCTGGTCCAGGGCACCCTGTACCCGGACGTGGTGGAGTCCGGCGGCGGTACCGGCACCGCCAACATCAAGTCCCACCACAACGTCGGCGGCCTGCCCGAGGACCTGCAGTTCCAGCTGGTCGAGCCGCTGCGCAAGCTGTTCAAGGACGAGGTCCGGATGGTCGGCCAGGAGCTCGGCCTGCCGGAGGAGATCGTCCAGCGCCAGCCGTTCCCGGGCCCGGGCCTGGGCATCCGGATCGTCGGCGAGGTCACCAAGGAACGCCTGGACCTGCTGCGCGAGGCCGACGCCATCGCCCGCGAGGAGCTGACCGCGGCCGGCCTGGACCGCGAGATCTGGCAGTGCCCGGTCGTGCTGCTGGCGGACGTCCGCAGCGTCGGCGTCCAGGGCGACGGCCGCACCTACGGCCACCCGATCGTGCTGCGCCCGGTGTCCTCCGAGGACGCCATGACGGCCGACTGGTCGCGCCTGCCGTACGAGGTGCTGGCGAAGATCTCCACCCGGATCACCAACGAGGTCCGCGACGTCAACCGCGTGGTGCTGGACTGCACCAGCAAGCCGCCGGGCACGATCGAGTGGGAGTGATCACTCCCGGCCGGTTCTGACCGAACCGGTGTTGAACGGCCGCGCCGTCGTTCCCGTATACAGGGGAACGGCGGCGCGGCCGTTCGCGGTGCACCGGGCCCACCGGGTGGGACCTCCCACCGAAAGCGCTCACAACCGTGCAGAATGCGGACCGGACCTGTCAGGAGCTGGCAGGCCGCGAGGGAAGGTGTGAGGGATGACGGAGGTCAGCAGCCCCGTGGAGGCCGGTGGCTCCGTGGAGACCGGCGGAGCGGTGGCGGGCAGCGGTGCGGTGGCGAACGGCACCGACCCGGACGGCAGAGCCGAGCGGGCGGCCCGGCGCAGGGCCCTGGCCTCGCGGTACGCGCTGCTGCCGCTGCGGCTCTTCCTCGGCGTCACCTTCGTCTACGCGGCGCTCGACAAGCTCGCCGACAACCACTACCTGGCGGGCGCCGCCGACCCGGCCTCCTTCGTCTCGCAGACCCAGGCGGTCAAGGGCTCCAGCCCGATCTCCTTCCTGCTCGGCCCGGCCCTCGACGCGCCGACCCTGTTCGCGCTGGCCGTCGCCTTCGGCGAGCTGGCGGTCGGCCTGGGCACCCTGCTCGGCCTCTGGGGCCGGCTCGCGGCCCTCGGCGGCGCCCTGATCAACCTGAGCCTCTGGCTGACCGTCAGCTGGAACGTCTCGCCGTACTACCTCGGCAACGACCTCGCCTACCTGATGGCCTGGACCCCGCTGGTGCTGGCCGGCACCCCGTACCTCTCGCTGGACGGCTACCTGGCCCGGCGGGCCGCCCGGGACCGCGCGCGGGGGCTGCGCGAGGACCACGTCCGCCGGCGGTCGCTGGTCGACGGCGGCATCGCGGCCGTCGCCATCGGCGGCGCCGGGCTGCTCACCGGCTCGCTGACCGCCACCTTCGGGCGGGACAAGAAGGCGATCGGCCCGTCCGCCGGCCCGTCCGCCGCCCCGGCCCCCGCCGGGAGGACGCCGGCCGGGCCGCCGGTCTCGGTGGCCGCGGCGAGCGTCCCGGTCGGCGGCTCGGCCCAGGTCAAGGACCCGGCCACCGGGGACGCGGTCTACATCGTCCAGCCCAAGGCCGGCCAGTACTGCGCCTTCTCCGCGGTCTGCACGCACTCCGGCTGCGCCGTCGACGCCCCGAAGAACGGTCAGCTGTACTGCCCCTGCCACGGCTCCCGGTTCGACGCGGCCACCGGCGCGGTGGTCAACGGCCCGGCCACCAAGCCGCTGCCCAAGTACGCCGTCACCAAGGACGGCGACAAGCTGAACCTCGGGCCGCTGCAGAGCTGAGCCCCGCCGCGCTGAGCCCCGCCGCGCTGAGCCCCGCCGCGCTGAGCCCCGCCGCGCTGAGCCCCGCCGCGCTGAGCCCCGCCGCGCTGAGCCCCATCGCGCTGAGCCCCGCCGCAGCGCCGGGCGGCGCCGCGGGGCCCGACGCGGCGCCGGCCCCGCTCAGCCCTCGGAGTCGGTGCGGCCGCGCCGGGCCACCGCCGCGACCGCACCGGCCAGGCCGGCCAGGCCGAGCACGATGAAGGTCACCGGGATGACGATCCGCCCGTTGACCGAGAGGTCGTTCACCGCCGCCACCAGGTAGAGCACCGCGATCACGGTGAACAACCCCCCTGCGATCAGCGAGAAGAGATCGAGCTGGTGCTTCCTCACGACTGGACCACCTTGATGTCGCCGAGCCCGACCGTCAGCTTCAGGTCGAGCGTGCCCTTGGATGCCTGACCGTTCACCGGGGTCAGCCGGAAGCTGCGGGAGCTGTGACCGCTGACCTCGTCCTCCCCGGGCACCGTGACGTTGCCCAGGCCGGCCGTGGTCCGCAGGTTCACCGTCACGTCCGGCGGCACCACGACGGTCAGCTGGCCGGCGCCGAGTTCGACGGTGCTGTACAGGGTGGCGCCGGCCGGGTCGAGCCGGCCGAGGTCCAGCCGGGCGTCGCCGAGCCCGAGCGCGTACCGCGACTCCAGCTCGGCCGCCGAGACGGCCTTCCAGTCGCGGTCGCCGACCGCGTCACTGACCGAGTACGACGATCCGTGGGCGAACGCGAGCGCCAGGGTGAGCAGCAGGCCCGGCACGACGAGCTTGTGGGCGCGGCCGAACTTCGCGCCGACCAGCAGCGTCAGCCCGACGACCAGCAGGGCGGTCGCCAGGACGGTGCCGGTCACCTTGGCGTCGCCGTGGGCCGACGCCGACCAGACCGCGCTGGCCGCGCCCACCGCCAGCATCAGCCCGATCACGCCGAGCGGGGAGCGCTCGCGGTGGCGCACCACCACCGGCGGCCGGGGCGGGGCGGCCGGGCCGCCCTTGCGCAGCGGGTCGCCCTGCGGGAGGTCGGTGCGCTGCCACCACGGCTGGGCCGGGCCGCCGGGCGGCGTCGCGGTGGCGCCGTGCGGGGCGGCGCCCGCCTCGCCGTACGGGTTGCGCTCGGGGTGGCGCGGGTCCCAGAGGTAGCCGCTCGGGCCCGCGTGCGGAGTGTCGGCCGGCACCGTGCCGGCCGCCCGCTCCCGGGCGTGCCGCTCGCGGGCCGCCGTCCCGTCCGGATCGGTCGGCGACCAGGAGTAGGCCGGGGCGGCCGGCTCGGACTCGGGGAAGGCGCGGTCGTACGGGCCGTGCCGGTGGTGGTCCCGGCCGCGCCGGCGCCCGCGCTGCCGGTTGTGGTGGCGCTCCGGGTCGTAGCGGACCGCCAGGAAGACCAGCGCCCCGAGCAGCAGCATCGGGAACAGCTGGTCGCCGTCGCCCATCGAGGCGAAGAAGACGCCGGTGCCGATCACGGTCAGCAGCACCGCGCCGACCGACTGGCCGTCCACCCGGCCGGTGAGCACCCGCTGGAGCTCGGTCCGGCCGGGCCGGCCGCCGCCCTTGCCGTCCGCGACCGGCTCGGTCGGGATGATCAGCCAGGCCAGCCCGTACAGGAAGAGGCCGAGGCCCCCGGAGAGGCAGAGCACCACCGTCACCACGCGGAAGACCACCGGGTCGATGTCCAGGTGCCGGCCCAGGCCGCCGCAGACGCCGGCGACCACGCGGTGGTGCTCGGTCCGGTTCAGCGGGGGGCGGTCCGGCGCCGGCGGGGCGCTCGGCCCGGCCGCCCGGATGCGGTGGTCTTCGGTCATGCCCCCCATCCTGGTGGCTCCCGGACGCCCGCCCAACCGGTCCCGGCCCTGTCCGTACCCTGAGTTGTCCCTGAGAACGGGTAGGGACCGACCCTGATGCGCCCGGGACCGGGCGCGTGGAACCATCGGTGGCGTGGCAGCCCCCGGTACCGATCCCCGTCCGCTCGTCCCCGACGCCCCGCCCGCCGCGGGCGCCGATCCGACCGTCCCCGGCGACGAGCGGCCCCCGTACCGCCGGCTCTACCGGAGCCCGCAGGGACGGATGCTCGGCGGCGTCGCGCACGGGCTCGCGGTGCACCTGGGGCTCCCGGTCCGCTGGGTCCGGATCGCCTTCGTGCTGCTCTTCTTCGCCCAGGGGATCGGCGCGCTGCTGTACGCGGCGTTCTGGTTCGTGGTGCCGATCGGCATCGGCGAGCCCGCGCAGCGCGGCGGCGCCCGCTGGGTGTACGTCAACGGGGCCTTCGTGCCGGCCGGCTCGTGGCAGGCCTCCGGCGCCTCCGGCGCGGAGCTGAGCAAGGGCCGGCGCGGCCGGATCGGCCGGCTGCGCGAGCTGCTGCAGCACGCCCTCCAGGGCGAGCCCGCCGTGCCCGACGGGGGGACGGCGCTCCCGGCGGCCGCCAAGCGCCAGGGCGGGCTGTGGCAGCTCGCCGCGCTCGTCATGGTCGTGATCGGGCTGATCGCCCTGCTGAACGCGCTCGGCGTGCAGACCGCCCGGCCGTACACCTGGCCGCTGCTGGCCGTCGGCGTCGGCGTCGCGCTGGTCTGGCGGCAGGCCGACGACTCCCGCTGGCAGCGCTGGTTCGGCCTGGAGGAGGGCGAGCGGCGGCGCGGGGCCTACACCCGGGTGGGCGCGGGCGTGCTGCTGGTGGTGGCCGGCACCATCGCCTTCCTCGCCATGCAGGGCAGCGGCTCGACCATCGGCTCGGTCATCGAGGCCTCGCTCGCGGTGCTGGCCGGCGTGCTGGTGCTGGTCGGCCCGTACGCGCTGCGGATGTGGCAGGACCTCGGCGCCGAGCGGACCGCCCGCATCCGCGCCCAGGAGCGGGCCGAGATCGCCGCGCACGTCCACGACTCGGTGCTGCACACGCTCACCCTGATCCAGCGCCGGGCCGAGGACCCGAAGGAGGTGCTCCGGCTCGCCCGGGCCCAGGAGCGCGAGCTGCGGCTGTGGCTCTACCGCCCGGAGGCCGCCGCCGAGGAGGCGCCGGACACCATGGCGGAGAGCCTGCGCGCGGTGGTCGCCGAGGTCGAGGACCGGCACGGCGTCCCGGTCGAGCTGGTGATCGTCGGCGACTGCCCGATGGACGAGCGGATCGCGGCCCAGATGCAGGCCGCGAGGGAGGCGACCGTCAACGCGGCCAAGTACGGTGGCGGGGGACCGGTCCAGGTCTACGCCGAGGTCGAGGGGAGGACCGTGATGGTGTTCGTCCGCGACCACGGACCCGGCTTCGACCCCGACACGGTGCCCGAGGACCGGATGGGCGTTCGCGAGTCGATCCTCGGCCGGATGAAGCGCAACGGCGGCACCGCACGGGTGCGGCCCGCGCCGGACGGCGGCACCGAGGTCGAGCTGGAGATGGAGAGAACGAATGACTGAGGCAGCGCCGGACCGTACCGCGCGGGTCGTGCTGGTCGACGACCACCGGATGTTCCGGACGGGGGTGCGGGCCGAGATCGGGCGCACCGAGGCGACCGGCATCGACGTGGTCGGCGAGGCCGACGACGTCGAGTCGGCGGTCCGGGTGGTGGCCGAGACGCGGCCCGACGTGGTGCTGCTCGACGTCCACCTGCCCGGCGGCGGCGGGGTCGAGGTGCTGCGCCGCTCGGCCGGGCTGATGGGGGAGCCGGGAGGAGTGAAGTTCCTGGCGCTGTCGGTCTCCGACGCCGCCGAAGACGTGATCGGCGTGATCCGCGGCGGTGCGCGCGGCTACGTCACCAAGACCATCACCGGCACCGACCTGGTCGACGCGATCTTCCGGATCGGGGACGGCGACGCGGTGTTCTCGCCCCGGCTGGCCGGCTTCGTGCTGGACGCCTTCGCCGCCACCGACACCCCGCCGGTGGACGAGGACCTCGACCGGCTGACCCAGCGCGAGCGCGAGGTGCTGCGGCTGATCGCGCGCGGCTACGCGTACAAGGAGATCGCCAAGCAGCTGTTCATCTCGGTGAAGACGGTGGAGAGCCACGTCTCGGCGGTGCTGCGCAAGCTCCAGCTGAGCAACCGGCACGAGCTGACCCGCTGGGCCACCGCCCGCCGCCTGGTCTGACCGGCGGGCCACCGCCCGCGGGGCCCCGCCCGGCCCACCGCCCGTCCGGTCCTCCGCGGCCGGGCGGGCTTGTCGGTGCGGGGCCATAGACTCGATGTGCCATGAGTAGCCTCTTTGACGACCTCCCGCTCCCCGGCTTCGAGGCACCCGCCGCCGCCGGGTCGAAGCAGCAGCCCGCCGCCGCGCCCATCGACGAGGAGCCGCCGCCGTTCGAGGACGACGTCCCGTACGACGCGTACGAGGAGGCGATCCCCGAGGGGCTGTTCCACACGGACCACGCCGCCGAGGCCGAGCGGGACGCCTGGTACCGCAACGGCGCCGCCCGCACCGTGGTCGACCCGGCACAGCTGCTGGAGGGGATGAACGACCCGCAGCGCGAGGCGGTGCTGCACGCGGGCTCGCCGCTGCTCATCGTGGCCGGCGCCGGCTCCGGCAAGACGCGGGTGCTGACCCACCGGATCGCCCACCTGCTGGGCGCCCGCGGGGTGCAGCCGGGCGAGATCCTGGCGATCACCTTCACCAACAAGGCGGCCGGCGAGATGCGCGAGCGCGTCGAGCAGCTGGTCGGCCCGCGGGCCCGGGCGATGTGGGTCTCCACCTTCCACAGCGCCTGCGTGCGGATCCTGCGCCGCGAGTCCAAGCTGCTCGGCTTCACCTCGTCGTTCTCGATCTACGACTCGGCGGACTCGCAGCGGCTGATGTCCCTGGTCTGCCGGGACCTCGACCTCGACCCGAAGCAGTTCCCGCCGAAGTCCTTCACCGCGAAGATCAGCAACCTGAAGAACGAGCTGATCGACGAGGAGACCTTCGCCGACCAGGCCGCCAACCCGATGGAGAAGAAGCTCGCCGAGGCGTACTTCCTCTACCAGCGGCGGCTGCGCGAGGCCAACGCGCTCGACTTCGACGACATCATCATGACGACGGTGAACCTGCTGCAGGCCTTCCCCGACGTCGCGGAGCACTACCGGCGGCGGTTCCGGCACATCCTGGTGGACGAGTACCAGGACACCAACCACGCCCAGTACATGCTGGTGCGCGAGCTGAGCGGGGGCTCGGTCGCGGCCGCGCCGAAGCGCACCGCGGACGGGGAGTTCGTGAACCCGGCCGCCGCGCACCTCGCCGAGGTACCGCCGGCCGAGCTGTGCGTGGTGGGTGACGCGGACCAGTCGATCTACGCCTTCCGCGGCGCGACGATCCGCAACATCCTCCAGTTCGAGGAGGACTACCCGAACGCGACCACCATCCTGCTGGAGCAGAACTACCGCTCCACCCAGACCATCCTGAGCGCCGCCAACGCCGTCATCGAGCGCAACGCCAACCGGCGGGAGAAGAAGCTCTGGACGGCCGGCGACCACGGCGAGAAGGTCGTCGGCTACGTCGCGGACGACGAGCACGGCGAGGCCCAGTTCATCGCCGACGAGATCGACCGGCTGACCGACGCGGGCGACGCCAAGCCCGGCGACGTCGCGATCTTCTACCGGACCAACGCGCAGTCCCGCGTGTTCGAGGAGGTGTTCATCCGGGTCGGCCTGCCGTACAAGGTGGTCGGCGGGGTGCGCTTCTACGAGCGCAAGGAGGTCCGGGACGTCCTGGCGTACCTGCGGGTGCTCTCCAACCCGGAGGACACCGTGCCGCTGCGCCGGATCCTCAACGTGCCCAAGCGCGGCATCGGCGAGCGGGCCGAGGCGATGATCGACGCGCTGGCCTCGCGCGAGCGGATCTCCTTCGCGCAGGCGCTGCTGCGGGTCGACGAGGCGTACGGGATGGCCGCGCGCTCGGCGAACGCGGTGAAGAAGTTCAACCAGCTGATGGCCGGGCTGCGGCAGGTCGTCGAGTCGGGCGCCGGGCCGGCCGCGGTGCTGGAGGCGGTGCTGGAGGAGACCGGCTACCTCGCCGAGCTGCAGTCCTCGACCGATCCGCAGGACGAGACCCGGGTGGAGAACCTGCAGGAGCTCGCCTCCGTCGCCCTCGAGTACGAGCAGGACCCGGGCGAGCGGCCGGACGCCGACGAGGAGGGCGCGCCGCCGGTCGGCTCGCTGGCCGACTTCCTGGAGCGGGTCGCGCTCGTCGCCGACTCCGACCAGATCCCGGACGAGGACGCCGAGGGGCAGGGCGTCATCACGATGATGACCCTGCACACCGCCAAGGGCCTGGAGTTCCCGGTGGTCTTCCTGACCGGCATGGAGGACGGGATCTTCCCGCACATGCGGGCGCTCAACCAGGTCAAGGAGCTGGAGGAGGAGCGGCGGCTCGCGTACGTCGGGCTCACCCGGGCGCGGGAGCGGCTCTACCTGACCCGCTCGGTGCTGCGCAGCGCCTGGGGGCAGCCCTCGTACAACCCGGCCTCGCGGTTCCTGGAGGAGATCCCGGAGGCGCTGGTGCAGTGGAAGCGGACCGGCGCCGTCGCGGTGCCGGCCTCGCGCGGGTACTCCTCGGGGTCGTCCGGCTCGTCCTGGGGCGGCGGGAGGTCCTCCGGCGGCTCTTCGCGCGGTGGTTCCGCGCGCGGTGCGGCGGCGGCCGCGCCGAAGGCGGGCTGGGGGCAGTCGGCGCGGCGGAGCGGCGCGGCGGTCGAGCGGGAGGTCGTCGCGCTGGCGGTCGGCGACCGGGTCACCCACGACACCTTCGGGCTGGGCACGGTGGTGGCCACCACCGGCGTCGGGGACAAGGCGCAGGCCACCGTCGACTTCGGGACGGAGGGGCGCAAGCAGCTGCTGCTGCGGTACGCGCCGGTGGAGAAGCTCTAGCGGCGGCGGAGAAGCCCTAGCGGGGGTCGAGCCCGTTCGAGAGGAACCACGGCAGCGGGTCGACCGGCCCGCTGCCGGGCGGGCGGATCTCGAAGTGCAGGTGCGGTCCGGTGCTGTTGCCGCTGCTGCCGACGAAGGCGATGACGTCGCCCTGCTTCACCGGGCCCTTGCGGACCTTGTACGCCCGCAGGTGGCAGTACCAGGCCTCGGTGCCGTCGGACATCTTCAGTATCGACATGTAGCCGTACGCCGGGTTCCACTGCGTGCGGATCGTGCCGTCGGTGACGGCCATGACCTGGGAGCCGCCGTCCACCGGGAAGTCGATGCCGGTGTGGCGGTTGGCCCAGTGGGTGCCGGCCTCGCCGAACAGCTCGCCCAGGCCGTGCTGGGCCACCGGCATGACCACCTTCGGCGCGGCCGGTTCGGCGCTCGGCTGGGCGGCCGCGGCGTCGGCGGGCTGGGCACCGGAGAGCGGCTCGCGGGCGTCGCCGCGGGAGGCCTGGCCGGCGTCGCCGGTGGCGAGGGCCTGCTGGGCGGCGGCCCGGGCGGGAGTGTTGTCCGGCGTGTCGGCGGCTGCGGCCTGCCGCGGCACCAGGCCGGCCGCCTGGGCGCGCTGCTGGTCGGCCTCGCCCTGGACGGTGACGGCGGCCGCCGCGGCCACCCCGAGCGCGGCCACCGAGGGCAGGGCGACGCGCAGCAGCGCCGCCCGGGTGGCGGCCTTGGCGGCGCCGCGGCGCTGGGCGCGCGACTGTTCGCGGGCGGCGAGGCGCAGCTCCGCCCGGGTCGGGCGGGCGGCGGCGTCGGGAGCCATCGGGGGCTGCCTCCTCGGTTGGCCTCGGGCACGTCATCGGGCGAGGGAAAACTGCCGAGACTGTAGCCGCAACGCCGACATCCGGACAAAAGTCCGGATGTCAAGAGGGGAGTCGGCGGGCTGCGGGCGGATCCGCCGGGGTATACCCACTGGTAGCAAGGGGTGGAGCTGTGATTTTCCCCTCCTCTTGAGGGGCGGCACGGCCAGTGGGGCCGGGTGACGCTAACCTCCCCTCAGGTTTGTTATTGCTGGTTAACCGCGCCCGTGCCCGACGAGGTCTGGGGTGGTGGACGACGAAGTCCAGGAGGCAGTGATGGGTGTGTCAGGGCCGATCCGTGTGGTGGTCGCCAAGCCCGGGCTCGACGGTCACGACCGCGGCGCCAAGGTCATCGCGCGCGCCCTGCGCGACGCCGGTATGGAGGTCATCTACACCGGCCTGCACCAGACGCCCGAGCAGATCGTCGACACCGCGATCCAGGAGGACGCGGACGGCATCGGGCTGTCGGTCCTCTCCGGCGCGCACATGACGCTCTGCGCGCGGGTGCTGGAGCTGCTGAAGGAGCGCGAGGCGGAGGACATCAAGGTCTTCTGCGGCGGGATCATCCCGGACGAGGACATCGTCGAGCTCAAGGCGATGGGCGTCGCGGACATCTTCACCCCGGGCACGCCGACCCGGGACGTGGTGGCCTGGGTCGAGGCGAACCTGCGCGCCGCGAGCTGAGGACGTGCCACCGGGCCGGTACGGGGACACGCCCCCGTACCGGCCCGGCCGTTTTCCGGGACCGGGCCCGGGGCGCTCAGGCGCCGAGCTCGGCGAGCATCGCCTCGCGGAAGCGCAGCGTGCCGGCCAGCCGGGCGAAGGTCTCGGCCCAGGCGGTGGCGGGCGCGGTGTCGGCGGCCAGGGCCTCGACCGCGGCGGCGGTCTCCGGGGCGAGCGCGCGCTCCGTCATCCCGAGCACCCCGCTGTGGCTCCACGGGTAGGCGCCGGAGGCGGCCGCCCGGGCGAGGGCGGCGACCACGGCGGTGGACAGCGGCGGGGTCCACGGGGTCGCGCAGGCGCCGAGCAACTGGAAGGCCTCGCCGAGGCCGTGCACCTCGATGAACGCGGCCGTCCAGGCGGCGCGCTCCTCCGGCGGCAGGACCGAGAGCAGCTTGGCGGGGGCGCCGGTGGCCCGCGGCGGGCGGGCCCGGCGGTGGTCCGGCGCGGGGGCGGGCGGCGGGCCGAGCAGCGCCCGGGCCCACTCGGCGTCCTGCTGGCGGACGGCGGCCCTGGCCCAGGCCTCGCGCAGGTCGTCGGCCCAGCTGCTGTCGGTCTCGTCGATGCTGTCGCCGACCCGCAGGGCGAGCAGCCGGTCGGGGCTCAGCCCGGTGGACGCCTGCCAGAGCGGGAGCGGCGCGGCGGCGATCACCTCGCCGAACCACCAGGCCCGTTCGCCGCGCCCGGTGGGGGACTTGAGCGGTATGCCGTCCCGCTGCATGGCCGCGTCGCACTCGGCGGGCGGGGTGACCAGCAGGTGGGTGCCGCGCTCGGAGAGGCGGACGGCGGCGCGGGCGCGCTCGGCCATCCGGCCGGCCAGCGTCGAGCCGGGGAGCGTGGAGAGCAGCTCGGCGGCGGTGGCGCGGACGTTCTTGCTGCGGTCCCCGAGGGCGGCCTCCAGGAAGGGCTCGTCGGCGAGGGAGAGACCCTCCTGCAGGGCGTCCAGGAAGAGCAGGCGGTCCTCGGCGCGTTCGGTGGGCCAGGTGCTCCTCAGCAGGGCGAGACCGGCGGCCGGATCGGTGCGGCGGAGCAGGGTGAGGTGGGTGACCCGTTCGGCGAACAGGCCCTCGTGCCAGAGGTGGTCGTCTCCGGGCGCGGCCGCCCCGGTGGGGGTCTCGGCGGTGGTGCGCAGCACGAAGCGCCAGTCGGGGTTCCGGGCGGCCAGCCAGCGGCCGAGCGGGCCGGCCAGCGCGACCGCGTCGGGGCGCAGCTCGCTGCGGGCGCGGGCGGCGTCGAGCAGGGCCGGGACGAGCACGGCGGGCGGGCGGTGGCCGCGGGCCCGGGCGGTGACGAGCCACTGCGGCAGCAGCTCGGGGAGGTTGGCCAGGGTGGCGGCGGCGCCGCTGCCGCGGGTGCCGAGCAGCAGCGAGAGCCGCCGGGCGGCGGGGGCGGGGAGTTCGGGGCGCCCGTCCTCGGGGGCCGGATCGGCGAGCGGCCCGGTGGCGGGCGCGGGCAGGGCGCCCGCGCGGCGGCGGACCGTCTCCAGGGCGGCGAGTTCGAGCAGGGCGGTGGCCGGGTCGGTGCGGTCGACGGCCTGGTGGGCGGGGGAGTCGCCGGCCCGGTCCGGCGGCGGGAGGGGGCGGCGGTCGGTGCCCAGGAGGGCGGTCGTGTGGAGGGACTCCCAGGGGTCGGGCACGTGGGCTCCTGAGTTGTGGTGGGGGCGCTGGCCGGGTGTCAGGGGGTGCTGAGGCCGATCGGGCGGTGGTCGGCGGCCCAGGCGGTGACCGGGGCGAAGCCCTGGTGGCCGTGTTCGCCGAAGACGGTGAGCGGGCGGCCGGTGGAGACGGCGGCGAGCCGCCACAGGGCCGCCTCGGAGGTGGCGGCGCGGCGCACCGGGAGGGTGTGCCGGCCGTCGGTGAGGTGCCAGCCCTCGGGCGTCAGGACGGGGACGACGTCGGTGAGGACGGTGGGCCAGGAGTCGAGCCAGGGGTCGTCGGCGACGGCGGTGCCGTACGCGGCGACGGCCTCGGCGGGGCTGAGGCCGGGCGGCGGCGCGGCGGGGCCGGGCTCGGGGGCGCCGTAGCGGGTGCCGAGGGCGGCGCGCAGCGGCCGCGCGCCGGGGTGGAAGGCGAGTTCGGCCTCCAGCACGTGGCCGGTGGGCACGGCGAGGTCGGGGGCCTGGCCGGGGCGGCCGAAGGCGAGCAGGAGGGCGGGGCGGCCGGTCTTGGCCCCGCGGAGCCAGACCCGGCGGGTGGTGAGGCGGTCGTCCGAGGTGTCGCGGCTGCCGAGGACGTGCCAGCGGTCGCGGACGGTCGGGCCGGCCAGCAGCTCGGCGGTGTCGGTGGTGTAGCCGACCCGGGCCCGGACGGTGGCGGCCAGCGGGGCGGGCAGTTCGTCGACCCGGGTGGCGGCGGTGGCGAGCAGGTGGAGCATGGCGTACTCCTCCAGGAGGCGGTGCTGGGGCGTGGCGTCGAGCTCGCGGACGCGCGTGGCGAGGCCGGGCGCCTGCGCGTCGACCATGCGGGCGGCGACCTCCTCCCAGCGGCCGGCGGTGGACTGGTCGGCCAGGCCGTGGCGGATCCGGTCGGTCAGCCGCAGCCGCAGCTCGGCGGCGCCCGCCGCGACCCGGGCGGAACGCTTCTCGGCGCGCCGGCGGGCGGCGGCCGGGTCGGCGGGCGGGTCGGGCCTGGCGGCGCGCTGCTCGGCGCGCTCCCGCCGGGCGGTGAGCCACTCCGACGCCCAGTCGGTCGGCTCGCCGGCCGGGACGGCCCCGGGGGTGCCGCTCCAGAGCAGCAGCAGCCCGAGCGCGTGCTTGCACGGGAACTTCCGGCTCGGGCAGCTGCACTGGTAGGCGGGCGCGGCCAGCTCGACCACCGTGCGGTACGGCGTCTTCCCGCTGCCCTTGCACTCGCCCCAGAGCGCGCTGCCGTCGGTGCCCGTGGCCGACCAGGGGGCGGGCGAGGACAGCTTGCCCGCGGCCTTCTGCGAGGCGGCGTCGGGCGCCAGGGACAGGACGTGTTCGGTGCTCCAGCGTTCCTCCATGCCGACGACGGTAGGCGTGGGGACTGACAGTCCCGGTGGTCGAACTGAGGTCCGGTCAGGATTGTCAGTGGCCCGGTGCAGGGTGGTCGTCGCAGGCCGGGACGCCGACCTGGCTCCCCCCGATCACCTCGCCGCCCGCCACAGCCGTGTCCGGCGGCCGACCCGAAGGAGCCCTTCCATGACCGACGTTCTGCGACAGCACGCGGAGGACGCCTTCGCCGCCGAGCTGGCCGCACTGGCCGCGCACGACGACCGTCCGCGCCCCGAGCGCTGGCGGCTGTCCCCGTGGGCCGTCGCCACCTACCTGCTCGGCGGCGAACTGCCGGACGGCACCGTGATCACGCCCAAGTACATCGGGCCGCGCCGCGTCGTCGAGGTCGCCGTGACCACGCTGGCGACGGACCGGGCGCTGCTGCTGCTCGGTGTGCCGGGGACGGCGAAGACCTGGGTGTCGGAGCACCTCGCGGCCGCGATCAGCGGGGACTCGACGCTGCTGGTGCAGGGCACGGCCGGCACTCCGGAGGAGGCCGTCCGGTACGGGTGGAACTACGCGCAGCTGCTCACCAACGGGCCGAGCCGGGAGGCGCTGGTGCCGTCGCCGCTGATGCGGGCGATGGCGGACGGCAAGATCGCCCGGGTCGAGGAGCTGACCCGCATCCCGGCCGACGTGCAGGACAGCCTGATCACCATCCTGTCGGAGAAGACCCTGCCGATACCGGAGTTGGGCGCCGAGACGCAGGCGGTGCGGGGCTTCAACCTGATCGCCACCGCCAACGACCGGGACCGCGGCGTGAACGAGCTGTCCAGCGCCCTGCGCCGGCGGTTCAACACCGTCGTCCTGCCGCTGCCCGGCTCGCTGGAGGAGGAGGTCGACATCGTCACCCGCCGGGTCGACCAGCTCGGCCGCTCGCTGGAGCTGCCCGAACTGCCCGGCGGCGCCGAGGAGATCCGCCGCGTGGTCACCGTCTTCCGCGAGCTGCGGAGCGGCGTCACGGTCGACGGCCGGACGAAGCTCAAGTCGCCGAGCGGCACCCTGTCGACGGCGGAGGCGATCTCGGTGGTGACCAACGGGATGGCACTGGCCGCGCACTTCGGGGACGGCGTGCTGCGGGCCGGCGACGTCGCCGCCGGCGTGGTCGGCGCCGTCGTCCGGGACCAGGCGGCCGACCGGGTGGTGTGGCACGAGTACGTCGAGGGCGTGGTCCGGGAGCGCGACGGCTGGAAGGACTTCTACCGGGCCGCCCGCGAGAACGCCCGCTGATTCCACTGCAGTTCGAGGTTCGAGGTTCGAGGAGGGAGGACGCATGGGTTCGTCGGAGGTCACGCTGCTCGGGGTCCGGCACCACGGCCCCGGTTCGGCCCGCGCGGTGGCCGCCGCGCTGGAGTCGTTGAAGCCGGACGCGGTGCTGATCGAGGGCCCGCCGGAGGCCGACCCGATCGTCGGGCTGGCGGCGGAGAAGGAGATGGTGCCGCCGGTCGCCCTGCTCGCCCACGCCGTGGACGACCCGGCCCGGGCCGCCTTCTGGCCGTACGCCGAGTTCTCCCCGGAGTGGGTGGCGATCCGCTACGCGCTGGACGCCGGCCTGCCGGTGCGCTTCATCGACCTGCCGGCCGCCTACGGCCTCGCCCCGGACGACGCGGACGCCGACGGGGGTGCCGGCGCGGAGCACCCGGCCGATCCGATCGGGCTGCTCGCCGAGGCGGCCGGCCACGACGACCCCGAGCGCTGGTGGGAGGACGTCATCGAGCACCGCTCGCCCGGTGCCGACGCGCTCGCCCCGTTCGCCGCGGTCGCCGAGGCGATGACGGCGCTGCGCGAGGAGGGCGTGACCGGCGGCGCCGGCCGGCGGGACGACCTGCGGGAGGCGTACATGCGCCAGCAGATCCGGGCCGCCCGGCGGGCCGGGCACCGGCGGATCGCCGTGGTCTGCGGCGCCTTCCACGTCCCCGCGCTGGCCGCCATGCCGACCGTCGCGCACGACCGGGCGCTGCTGACCGGCCTGCCGAAGAAGGTGAGGACCGACATCACCTGGGTGCCGTGGACGCACCGCCGGCTCGCCCAGGCCAGCGGCTACGGCGCCGGGATCGTCTCCCCGGGCTGGTACCACCACCTGTTCACCGAGCCCGGCGACCCGCTGCCCAAGTGGCTGACCAGGGCGGCCGAGCTGCTCCGGGCCGAGGACCACCCGGTCTCCTCCGCCCACGTCATCGAGTCCGTCCGGCTGGCCCGGACGCTCGCGGTGATGCGCGGCCGCCCGCTGGCCGGCCTGACCGAGACGCTGGACGCCGTCCGCTCGGTGATGTGCGACGGCTCGGACGTCGCCCTGGCCCTGGTGCGGGACCGGCTGGTGATCGGCGACGCGCTGGGCGAGGTCCCGGACGGCGCCCCCGCGGTGCCCCTCCAGCGGGACGTCACCCGGCTGCAGCGCTCACTGCGCCTGAAGCCGGACGCCGAACCGCGCGAGCTCGACCTGGACCTGCGCAAGGAGACCGACGCGGCCCGCTCCCGGCTGTTGCACCGGCTGCGGCTGCTCGGCATCGACTGGGGCGTGCCCAGCCGGTCCGCGGTGAACTCGACCGGCACCTTCCGGGAGAGCTGGCGGCTCTGTTGGCAGCCCGAGTTCGCGGTCCGGATCGCCGAGGCGGCCCAGTGGGGCACCACGGTCGAGGACGCGGCCACCGGCAAGGCCGTCGGCACGGCGCGGGCCGCGGCGGAACTCGCCGAGCTCACCGGCCTGGTGGAGACCTGCCTGCTCGCCGGCCTCGGCGGCGCCCTGCCCGCGGTGATGCGGGTGCTCGCCGACCGCGCCGCGCTGGACACCGACGTGGCGCACCTGGCCCGCGCGCTCCCCGCACTCGTCCGCGCGCTGCGCTACGGCGACGTCCGCGGCACCGACCACGGCGCGCTCGGCGAGGTCGCGGCCGGCCTCGCCGACCGGATCTGCGTCGGCCTGCCGCCCGCCTGCACCGGGCTGGACGCGGCCGGCGCCGCGGCGATGCGCGGTCACCTGGACGAGGTGCACGGCGCCATCGGTCTGCTGGCCCCGGACGGCGACCTCGCCGACCGCTGGGCCGCCACCCTTCGGTCCCTCGCCCGCCGCGAACCCGCCGGCGGCCCGGCCACCGGCGTCCCGGGCCTGCTGCGCGGCCGTGCCGTCCGGCTGCTGCTGGACGACGCCCGGCTCGACTCCGAGGAGGCCGGGCGCCGGATGGGCCTGGTCCTCTCGGCCGCCAACGCCCCGGCGGACGCGGCCGGCTGGGTCGAGGGCTTCCTCACCGGCGGCGGTGCCCTGCTGCTCCACGACCCCCGCCTGCTGGGCCTGCTCGACGGCTGGCTGACGGCGGTACCGGCCGAGGCCTTCACCGACGTGCTGCCGCTGCTGCGCCGGACCTTCTCCGCACTGGAGGCGGGCGTCCGGAGCACCATCGGCAGCCGGGTCGCGGCCGGCCCGCTCGGCGGCGAACCGGCCGCGGACGAGCGCGGCGGCCCCGAGCTGGACCGGGCCCGCGCCGACGCCGCCCTGCCGGTGGTCGCCACCCTGCTGGGCCTGCCGGGCGGCCCGGTCCACCCCGCCGCCCCGCTCCACCCCGCGGTCCCGGCCCGGATCCCCGAACAGGCCGATCGCCGCGACACCTGACCACCCCTCGTGCAGAAGGAGCATCCAATGGCAGTGACCCCCACCCCCGCCGCCGACGAACGGCTGCGCCGCTGGCGGCTGGTGCTCGGCGGCGAGGCGGACGGCACCGGCTGCACGCTGCGCGGCCGGGACGCCGCGATGGACGGCGCGCTCGCCGCGCTGTACCGCGGGGCGCCGGAGGAGGGCCGGGCCGGGCGGGCCGGCCGCCGCGGCGCCGGCCTGGGCGGCTCGGCGCCCCAGGTGGCGCGCTGGCTGGGCGACATCCGCGAGTACTTCCCGACCACCGTCGTCCAGTTGATGCAGCAGGACGCCGTCACCCGGCTCGGGCTGGACCGGCTGCTGCTGGAGCCGGAGATGCTCGAAGCCGTCGAGCCCGACGTCCACCTGGTCGGCACCCTGCTCTCGCTCAAGCACGCACTGCCCGAGACCACCCGGGAGACCGCCCGCGCCGTGGTCGGCAAGGTGGTCGCCGAGCTGGAGCGCCGGCTCGCCGACCGCACCCGGGCCACCCTGGGCGGCGCGCTGGACCGCAGCGCCAGGGTGAACCGCCCGCGCCACCGCGACATCGACTGGGACCGCACCGTCCGGGCCAACCTGAAGAACTACCTGCCCGAGCACGGCACCGTCGTCCCCGAGCGGCTGGTCGGCTACGCCCGGGCCCAGCGCGCGGTGAAGAAGGACGTCATCCTCTGCATCGACCAGTCCGGCTCGATGGCCCCCTCGGTGGTGCACTCGGCGGTGTTCGGGGCGGTGCTCGCCTCGATGAGGTCCCTGGACACCCGGCTGGTCGTCTTCGACACCTCGGTGGTCGACCTCACCGAGCAGCTCACCGACCCGGTGGACGTCCTGTTCGCCACGCAGCTCGGCGGCGGCACCGACATCAACCGGGCGCTCGCCTACTGCCAGTCGAGGATCACCCGACCGTCCGAGACGATCGTGGTGCTGATCAGCGACCTCTACGAGGGCGGCATCCGGGACGAGATGCTCAAGCGGGTGGCGGCGATGAAGGCGGCCGGCGTCCAGTTCATCGCGCTGCTCGCGCTCTCCGACGAGGGCGCCCCCGCCTACGACCACGCGCACGCCGCGGCGCTGGCCGCGCTCGGCGCCCCGGCGTTCGCCTGCACCCCCGACGCGTTCCCGGAGATCATGGCGGCGGCGATCGAGAAGCGGCCGATCCCGGTGCCGGAGCAGGCGGAGCGCTGACCCCCGGCGGGCCGGAGGCGCGTGGACCCCAGGCGGAGCGCTACCCCCCCGGCGGGCCGGAGGCGCGTGGACCCCCGGCCCGCGGGTTCACCCGGACGGGGGAACCGGGCCGCCCCGCAGCCCTGATCCGCCCGCCCGCGGGGCCGGCCGGGCGAGCCGCGGCCGTAGGCTGTCTGTGACGGTTCTCACCCAAGACGGGCCGGTCCCGGGCGAAACACTCCCGTCGTCCGGGGATAACCTGCCAGACGGACGTGACGCGCGTGTTGATTGACGTGTGCGCCCGTGGCTGTGTGGGCCGCAAGGCCGTATCTCTGCGTACCCGCACCGCCCCGACGACCCGCAGCGAAGATCCTGCCGTGGCACGCTCGTAGAGACACAATCCGCGACCACGAACAAGGACAAACACGTGGACCTGTTCGAGTACCAGGCGAGGGACCTCTTCGCCAAGCACGGCGTGCCCGTGCTTGACGGCGATGTCATCGAGACCCCCGAAGCGGCTCGCGCCATCGCCGAGCGCTTCGGCGGCCGTGCCGTCGTCAAGGCTCAGGTGAAGGTGGGTGGCCGAGGCAAGGCCGGTGGCGTGAAGCTCGCCGCCGACCCGGCGGACGCCGTCGCCAAGGCCGAGCAGATCCTCGGCATGGACATCAAGGGCCACACCGTTCACAAGGTGATGCTGGCCCAGACCGCGGACATCAAGGACGAGTACTACGTCTCGTTCCTGCTGGACCGCACCAACCGCACCTTCCTGGCCATGGCCAGCGTCGAGGGCGGCGTGGAGATCGAGGTCGTCGCCGAGCAGAACCCCGACGCGCTCGCGAAGATCCCGGTCGACGCCAACGAGGGCTGCACCCCGGAGAAGGCCGCCGAGATCGTCGCCGCGGCGAAGTTCCCGGCCGAGGTCGCCGACCAGGTCGCCGAGGTCCTGCAGAAGCTGTGGAAGGTCTTCATCGAGGAGGACGCCCTCCTCGTCGAGGTCAACCCGCTGATCAAGTCCGGCGAGGGCAAGATCATCGCGCTCGACGGCAAGGTCTCCCTGGACGAGAACGCCGAGTTCCGTCAGCCCGAGCACGAGGCGCTCGAGGACAAGGCCGCCGCCAACCCGCTCGAGGCGGCGGCGAAGGCCAAGGGCCTGAACTACGTCAAGCTCGAGGGCCAGGTCGGCATCATCGGCAACGGCGCGGGCCTCGTCATGAGCACCCTCGACGTGGTCGCCTACGCGGGCGAGAAGCACGGCGGCGTCAAGCCCGCCAACTTCCTCGACATCGGTGGCGGCGCCTCCGCCGAGGTGATGGCCAACGGCCTGGAGATCATCCTCGGCGACGAGGACGTCAAGGCCGTCTTCGTCAACGTCTTCGGCGGCATCACCGCGTGCGACGCCGTCGCGAACGGCATCGTCCAGGCGCTGGCCCTGCTCGAGTCGAAGGGCGAGGCGGTCACCAAGCCGCTGGTCGTCCGCCTCGACGGCAACAACGCCGAGCTGGGTCGTCAGATCCTGACCGACGCCAACCACCCGCTGGTCGAGCAGGTGGACACCATGGACGGTGCGGCCGACCGCGCCGCCGAGCTGGCCAACAAGTAAGGAAGGGGACTTTCACACCATGGCTATCTTCCTTACCAAGGACAGCAAGGTCATCGTCCAGGGCATGACCGGCTCCGAGGGCATGAAGCACACCCGCCGCATGCTCGCCTCCGGCACCCAGATCGTCGGCGGCGTGAACCCGCGCAAGGCCGGCACCACGGTCGACGTCGACGGCACCGAGGTGCCCGTCTTCGGCACCGTCGCCGAGGCCATGGAGAAGACCGGTGCCGACGTCACCGTCATCTTCGTGCCGCCGAAGTTCACCAAGGACGCCGTCGTCGAGGCCATCGACGCCGAGATCGGCCTGGCCGTCGTCATCACCGAGGGCGTCCCGGTGCACGACACCGCCGCCTTCTGGGCGTACGCCGGTTCGAAGGGCAACAAGACCCGGATCATCGGCCCGAACTGCCCCGGCCTGATCAGCCCCGGACAGTCGAACGCCGGCATCATCCCGGCCGACATCACCAGCTCCGGCAAGATCGGTCTGGTCTCGAAGTCCGGCACCCTGACCTACCAGCTCATGTACGAGCTGCGCGACATCGGCTTCTCCTCGGCCGTGGGCATCGGCGGTGACCCGGTCATCGGCACCACCCACATCGACGCCCTCAAGGCGTTCCAGGAGGACCCGGAGACCGAGCTCATCGTCATGATCGGTGAGATCGGCGGCGACGCCGAGGAGCGTGCCGCGGCCTACATCGCCGAGCACGTCACCAAGCCGGTCGTCGGCTACGTCGCGGGCTTCACCGCCCCCGAGGGCAAGACCATGGGCCACGCCGGCGCCATCGTCTCCGGCTCCTCGGGCACCGCCCAGGCGAAGAAGGAGGCCCTGGAGGCCGCCGGTGTCAAGGTCGGCAAGACGCCGTCCGAGACCGCCCGCCTGGCGCGCGAGCTGATCGGCTGACGCCACCCGCTCGTCGAGCGCCCCCGCCCGGACTCCGGGCGGGGGCGCTCGCGTTCTCCCCGGGGCCAGGCCCTAGCCGTCGGTCGCGCAGGGGTGCAGGGCCCAACGGGTGCAGGACACCGGACCGGTCGCGGCCGGGCCGCGCGGCGGCAGGGCCTCGGCGGCCCGCCCGGCACCCGGCAGCTCCCCCGGACGGGCGGGCCGGGGCGGTGGCGGGTCCAGCACGACCGCCTCGACGCCCGGCGTCGGGCTGCACCAGAGGCTGCGCACCCCCGTCGGCGGGGCATCCGGGGGCGCGGGGACGGCGGCGCCGTTCGCGGTCGCGCCGCAGACCACCGGGACCAGGTCGTCCCCGGGCCGGAACAGCGCGCTCGGCCCGCCCCCGGCCAGCGTCGCCCCCACGGCCCCCGCGACCGCCAGCGTGAGCAGCGCCGCCGCCCCGGTCCGGGTCGCGCCGGCCAGCCCGTACCGGGCGCGCAGCAGCGGCACCGGCGCCCGGTGCGGCTGCGGGCAGCCGCGGACGGCAGCCCGGTGCAGCAGCCCGCTCAGCCGGTCCGCGAAGCCGTCCGCCGTCGGATCCGGTCCGGCCAGCTCCGGCACCCACTGCGTCAGCGCCGTCCGGGCCGCCCAGACCCGTCCCTCCGCGGCCGCGACGGTCGACTCCACCTCGACGGCCACCGCGGCGGCGGGCAGCCCCAGGCCGTCGTGCAGCACGAGCGCCCGGCGCTGCGGGCGGGAGAGCCGCTTGAGCGCCTTGAGCAGCGCGCGGTCGCGGTCGGTGAGTCGGTCGTGGTCCGGCAGCACCGCCTGCGACTCGTCGGCCGGGCGCACCTTGATCCGGCGGTGCGGCAGCCGCCAGACGTGCGCCCGGCGCGGCCCGCCCCGGTGCCAGGGCGACAGCGCCGCCTCGAAGGCCCGGGCCCGTACCCAGCCCTCCGGATCCGGCTCCACGGCGACCTCGTCCCACCGCCGCCGCGCCTCGCCGAACGCCCGCTGGACGCAGTGCACGGAGCGGTGCTTGCAGGCGGTGAGGAGGAAGACCTGCTGCACGAGGCGGGTGTGGGCGGCCTCGTACAGCTCCCCGAAGGCGGGGGCCGCCGTCCGGGCCGGGGGCTCGGCGCCCTCCCGGACGGGGGCCGTCCGGGGCGCGCCGCCGCCCGGCCGCCCGCCCTGCGGGGGCGGTGCGGCGGGGGTGCCCGGGCGGCGGTCCGGCGGCGCCGGTCTCTCCCGCTGCCGGCGGCGGTCGGCGGGTGGTGTGGCGGGCGTCGGGGGCCCGGTGCGTTCCTCGGGCGGCGTGGCGGCGGCCTTGGCGTGGCCGTTCGGCGGAGCCGGCTCCGCGGGCTTCGGCCGAGGGCGCTCGCGCGGTCCGTCGACCGGTTCGGCGGCCTCCGGCCGGTCCGGTGCGGTGGCGGTGGCGGCGGCTGCGGTGGTGGCGGTGGCGGCTGCGGTGGTGCCGGGGTGTCCGTCCGGCGGCCCCGGTACCGCACGGCGCGGGCGGGCGTGGCGGGCCTCGGTGGTGTCCGGCGCCGGGGTGGCCGTGGTCCTCCGACGCCGCGTCGTCCCGTCCGGTTTCGCGGTACCGGGCCGGGCGGCGCGTCCGCCACCTCGGGCCGGCTCGGCCGGGGGCTCCGGCGCCCCGGTGCGGGCGGCGTCCGGTGCGGGCGTGGCGGTGCCGTCCGGGGCGGTCTGAGCGGGGCTCAGCAGGGCGGCGAAGGCGGCGATCTCGGTGCGGGTCCGGGTACCGAGCTTGCGCAGGGCCCGGTGCTGGTAGCGGCGCAGGGTGGCGGGGGTGACGCCGAGTGCGGCCGCGGACTCGTCGAGGTCCCGGTCGGCCGCGAGGTGGGCCAGGGCCTGGGCCTCACGCGGCGTCAGCTGCCGGATCAGCCGGGCCGCCTCGTCCCGGCCGGCGCCGGTGGGAGCGGCGGGCGCGGTGGACGGGCCCGGGCCGGTGGGCGCGGCGGGCGCGGTGGGGCCGCCGCCCCGCCCCGCCCCGGGTTCCCCGGTGGTCCGGCCGCGTCCGGCCCGGCCCTTCCCGGAGCGGCCCGGCGGCGTGGACCGGCCCTCCCCGGGGGGCGCGGGGGAGGCCGGGGAAGCCGGGGCGGAGGCGGGCGCGCCGGTGGGGCGCTCGGCGGTCGGCGGCGTGCTCATCAGACGCTCCGGCCGGGGGTGGGGACGGCGGCGGGAAGGCAGGGTCTGAAAATGCGCATAAGCCAATAATCTGGGACACGACGGCGGTTTGCCTCTTCACGGAGCATGGCGAGTCGCCTTGGCACCATGAGGCGCATGACGCAGCTGATGGGCCGTCCGATCGTGGAACTGCCGAGGGAACTGGGCACCCGGTCGGTCCTCGCCGACGTGCTCACCGGAGTGCGGACGGCGCTGCTCGGCCTCGCGGTGGTCGCCGTGCCGGTGCTCGGGCTCTGGGTGGTGACCCCGTACGCGGACGACGGTGCGGCGGGGGCCGTCCGGCTGGCGGGCGCGCTCTGGCTGCTCGGTCACGGCGCCCCGGTGCTGCGCGGAGCCGAGGAGGCCCCGCTGACGGTCACGCCGCTGCTGCTCGGTGTGCTGGCGGCGGTGCAGCTGTACCGGGCCGGCGGCCGGGTGGTGGCCCGCCGCGGTCTGCGGCCGCGCTGGAGCGGCCCCTCGGCGGTGTGGTGCGGCTACTGCGCGGTGGCGGGTGCGGTGGTGGCGCACTGTTCGGGCGCCGGCCTGTTCCGGGCACGGGTGCTGCCGGACGTGCTGGTGGTGGCAGCGCTGGCCGCCGCCGCGACGGCGGCCGGGGCCCGGACGGCGGCCGGGGCCCGGCCGGGACCTCGGTGGCGGGTGCTGGAGCAGGTGCTCGACGGGCCCCTCGGGCAGGCGCTCGGCCGGGCGCTGGACCGGGTGCCGCCGTGGGCTCGGCCGGACGGGGGTGCGGCGGCGGTCCGGACCGCCGCGCTGGCGGCCGGCGCGGGGTTGCTGGGGGCCGGGGCGCTGGTGGTCGCCGTGGCGGCGGTGCTGGCCGCGGTGGCCGGCACCGGGCGGGCGACGGCCGCGCTCACGGCCGGCCCGGCCGCGGTGACCGGACTGCTGCTGCTGTGCGCGGCGCTGCTGCCGAACGCGGTGGTCTGGGGCGCCGCGTACGCGCTGGGGCCGGGGTTCGCGGTGGGGGCGGGGACGACGGTGGCGCCCGCCGGAGCGGTCCTCGGGCGGATGCCGGAGTTCCCGCTGTTCGCGCTGGTGGCGGAGCCGGGGGCGGGCGGCTGGCGGTGGGCGGCCTGCCTGCTGCCGGCGCTGGCCGGGGCGGTTCCGGGGCTGCTGCTGGGGCGGGCGGCGGCCGGCCGCGGGGGTGGCGAGGGCGGGGACCGGGACGGCCCGGCCGCCCCCTGGCACCCGGTGGCGACGGCCGTCGCCGTGCTGGCGGCGGCGCTGCTGACCGGGGCGGCGGCCGCGGTGCTCGGCGGGCTGTCCGGGGGAGCGCTGGCCCGCGGCCGGATGGCGGAGCTGGGCCCGGTGCCGTGGCGGACGGGCCTGGCGGCCGCGGGCTGGGTCACCGCGGTGGGCGTGCCGGGTGCGCTGCTGGCCCGGTACCGGGCGCTGCGCGGGTCGGCGCCCGCCCGGACCGGCACCGGTGAGGCCACCCGCACCGACGAAGCGGCCGGCGCCGCCGCACGGACGCTGCTCCCGTCGAGCGCCGCCGCCGCCCGCCTCGCGGCCGCGCACGCGGCGCTCGTCGGCCATGCGCGCCGGAGCGCACTGCTGCTGCGCGCCCGCGCCTACGCGGTGGTGCTCCGGCTCGGCCGGCCGGCGGCGGAAGCGGGGGCGGAGTCGGAAGCGGAGTCGGACGCGGAGTAGGAGTCAGAACCGGAGAAGCCGGAGAAGCCGGAGAAGCCGGCCCCGGCCGGGCCGAGGACCGGCCGGCTACTCGCCGTTCCTCATGACGTCCACGTACCACTTCGGCGCGAGCTTGTCGCAGTTGTCCGCCCCGGTGGCGGTGAGCGAGTCCCGGACGCAGGTGACGTAGTCGTTGTAGTACAGGCTGAGCCCGATCACAGAGGACACGAAGACCACCGTCATCGCGCCGGTGAGCACGCCGGCGAGCGCCGCCGGGGTGAGCGGGTTGGGCTCGGCGACGGCGGGCGCGGTACCGGTGGCGGCCGTCCGCCCGCCGGCCGGCCGGGGCGTGCGCATCGCGCCGACGCCCCAGACGATGGCGAGCGCGCCGACGAACAGCGCGACGTAGTGCAGCGCGGCGAACGCGCAGACCAGCGCGGCCATGCCGGCCAGCGCCGCGTTGCGGGCCTTGCGCTGGGCGGGGTCGTTCGGGTCGAGCCGGGGCGGCTGCGGGGCCGGCGGCCGGGGGTGCCAGCCGCCGCCCTGGTAGCCGGGGCTCCACGGGTGCGGCGGCGGGACCTGCGGGCGCTCGTCCTGGCCGCCCTCGCCGTCGGGCGCGTCCGGTCCGCCGGCCGGTCCGGGGTTGCGCGGCCGCCACGGCTGGTCCGGGGCATCCGCCGGCGGCGGCGCGAAGGGGTTGCGCTCGCCGGTGTCGTCACCGCTGCTCATGGTTCAGCCATTCCTTCTCGGTCGGTGGGGCGGACGCCCGCGCCACCCTATGATCCCGCAGCCGCCCGCGGGCACCCCTGCGGCCCGCGGACCGGGACGGGCGGGTGTCCGGTCCGGGCCGCCCGGGCTCCGGCCCGCGTCCGGGGAGATCCCCGTCTCAACTACGCGCGTAGCGCCCACAGGCCGTTTCGGAGGCCGTCCGACCAGCCGTTATCGTGGTGACGGTCAGCAGCTCACAGAGGTTCCCCGGGGCCCGCGTCGCGGCGGGTTCTCCTGGTGTTCCCCCTCGCTCGACCTGCCGTTCGTAGTGGCCCCACCGCCGGTGGACGTACCAGCGGGCGGCGCCCGACCTACGGAGAATCGCGCAGTGGCCGCCGCCCCCGCTCAGCTCTTCCCGCCCCGCACGCCCGGACCGGCCCGCCTGGTGGTGCTGGTCTCCGGCTCCGGCACCAACCTGCAGGCGCTGATCGACGCCACCGCCGACCCGGCCTTCGGCGCCGAGATCGTCGCCGTCGGCGCGGACCGCGACGGCATCGCCGGCCTGGAGCGCGCCGAGCGCGCCGGCCTGCCGGTCTTCGTGCACCGGGTGAAGGACTACCCCGCGCGGGCCGACTGGGACCGTGCGCTGACCGACTCCGTCGCCGGGTACGAGCCGGACCTCGTGGTCACGGCCGGCTTCATGAAGATCCTCGGCCCCGGCTTCATCGGCGCCTTCGCCGGACGGATCGTCAACACCCACCCCGCACTGCTGCCCGCCTTCCCCGGCGCCCACGGCGTCACCGACGCGCTCGCGTACGGGGTGAAGGTGACCGGCTGCACCGTCCACCTGGTCGACGCCGGTGTGGACACCGGGCCGATCATCGCGCAGGGCGTCGTCGAGGTCGTCGACGCCGACCACGCCGATGGCGGCGAAGCGCTGCACGAGCGCATCAAGACTGTCGAGCGCAAGCTGCTCGTCGACGTCGTGGGCCGGCTGGCCCGCGAAGGTCACCGCATCGAGGACCGAAAGGTATGGATCCCGGCATGAGCGCCGCCCCCAGCACCACGCCCCCCGTCTCCGAGAACGTCCGTCCGATCCGTCGCGCGCTGATCAGCGTGTACGACAAGACCGGTCTGGAGGAGCTGGCCCAGGGCCTGCACGCCGCCGGGGTCGCCATCGTCTCCACCGGCTCCACCGCCGGCCGGATCGCCGCCGCCGGCGTGCCGGTGACCGAGGTCTCCGAGCTGACCGGCTTCCCGGAGTGCCTGGACGGCCGCGTGAAGACGCTGCACCCGCGCGTGCACGCCGGCGTCCTCGCCGACCTGCGCCTGGAGTCGCACCGCGAGCAGCTGGCCGAGCTGGGCGTCGAGCCCTTCGACCTGGTCGTGGTGAACCTCTACCCGTTCAAGGCCACCGTCGCCTCCGGCGCCACCCCGGACGAGTGCGTCGAGCAGATCGACATCGGCGGCCCGAGCATGGTCCGCGCCGCCGCCAAGAACCACCCGTCGGTCGCCGTCGTGGTCGACCCGGCCCGCTACGGCGACGTGCTGAAGGCCGCCCAGGAGGGCGGCTTCGACCTGGCCACCCGCAAGCGCCTGGCCGGTGCGGCGTTCGCGCACACCGCCGCGTACGACGTGGCCGTCGCCTCCTGGTTCGAGGCCGGCTACGCGCCGAGCGACGAGCGGTTCCCGGAGTTCCTGGGCGCCACCTGGGAGCGCCAGAACGTGCTGCGCTACGGCGAGAACCCGCACCAGGGCGCCGCGCTCTACGTCGACGGCACGGGCGGCCTGGCCGGCGCCGAGCAGCTGCACGGCAAGGAGATGTCGTACAACAACTACGTCGACACCGACGCCGCCCGCCGCGCCGCGTACGACCACGCCGAGCCGGCCGTCGCGATCATCAAGCACGCCAACCCGTGCGGCATCGCGACCGGCGCCGACGTCGCCGAGGCGCACCGCAAGGCGCACGAGTGCGACCCGGTCTCCGCGTACGGCGGCGTGATCGCGGTCAACCGCCCGGTCACCGTCGAGCTGGCCGAGCAGATCGCCCCGATCTTCACCGAGGTCGTGGTGGCCCCGGGATACGAGGACGGCGCCGTCGAGGTGCTCGCCCGCAAGAAGAACCTGCGCGTGCTGCTCGCCCCCGAGGCGCCGGCCAACCGCCAGGAGCTGCGCCCGATCTCCGGCGGCGTGCTGCTCCAGGAGGCCGACCGGGTGCACGCCGAGGGCGACGACCCGGCGACCTGGACGCTGGCGACCGGTGAGGCGCTCTCCGAGGAGGGGCTGGCCGAGCTGGCCTTCGCCTGGCGGGCCTGCCGGGCCGTCAAGTCCAACGCGATCCTGCTGGCCAAGGGCGGCGCCTCGGTGGGCGTCGGCATGGGCCAGGTCAACCGGGTCGACTCGGCGAAGCTCGCGGTCGAGCGGGCCGGCGAGCGGGCCGAGGGCTCGTACGCGGCCTCCGACGCGTTCTTCCCGTTCGCGGACGGCCTGCAGATCCTGATCGACGGCGGCGTCAAGGCCGTGGTGCAGCCCGGTGGTTCGATCCGGGACGAAGAGGTGATCGCGGCCGCCGCCGCGGCCGGCGTGACCATGTACTTCACCGGCACCCGCCACTTCTTCCACTGACGCCCGCGTGCCACCCGCACCCGTGACGCCCGTGACGGTGCGGGTGTGACGGAACGGCAGAACGGCCCGGCTCCCCGCGGGGGGCCGGGCCGTTCGGCTTGCGTCCGGTGCGTTACTTCTTGATCACCACGGTGCCGGCGGCACGGTCGTGCCAGCCCTGCAGCTTCCCGGAGTTGTCGAAGAACGGGGACAGGTAGACCAGCGCGGCGCCGATGTAGCAGAGGAACGCGCCGACGATCGGGATGATGAAGCGGATGAAGCCGCCGCCCAGGCCGGGGACCTGGCCGTCGCTCTCCTTGACCACGCGCAGGCCCATGGCCAGCTTGCCGAGCGTGGCGCCCGCGAACGAGACCATCAGCCACTCGTACAGCAGGTTGAAGACCGAGAGGACGCCGAGCATCACCATCATGGTGACGAAGAAGCCGCTGGCGGCGTCCTGGTTGTCGCGCACGCAGTCGTAGTAGGCCGAGTTGGAGCCGCTGTAGCTGAAGAGGGAGCTGCAGTCCTTCTGGTCCTTGGCGATGCCGAGCGCGCTGGCCAGCCCGAGCGCCATGATGAGCGTGATGACCGCGCCGATCGCGAGGCCGTCGATCAGGCGGGCCAGGAACCGCTGGCCCATGGTGGCGATCTTCACCGTGCCCAGGTTGGCGATGTTGATGTAGCCGTTGTTCGCCTGGATGGTGCCCGGCACCGGCGCGTACCCGTACTGCGGCTGCTGCGGCACGCCGTACCCGGGGGCCTGCGGCGGCTGCTGCGGGTAGCCGTAGCCGGCGGCCGGCGGGGCCTGCTGCGGGTAGCCGTAGCCGGGGGGCTGCTGGGGCTGGCCGTACGGGTTGTTCGGGTCGGGCGGGTAACTCATCGATGCCTCCGGGCAGGATGTGGGGACAGTGGGACGGGACAGCGGAGGACCCGGATCGGACCGGCCGGTCGGACGGCCGGACGCACGGGACGATAGCGGAGCACGGTGACAGCGGGGGCGCGCGGCGATCGGCGCCCGCCGGTGCGGCTCAGGAGTGCGCGGGCCGTGGCGGCCGCGGGGACCGCGGTCGCGGCGTGGACGGGAGCGTCGACGGCCGCGGTGGCAGCGCGCGGCCACGGCGGTCCGGCGGCACGGTCTGGTGTGGTCGGCTCACTCTGTTCTTCCCCCGGGTACGCCCCGCCGTGGTTTCCGTCGGCCCGTCACCGGGCCGGATGCGGCAGGGAATGTCCGCCAATCGTCAACCGGACGGCACGGCGCTGTCCAGCCGCGCTCGCGCACCGGACCGGACTGTGGCGCAACCGCAATGTGACCCGCACGTTCCGCACCCGCGGACCGGTGGCCGCCGGGCTGGCAACGCGGACTTCCGGGATCCGGGAGAATGGGGTCATGACTGCCCAGATTCTCGATGGCAAGGCCACCGCGGCCGCGATCAAGTCCGAACTCGCCGTCCGCGTGGCGGCCCTCAAGGCGAAGGGCGTCACGCCCGGCCTCGGCACCGTCCTGGTCGGCGACGACCCGGGCAGCCGCTGGTACGTCAACGGCAAGCACAAGGACTGCGCGGAGATCGGCATCGCCTCGATCCAGCGCGAGCTGCCGGCCACCGCCAGCCAGGAGGACGTGGAGAACGTCGTCCGCGAGCTCAACGCCGACCCGTCCTGCACCGGCTACATCGTCCAGCTCCCGCTGCCCAAGGGCCTCGACCCGAACCCGGTCCTGGAGCTGATGGACCCGGACAAGGACGCCGACGGCCTGCACCCCACCTCGCTCGGCCGACTCGCGCTGGGCATCGAGGGCCCGCTGCCCTGCACCCCGTACGGCATCATCGAGCTGCTCCGCCGGCACGACGTGAAGATCGACGGCGCCGACGTGGTCGTGGTCGGCCGCGGCGTCACCGTGGGCCGCTCGATCGGCCTGCTGCTCACCCGCAAGAGCGAGAACGCCACCGTCACCCTCTGCCACACCGGCACCCGTGACCTCTCCTCGCACCTGCGCCGGGCCGACATCATCGTGGCCGCCGCCGGTGTCGGGCACCTGGTCAGGCCGGAGGACGTCAAGCCCGGCGCGGCCGTGCTGGACGTGGGCGTCAGCCGCGACGGCGAGGGCAAGATCGTCGGCGACGTCGACCCGGGCGTGGCCGAGGTGGCCGGCTGGATCTCCCCGAACCCCGGTGGCGTCGGCCCGATGACCCGCGCCATGCTGCTGAACAACATCGTCGTGGCGGCCGAGCGCCGCGCCGGCATCTGACACGAGGCATCCGAGACCGGAGGAACGGCGAGCCATGAACCAAGCACGACCGGTGCGGTCGCGGCGCAGGCCGGTGAAGACCACCGGCACCCTGCCCCCCGAGGGCTCGGCCGCGGCGCTGGGGCGCGACCACGCCCTGCCGGTGCGCCAGTGGCCGATAACGCTGGTCCTGCTGGTGGTCGGTGCCGGGCTCGCCGTGACCTGGTTCGCCGACTTCAAGGACGGCTTCAAGTACGGGCTGCTGATCCTCGGCTGCGGCGTGCTGCTGGGCGCGGTGCTCCGGCTGGTGCTGCCCGAGGTCGGCATGCTGGCGGTGCGCAGCCGGTTCACCGACGTGATCGTGCTGTCCTTCCTGGGCTCCTCGATCGTGCTGCTCACCCTCGTCGCCCAGCCCAACCCGTGGCTGGAGCTCCCGGTGCTCGACAACATCGGCCAGTTGATCGGCAGGCCGCGGCACTGACCCGCCCCGGCCGCGCGACGGCCCCCGTCCGGGACCCCGGACGGGGGCCGTCGTCTGTGACGCATCAGCCACCGCCGCGCACGCGGCGTACGCTTCCCTTTGCGATAACCTGACGCCGGTCTCTCGACGTCGAGAGACCATCCTCGGCTCCAGTGCGCCGGTGTGCCTGGGGCACCTGGCGATTTGCTGGAGAAGGTAGAAATGACCCGCACCCCCGTCAACGTCACCATCACCGGAGCGGCCGGCCAGATCGGCTACGCGCTGCTCTTCCGCATCGCCTCGGGCCACCTGCTCGGTGCCGACGTGCCGGTGAACCTGCGCCTCCTGGAGATCCCGCAGGGCGTCAAGGCCGCCGAGGGCACCGCGATGGAGCTCGTCGACTGCGCGTTCCCGCTGCTGCGCGACATCACGATCACCGACGACCCGAACGTGGCCTTCGACGGCGCCAACGTCGCGCTGCTGGTCGGCGCCCGTCCGCGCACCGCCGGCATGGAGCGCGGCGACCTGCTGCAGGCCAACGGCGGCATCTTCGGCCCGCAGGGCAAGGCCATCAACGACCACGCCGCGGACGACATCAAGGTCCTGGTCGTCGGCAACCCGGCCAACACCAACGCCCTGATCGCCCAGCGCAACGCCCCGGACGTCCCGGCCGAGCGCTTCACCGCGATGACCCGCCTGGACCACAACCGCGCCGTCGGCCAGCTGTCCGCCAAGACCGGCGCCCTGGTCTCCGACATCAAGCGCGTCACCATCTGGGGCAACCACTCCGCGACCCAGTACCCGGACATCTTCCACGCCGAGGTCGCCGGCAAGCCGGCCTTCGAGGCCGTCGGCGCCGACCAGGCCTGGCTGGAGAACGACTTCATCCCGACCGTCGCCAAGCGCGGCGCCGCCATCATCGACGCCCGCGGCGCCTCCTCGGCCGCCTCGGCCGCCAACGCCGCCATCGACCACGTGTACACCTGGGTCAACGGCACCGCCGAGGGCGACTGGACCTCCATGGGCGTCGTCTCGGACGGCTCCTACGGCGTCCCGGCCGGCCTGATCTCCTCCTTCCCGGTCACCACCAAGGACGGCAAGTTCGAGATCGTCCAGGGCCTGGAGATCTCCGACTTCTCCCGCGGCCGCATCGACGCCTCGGTCAACGAGCTGGTCGAGGAGCGCGACGCGGTCCAGGCCCTCGGCCTGATCTGAGCGCACCCGAGCGCACCGATCCGAGCGCACTGATCGGAGCGCACTGATCCGGGGCGCGCAGCCCCGCTGGTGAGCCACGTACGGCCCGCCGCCGCCTCTTCCCGGGGCGGCGGCGGGCCGTCGCTCTACACTGACCCCCCGTGAGCGAAACCATCGAGGACGCGGCGCTCGTTCTCGTCTTCATCATGCTGGGCGGCCTGTTCAACGTCGCGGAGATCTCGCTGATCTCGCTGCGCGAGGGCCAGATCCGGACGTTGGAGGCGCGGGGCACCCGACGCGCCGCCCGGGCGGCCCACCTGGCCGCCGACCCGAACCGCTTCCTGGCCGCCGTCCAGGTCGGGGTGACCTGCATGGGCTTCCTGTCCGCCGCGTTCGGCGCGGACACCCTGGCCGGCAAGGTGGCCCCGGTGTTCGTCCGGGCCGGGCTGTCCGAGGGCCTGGCCGACGCGGTCTCGCTGGTCGGGCTGACCCTGGTGATCAGCTACGCCTCGCTGGTGCTCGGCGAACTCACCCCGAAGCGGATCGGCCTGCAACGCGCCGACTCCATCGCCCTGCTGGCCGCCCCGGTGGTCGACGTGATGTCGGTGGTGCTGCGGCCGGTGATCTGGCTGCTCGGGCACTCCACCAATCTGATGGTCCGGCTGCTCGGCGGCGACCCGGCCGCCGGGCGCGGCTCGATGAGCTCCGAGGAGCTGCGCGGCCTGGTCGCGGCCAACACCGAACTCGGCAGCGACGAACGGGCGTTGATCGCCGACGTGTTCTCCGCCGGGGAGCGCCAGCTGCGCGAGGTGATGGTCCCGCGCACCGAGGTGACCTTCCTGGACGCCGAACGCCCGCTGGAGGAGGTCCGGGAGCAGGCGAGCTCCTCGCCGCACTCCCGCTATCCGGTGGTCGAGGGCAGCTACGACGCGGTGACCGGCTTCGTGCACGTCCGCGACCTGTACGGCGCGCGCGGCGAGCAGGCCGCCAAGGTCCGCGACCTGGCCCGCCCGGTCAAGCTGCTGCCCGGCACCAAGCGGGTGCTGGAGGCGATGGGCGAGATGCGCCGGGAGGGCCACCACCTGGCGATCGTGGTCGACGAGTACGGCGGCACCGCCGGCATCGTCACCCTGGAGGACCTGGTCGAGGAGGTGATCGGCGAGATCCGCGACGAGTACGACACCCAGGAGCCCACCCCCACCCGCCGGCTGGCCGGCGGCGGCATGGAGCTGGACGGCCTGCTCAACCTCGCCGACTTCACCGAGGAGACCGGCGTCACCCTGCCGGAGGGGCCGTACGAGACGGTGGCCGGCTGCCTGGTCGCCGCGCTGGGCCGGCTGCCGGCCGAGGGCGACCAGGTCCGGATCCCGGTCGGTGCCGAGGAGGTCCGGCTGACGGTGGCCAAGCTGGAGGGCCGGCGGATCGCCCGGGTCGGGGTGAGTGCGGTCACACTGGCGGAACCTCCAGGGGCAGACGTTTCCTGAGCGGTCGGTGGAACTGGAACAATGGCCCGCATGGTCAACGCAGCGATCACTGGTCCGGGCAAGGACCGTCCCCGGGTGCTCTCCGGCATCCAGCCCACCTCCGGCTCGTTCCACCTCGGCAACTACCTCGGCGCGGTGCGTCAGTGGGTCGACCTGCAGAAGGAGAACGACGCCTTCTACATGGTCGTCGACCTGCACGCGATCACGGTGCCGCAGGACCCGGCGGTGCTGCGTGAGAACACCCGGATCTCGGCCGCCCAGCTGCTCGGCGCGGGCCTGGACCCGGACCACTGCACGCTGTTCGTCCAGTCGCACGTGCCCGAGCACGCGCAGCTGGCCTGGGTGATGAACTGCCTCACCGGCTTCGGCGAGGCCTCCCGGATGACCCAGTTCAAGGACAAGTCCTCCCGGTACGGCGCCGACAAGACCACCGTCGGCCTGTTCACCTATCCGATCCTCCAGATCGCCGACATCCTGCTCTACCACGCGGACGCCGTGCCGGTCGGCGAGGACCAGCGCCAGCACGTGGAGATCACCCGCGACATCGCCGAGCGCTTCAACAGCCGCTACAGCCCGACCTTCACGGTGCCGAAGCCGTACATCCTCAAGGAGACGGCGAAGATCCAGGACCTCCAGGATCCCGGCATCAAGATGAGCAAGTCGGCCTCCTCGGCCAAGGGGCTGGTGAGCCTGCTCGACGAGCCGAAGGTCAGCGCCAAGAAGTTCAAGAGCGCCGTCACCGACACCGGCACCGTCGTCTCCTACGACGAGGAGGAGAAGCCGGGCGTCTCCAACCTGCTGCGCATCCACTCCGCGCTCAGCGGCCAGTCGGTCGAGCAGCTGGTCGCGCACTTCGAGGGCAAGATGTACGGCGCCCTGAAGACCGAGCTGGCCGAGCTGTTCACCGAGTGGGTCACCCCCTTCCAGGAGCGCACCCGCACCTTCCTGGACGACCCGGCCGAGCTGGACCGGGTGCTGGCGATCGGCGCCCAGAAAGCGCGCGAGGTGGCTTCGGCGACGCTGGAGACCGTGTACGACCGGATCGGCTTCCTCCCGGCCGCCAAGCGGTGACGCCACTCACACGCCTGCCCGATGGTGGCGAGCTCCCGGAGCTCGTCACCATCGGCGTGTCCGTGTCCGTTCCGGAGCCGTACGGCACGCAGATCCAGGACGCCCGGGCCGGGCACGGCGACCCGCTGGCCCGGTCGATACCGACGCACGTCACGCTGCTGCCGCCGACCGAGGTGGCGGCCGCGGAGCTGCCGAAGATCGAGGAGCACCTGGCGGCGGTGGCCGGCGCGCACCGGCCGTTCCGGATGCTGCTGCGGGGCGGCGGCACCTTCCGTCCGGTCTCCCCGGTGGTCTTCGTCCGGGTCGAGGAGGGCGCGCAGGAGTGCCGGCTGCTGGAGGCGGACGTCCGCTCCGGCCCGCTGGCCCGGGAGCTGGCCTTCCCCTACCACCCGCACGTCACGGTGGCGCACGGCCTGCCGGACGACGTGCTGGACCAGGCGTACGAGCAGGCCCGCGGCTTCCGGGCGGCCTTCCAGGTGCCGGGCTTCAGCCTCTCCCGGTTCGACGCCGACGAGGTCTGGCGGCCCTGGCGGGCCTACGACTTCGCCTGACGCCGACCGTCCGGCAGGAGACCGTCCGGCAGGCTGCCGCCCGGCAGGCGACTGTCCGTCAGGCGGCCGTCCGTCAGGCCCGGCCGAGTTCGAGCATCCGGTCGACCACCCGGCGGGCGGCGCCGCCGTCGTCCAGCCCGCAGTGGGTGGCCCGGAACCGGCGGTAGCGCTCCTCGTACCCGGCGGGCAGCGCGGCGCCGCCGTCGGCGAGGTCGCGCAGCGCGGCGAGCAGCTCGGCCGAGGTCGGGAGGAGCGGCCCGGGGGCCTCCGGCTCGAAGTCGAAGTAGAACCCGCGCAGGGTGTCCCGGTAGTGCTCCAGGTCGTAGGTGAAGAAGAGCACCGGGCGGCCGGTGATCGCGAAGTCGAACATGATCGACGAGTAGTCGGTCACCAGCACGTCCGCGATCAGCAGCAGTTCCTGGACGTCGGGGAAGTCACCGCAGTCGTACAGGAAGCCGTCGCCGGCGCCGGGCAGCGGCTCGCGGACGTGCACGTGCGGGCGGATCAGCAGCACGTGGTCGCGGCCGAGCGTCCGGCGGGCGTGGTCGAGGTCGATCCGCAGGTCCAGCCTGAAGCCGTCGCCGTCGCCGCGCTGCTGGTCCTCGCGCCAGGTGGGGGCGTACAGCACCACCCGCCTGCCCTCCGGGACGCCGAGCCGGCGGCGGACGGCGGCGGCGTGCGCGGCGTCCGGCCGGGCCAGCACGTCGCCGCGCGGGTAGCCGGCCTCCAGGATCTCGCCGGCGTAGCGGAACGCGCGGCGCAGGATGGGCGTGGCGAACGGGCTGGGGGAGAGCAGCAGGCTCCACTGCGGGGTCTCCCGGTCGAGCGCCTCCAGGTAGCCGTGGTCGGCCAGCCAGGGGTTGTCGACGTCGTGCGCGATCCGCTTGAGCAGCGAGCCGTGCCAGGTCTGCACGACCACCTGGCCGGGGCGGCGCCGCAGGAAGTCCGGGAAGTGCGTGTTGCCGACCAGGTAGCGGCTGGTGGCCAGCGCCCGGTACCACTCGGGGCTCCAGATCCGCACCGGGCGGACTCCGGCGGGCAGCTCGGCCTGGGCGTCGTCGACCACCCAGAGGTGCTCCAGCGGCGCGCCGCGGCGGGCGAGTTCGGCGTGCACCGCGCGCGGGGAGTCGGCGTAGCCGCGGCCGCCGAAGACGTCGTACAGCACGGCCTCGCGCAGCGGCTCGCGGCGGGCGGCGGGGTAGCCGGCGGTGCGCTGGCGGGCCTGGGTCCAGGCGCTGCGTTCGCCGGCGGTGAGGACGGGCGTGGAGTCCACCAGCAGGGTGTCGTGCCAGCGCCGCTGGAGCAGGATCCGCTTGCCGCCGGCCTGGGTGGCGGCCGGCAGGGCCGGGATGACGGCGGGTGCGGCGATCAGCGGCCGGGCCGGGCCGGGGCGGTCCACCGGGTGGAGCTCGGCCTCCCAGATCCCCTTGCGCAGCGGCAGGGCGGTGCCGTCGGAGCCGGTGCGGGTGGCGGGCAGCCGGACCCGGAACCGCCCGTCGGCGTCGCGGTCGACGGGGTGGCGGACCTCGCCGGCGGTGCCGCCGTGCCGGAGCACCAGTTCGAGCGGTCCGCCGCCGGGGCAGTGACCGGTGAGTTCGAAGCCGCCGGCCCGGACCGCCAGCCGTTCGACGTAGCCGGCCGCGGGCTGGACGCAGAACTGGAGCCGGCCGTCGGCCAGGTGCTTGAGGTAGAGCGCCCGGTCGGGGTGGCCGGGCAGCGGGTGCTGGCCGGCCACCGGGCCGCCGCGCTCGTCCAGGGTGAGCTGCTCGGCGGAGCCGTCCGGGTGCACCAGCTCGGCGTCCCAGTGCTCCAGCTCGCCGGTGCCGCGCCCGTCGGCGGTGAACGGCCGGTACGGCAGGTGGACGGCGAAGGTGTCGCCGGTCCGGGCGACCGGGCGGTCGAGGACGGCGTCGCTCTCCCGGTGGCGCAGCCGCAGCACCGTGCCGGGCGGGCAGTGTCCGGCGGTGCCGCGCAGGTCGAGGCCGTCCGGCTCGGGGGCGGCGTGGGAGAGCCGGACGCCGGGGCGTTCGAGCCGCAGCCGCAGCCGGCCGTCGGCGAAGTGGGGCTGGAGCCGGACGTCGTGGTCGACCCAGCGGGCCGGCGGATACTCGCCGGAGCCGCACCAGTGCGGGGCGAGCGTGCCGTACTGGCGGCGCAGCCGGGTGGGGCGGGGGCGGGTGAACAGGGTGGTCTCGATCTGCCAGTCGCCGAGCAGCCACTCCTCGCCGCGGCGCAGCCGGCGCGGCTCGATCAGGGCGGTGAATCCGGACCAGTCGTGGTTGTGGTCGGGCTGGGCGCTGTCGTCGGTGACCTCGGGCAGCCGGCGGGGTCTGGAGCACAGGTGGACGGGTGGCTCGTCCTCGGCGCGGTGCAGGGTGAGCCAGGTCCAGGCGGAGCCGGGGTGGGCGGTGTCCACGTCGTCGGGGCGGGCGAAGCCGGTGAGTTCGAGCCCGCGGGCGGTCCAGCGGGCGCGCAGCAGGCCGAACGCGGCGTCCCCGGGGCGGTTCGGGGTGCCCTCCGGAATCCGGGAACCGGTATTCGGTCGGACGAGCCGGGCGATCACTGGCATGGCGGACCTTTCCTGGCGAGAATTTCCATCTCACCCGGAAAAGCATTCATGGTCAATTTGTGAGTCACCTGGAAAAACGATGAGAATTTCGCTCAAGAAACTCCAGTTCGAGGGTCCGGGAAATCAGAAGGCGCCCGACGTGAAAATCACATCGGGCGCCTTCGGGGCCGCTGCAGACTACTGCTGGCGGAGCATGCCGTCCACCACGCGGGCCGCGGCGTGGCCGTCGTCCAGGTCGCAGTACGCCTCGCGGAACGCCGCGTACTTCTCGGCGTACTCGGCGGTCACCTCGTCGACCCGGCCGAGCGCGGCGACCAGTTCCTCGGAGGTGGCCAGCAGCGGGCCGGGCGCCTCGGACTCGAAGTCGAGGCTGAAGCCGCGCAGGTTGTCGCGGTAGTGCTCCAGGTCGTGCGTGAAGAACAGCACCGGCTTGCCGGTCGCGGCGAAGTCGAACAGCGTCGCCGAGTAGTCGGTGACCAGCACGTCCGCGATCAGCAGCAGCTCGGCCATGTCGGGGTAGCTGCCGACGTCCCAGATGTAGCCGTTGCCGGCCCCGGGGATCTGACCGCACATCACGCTGTGCCGGCGGACCAGCAGGACCTGGTCGTCGCCGAGCGCCTCCCTGGCCGCGTCCAGGTCGATCCGCAGGTCGATCTGGTAGCCGCCGTTCGGGCGCCGGCGGTCCTCCCGGAAGGTCGGCGCGTAGAGCACGACCTTCTTGCCCTCGGGCAGGCCGAGCCGCTCGCGGACCTGCTCGGCGGTCTTCTCCCGGTCGGGGGCGAACAGCAGGTCGTTGCGGGGCGAACCGCTCTCCAGGATCTCGCCCTTGAAGTCGAACGCCCGGCGCAGCACCGGCGCCGACCAGCTGTTGCCGGCCACCAGCAACGACCAGTTCGGGACCTCCGTGGCGAGGCCCTTCAGGTAGTTGGCGTCGGTGAACCAGACCTTCTCGAAGTCGTAGCCGATCTGCTTCAGCGGGGTGCCGTGCCAGGTCTGCACGACCACCTGGCCGGGGCGGCGGACGAAGAAGTCCGGCAGGTGCGCGCTGGTGACGATGTACTTGGCGGTGGCCAGCGTCTCGAACCACTCCGGGCTCCAGAGCCGGATCGCGCTCGCGGTCTGCGGCAGCTCGGCCTGCAGGTCGTCGCTGCCCCACAGGTGCTCCAGCGGCAGGCCGCGGTCGACCAGCTCCTCGTGGACCGCCCGCGGCGTGTCCGCGTAGAGGCCGCCGAGCGCCACGTTGTAGAGCACGGTGTCGCGCAGCGGGAGCCGGCGGGCCGCCGGGTAGTCCACGGTGCGCAGCCGGCGCTGGCGGTAGCCGCTGCGCTCCTCGGGCAGCAGCGCCGAGTGCGACTCCAGCGAGAGGCCGTCGTAGTGGCGGCGCTCCAGCACGATCCGCTTGCCGCGCGACTCCACCTCCAGCGGCAGGGTGCCGAAGCAGTCCGGCGTGATCAGCGCGTGCCGGATGACCGGCGTGTCCTCCGGCTCGCCGACCGGGCGGAAGAAGACGTCCCAGGTGCCCTGGGCGAGCGGCACCCGGCCGGCGAAGGAGGCCGTCGGCACCGGCGGCAGCGCGGTCCGGAACCGGCCGTCCGCGATCTCCACCGGGTAGACGTGCTCCTCCTCGCGCCAGTTGTGCCGGACCACCAGCTCCCAGCGGTGGTTGCCGGGCAGCGGGAAGGCGCCGCTGAGCAGGAAGCCGTCGGCACCGCGGGAGGTGATCCCGTCCACCAGCGGCTGCAGCAGCTGGTCGGAGAACTGCAGGTAGCCGCCCGGGGAGGGCTTCGAGTAGAGCGCGCGGCGCTCGGCGGCCGGGGCCTGCGGGTTCATCGCGAGGTGCAGCTGCTCGGGGGCGTTGCGGTCGTCCCAGGCCACCGGCACGGTGCTGCCGTCGGCGAGCAGCAGGGTGGTGTCCCAACGGTCGCGGGCGCGCTCCGCGGCCACCGGGTCGAGCTCGGCCCAGGCCTCGCGGACGGCGGTGAGCTCGGCCACCGGGACGGAGGCGCTGAACGGCTGCAGCGTGCCGACCGGGGCGGCGAGCTCCAGCGGGAACAGCAGCTCGCGGTCGGACTCGACGTGGGTCAGCTTGAACCGGGCCCCGGCGAGGTCCGGGCCGGAGCGGGCCGCACCGGACACCTCGACCCGGCCGTCCTGCGCGGACAGCGCGGTCACCCGGGCCCGGACGGTCTCCACCCGCAGGTAGACGTGGCCGTCCCGGACCCACGGCACGATCCGCACGTCCGGCTCGACCCAGGTGGCCGGGATGTACCGGGCGGTGTCGCTCCAGCCGGCCGAGATCCGGCCCTTGTAGACCCCGCCCTTGCCCGCGCCGGCCACCAGGACGCGCCAGTTGCCGTCCTTCCACTGGCCGCGCTGCTTGAGCTTCTTCGGGTCGAGGGCGACGGTGAAGCCCGCCCAGTCGCAGCTGTACAGGTCGTGGTTGCAGCTGGCGGTGGCCTCGGGGCTGTACGTGGTCTTCATGGGCACGGCGATCACCCGGCGGCCCTTGGCCTCGCGGAGCACCAGCGTGCGGACCATGTCGTGCTTGCCCGCGGCGCCCAGCTGCTCCGGGTACGCGTGGCCGGTCAGCTGCAGCTTGCCGCCGACCCAGGCCGACTCGTACAGCCGGCTGCGCATCACCAGCGAGTTGTCCAGCTTCAACACGCCGGCCGGCACGCTCTTGCGCCCGCCGCGCAGGAACGGGTAGTCGGCGTACGGGCGCAGCAGGCCGCGCGCCGAGACACCGCCGTTGCTCTCGCCCTCGTACTTGATCTGCTCGACGAACTCGTCGATCCGGCCGGACAGGGTCAGGTGGTACTTCAGGCGCAGCGGCGCGCGCAGCTTGCGGACCTGCTCGGGGCCGATCGCCCGGAGCAGCCGGCTGACGTGCTGGAGGTAGGCGTCCCGGTACTCCTTGTCGCCGTCCACGACGGACCAGAAGAACATCGGGATCTCCTCGACGAGGGTGTTCTCGTCGTAGGAGCGCAGGTACTGGGCGAAGCGCGGGTCGGTCTGCTTCTTCAGCCAGCCGCGGACCAGCTCCACCGAGGCGACGCGGTCGATCAGGCCCTTGGGGTTGGTGCGCATCTGCGTGATCGACATCTCGCCGACCTCGCGCTCGCGCCAGTGGTAGATCGGCTCGGAGAGCACGTCCACGCTCTTGGCGAGGTAGTGGTGCGGCACGCTGACCGGGGCGTCCTCGTACAGGATGCCCTCGGGGTAGAGGATGCCGGCCGCGTCGAAGAAGGAGCGGCGGTACACCTTGTTCCACGCCGTGCGGTCGGTGACCAGCGCGGGGATCTCGGTGATGTGGGTCTTGAGCCGGGTCTCCTTGAACGGCTTCACGTGCCCGCCGGACTGGTAGTAGCCGACCGCGCGGAACCGCAGCACGTTGCCGGTGGCGAAGTCCGAGCCGGTCTCGTCGAGCGTGTTGATCATCAGCTCGTACGCGCTGGGCGGCATCGAGTCGTCACTGTCGACGAAGCAGAGGAACTCGCTGTCCGGGTCGATGTGCCGGATGCCGGTGTTGCGGGCCGCGCCGAGGCCCTTGTTCACCTGGCGGACCAGCCGGAAGCGGGCGTCCTTGGCGGCGTACGCCTCGGCGAGGGCCGCGCTGTCGTCCTTCGAACCGTCGTCGACCATGACGCACTCGAAGTCCGTGAAGGTCTGGGCGGCGATCGAGTCGAGGCATTCCACGAGGTAGCGCTCGACGTTGTAGATCGGGACGACGATGGAGAGGCGGGGAGCCATCGGCTACGCAGGCCTTTCTTGGGGGAAGGAGCGTGGCAGCCCGTTCGGGGTCTGGCCGCACCGGTGCTTACGTGCCCACCGATCCTACCGTCCGGCCTCCCGGCGCCCTCGGGCGCGGGGCGCGGCGGCCCGTCCGTCCCGGCCCGGAGCGGCAGGCCCTAGGCTGTGCCCATGCCCCGCTTCAGCGTCATCGTCCCGGTGTTCAAGGTCGAGGAGTACCTCCCCGAGTGCCTCGATTCGGTGCTCGGCCAGGGCGGCCCGGACTTCGAACTGATCGCGGTGGACGACCGCTCCCCGGACGGCTGCGGCGCGCTGCTGGACCGGGCCGCGGCCGCCGACCCCCGGGTGCGGGTGCTGCACCTGCCGGAGAACGTCGGCCTCGGCCGTGCCCGCAACGCCGGCCTGGAGGTCGCCACCGGCGACTACGTGATCTTCCTGGACAGCGACGACACGCTGACCCCCGGCCTGCTCAAGGCCGTCGACGACCGGCTCGCGGCCGGCGGCGACCCGGACGTCCTGGTCTACGACTACGCCCGCACCTACGCCGACGGCCGGATCACCCGGGCCGCCTCGGCGCACGTCTTCGGCGCCGCCTCCCCGGACGTCTTCGACCTCGACACCCGCCCCGACCTGCTCGACCTGCTCCAGGTGGTCTGGAACAAGGCCTACCGGCGCGGCTTCATCGCCGAACAGGGCCTCACCTTCCCCGCGGGCTACTACGAGGACACCCCCTGGACCTACCCGGCGCTGCTCGCCGCCGCGAGCATCACCCTGCTCGACCAGGTCGGCGTGCACTACCGCCAGCGGCAGGAGGGCGGCAACATCCTGGCCACCGCCAGCCGCAAGCACTTCGACGTCTTCGCCCAGTACGACCTGGTCTTCGCCTTCCTGGACTCCCGCCCCGACCTCGACCGCTGGCGCCCGGTGGTCTACGGCCGGATGCTGCACCACCTCAACACCGTGGTCTCCAAGGCCGGCCGGGTGCCGCCCGGCGACCGTCGCGAGTACTTCCGCCGGGCCGCCGCGCACTGCGCCCGGCTGCGCCCGGCCGGCTACCGGCCGCCCGCCGGGGTGGACGGCGTGCGCACCGAGCTGCTCAGCCACGGCCGCTACGGCGCCTACCAGGCGGTGCGCGCACTGGCCCGCGCCCGCCGGCTGGTCAGGCGCTGAGCCGCCCCGCGGGCACCCGCCGAGCCTGACCGCCGTTCGGGCGACCGGCCGGTATAACCGGTCGGGTGGACTTCCTGACCCGCCTCCCGGTCGTCGGCCCGCTCGTGGCGTGGGTGCTGCGCAGCCGTCCGTACCGCGCGTACGAGCACTTCACCACCGCCCGCGGCAACCGGCTGGCCGGCGCGGTCACCTTCTTCGGCTTCCTGGCGCTCTTCCCGCTGCTCACCGTGGCGCTGGCGATCGCGGTCGCGACCCTCAGCGACACCCGGGTCGACGAGCTGCAGAAGCGCATCTCCGACCAGCTGCCGGGCATCTCCGACGCGCTCAACCTGCCGTCCCTGGTGGCCAACGCGGGCACCGTCGGGCTGGTCAGCGGCGTGCTGCTGCTGCTCTCCGGCCTCGGCTGGGTGGACACCATGCGCACCTCGATCCGGGACGTCTGGCAGCTGCCCGACGAGGAGGGCAACCCGGTGCTGCGCAAGGTCTGGGACTGCGTGGTGCTCGGCGGCCTGGGCCTGGTCTCGCTCTTCTCGCTCGCCGCCTCCGCCGCCGGGACGACGCTGGCCGGCCGGATCGCCCACTGGATCGGCCTGGGCACCGGCGGCTACCTGCTGACCGGTGTCGGCCTGCTGATCGCGGTCGCCTCCGACATGGTGCTCTTCGCCTACCTGCTGGCGCCCTTCCCGCGGATCGGCGGCCAGCACCGGCGGATCGTGCTGCAGGGCGCGCTGATCGGCGGGGTCGGCTTCGAGCTGCTGAAGATCCTGCTCGCGTCCTACCTCGGCTCGGTCGCCGGGAAGAGCCTCTACGGCGCCTTCGGCGTGCCGGTGGCACTGCTGCTCTGGATCAACTTCGTCTCCCGGCTGCTGATGTACTGCGTCGCCTGGACGGCCACCGCCGACCCGGCCGCCGCCCGCGCCCGGGCCCGCGAGCGCGCCCGGGCCATGGTGGCGGCCGCCGACGAGGAGGAGGCGGCGGCCGGGCAGCGGGCCGACGAGCGGCGGGCGGAGAAGCCCCGGGCGGGCGAGCGGCGGGCGGGGGAGCGGCAGACGGACGGGCCGCCGCGGGCCCGGCCCCGCGACTGAGGCCCTTCCCGCGGCGGCTTCCCGGCGCTGTCCCCGAGCCCTTCGCCGGAGCCGTTCCGGAGCTGCTCCCGGAGCCGGAGGGGCGGGGTCAGGACGACCGGTCGCGCCGGCGCAGCAGGAACCGCGCGCCCGCCGCGCCCGCGACCAGGAGCACGGCGGCCCCGATCCCCAGCCAGCCGGCCGGGCCGAGCCCGTCGTCGCCCCCGTCCGGGCCACCGCCCGCGGCGGCGCCCGCGGCGGTGCGCGCGGACTCCGTCGGGGACGGCGAGGGGTGCGGCGGCGGGGCGGGCGCCCCGGCGGTGCCGCCCGCCTGTCCGGTGGGCGTCGGCTCGGTGCCCCCGGCCGGGGCCTCGTCCACCAGCTTCCCGACCGGCGTCACCTTGTCGGCCGCCGCGAAGCCCCAGTCCAGCAGCGCCGCCGTCTCGTCGTACACCTTCTGGTACGTCGACGGGTGCATGACCGTCACCAGCAGGGTGCGGCCGTTCCGTTCGGCGGCGCCGACGAAGGTCGAGCCGGCCTCGGTGGTGAAGCCGTTCTTCACGCCGATCAGGCCCGGGTACTTGCCGAGCAGGCGGTCGGTGTTGGCGATCCCGAAACTGCCGCGCTGGCCGGTGTTCTTGTCCACCGCGCCGGGGAACAGCGCGTCCCGGGTGGCGCAGTACATCCGGAAGTCGGGGTTGCGCAGCCCGGCCCGGGCGAACAGCGTCAGGTCGTACGCCGAGGAGACCTGGCCGTCCATGTCGTAGCCGTCGGGCGAGATCACCTTGGTGTCCCTCGCCTGCAGCGCGTCGGCGCGCGCCTGCATCTCGGTGACGGTCTGCCGGATGCCGCCGTTCATGTGCGACAGGACGTGCACCGCGTCGTTGCCGGAGCTGAGGAACACCCCGCGCCAGAGGTCCTCGACCCGGTAGTCGAGGTCCTCCTTGATGCCGACCAGGCTGCTGCCGGGGCCGATGCCCTGGATCTCCGCGTCGGCGACCCTGTGCACGAGGTTCCGGTCGAACTTGGGCAGCACGGTGTCCGCGAAGAGGATCTTCAGGGTGCTGGCCGGGGCGAGCCGCAGATGCGGGTTGCTGGCCGCCAGCACGTCACCTGACGCGGCGTCGGCGACTATCCAGGACCGGCCGGTGAGGTCGCCCGGCAGTGCCGGCGCACCGGGCAGCGGGGCCACCTGGACACCGGACAGCCCCATCCGCTCGCCGCCGATCGCGGCCGGCGGGGGAGGCGGCTCGTGCGGGGCCGCGACGGCCGCCGGAGCGGCGAGGAGGACCGGGAGCGCCGCGGCGCACGCGGCGAGCAGGTGTGCGAGCTGAGGACGTGTGGGCACCAGCAGACCGTACCCAGTCGGGGCCCCCGCCGTCCGCCCCACCGGGCCGGTCCGCCGCAGGAGGGGGCCACCGTCCGCCGAACGGCCGCCTGCGCATACTGGGAGGGCACACCATCTTCACGCCACCGCCCGCCGAGGACCCCCCATGAAGCTCAGCCGCCGCACCTCCTGGTTCCTGACCGCCTTCGGCGTCTGGTCCATGATCATCTGGACCACCTTCGTCAAGAACCTCTGGAAGGACTCCGGCGGCCAGGCCTTCACCAACGGCGACCACTCCCAGCCCACCGCCTTCTTCTGGGTCCACCTCCTCCTCGCCGTCACCTCCTTCCTCCTCGGCATCGGTGTCGGCTCCGTCGGCCTCCGCGGCCTGCGCGCCGCCCGCCGCACCCCGGCCGCCGACTGACCGGCCCGGGAACGGCGAAGGCCCCCGCCCGAACCTCGGGGTTCGGGCGGGGGCCTTCGTCGTGGCGGGGTGGGATCAGAAGCGGCGGGTGACCAGCGCCCGCTTCACTTCCTGGATCGCCTTGGTGACCTCGATGCCGCGCGGGCAGGCCTCCGAGCAGTTGAAGGTGGTCCGGCAGCGCCAGACGCCCTCGCGGTCGTTCAGGATCTCCAGCCGCTGCTCCGCACCCTCGTCGCGCGAGTCGAAGATGAAGCGGTGCGCGTTGACGATCGCGGCCGGGCCGAAGTACTGGCCGTCGTTCCAGAAGACCGGGCAGGACGACGTGCACGCGGCGCACAGGATGCACTTGGTGGTGTCGTCGAAGCGCTCGCGGTCCTCGGCGGACTGCAGGCGCTCACGCGTCGGGTCGTTCCCCTTGGTGATGAGGAACGGCATGACGTCCTTGTACGCCTGGAAGAACGGGTCCATGTCCACGACCAGGTCCTTGAGGACCGTCAGGCCCTTGATGGCCTCGATCGTGATCGGCTTCTCCGGGTTGACGTCCTTGATCAGGGTCTTGCACGCCAGCCGGTTGCGGCCGTTGATCCGCATGGCGTCGGAGCCGCAGATGCCGTGCGCGCAGGAACGGCGGTAGGTGAGGGTGCCGTCCTGCTCCCACTTGATCTTGTTGAGCGCGTCCAGGACGCGCTCCTTCGGGTCCATCGTCAGCTGGTAGTCGACCCACACCGGGTCCGGGTGCTCCTCCGGGTTGAACCGGCGGATCCGGAAGGTGACGGTGATCAGCTGAACGGCACCCGCCTCGGCCGCGTCCAGAGCGGCCGAGTGCTTCTCCACGGTCGGAGTGCTCATCAGTACTTACGCTCCATCGGCTGGTAGCGGGTCGTGACGACCGGCTTGTAGTCGAGGCGGATGGAGGTGGTGCCGTCCTCGGCCACCTCCTGGTACGCCATGGTGTGCTGCATGAACTTCACGTCGTCACGGGTCGGGAAGTCCTCGCGGTAGTGACCGCCGCGCGACTCCTCGCGGGCCAGCGCGGAGACGGCCAGCACCTCGGCCAGGTCGAGCAGGTTGCCGAGCTCGACGGCCTCCAGCAGGTCCGTGTTGTAACGGAAGCCCTTGTCCTGGATGGCGACGTTCTTGTAGCGCTCACGCAGCGCGGCGATGTCCTCGACCGCCTGCTTCAGGGTGGCGCCGGTGCGGTAGACCATGGCGTTGGCGTCCATGGTCTCCTGCAGCTCCTTGCGGATCTGCGCCACGGACTCGGTGCCGGTGGACTCGCGCAGGCCGTCGACCAGGGCCTGGACCTTCTCGGCCGGGTTCTCGGGCAGCTCGACGAAGTCGTTCGCGTTGGCGAAGTCGGCGGCGGCGATGCCCGCGCGACGGCCGAACACGTTGATGTCGAGCAGCGAGTTGGTGCCGAGGCGGTTGGCGCCGTGCACGGACACGCAGGCGACCTCGCCGGCCGCGTACAGGCCCGGGACGACGTCGGTGTTGTTGCGCAGGACCTCACCCTCGACGTTGGTCGGGATGCCGCCCATGGCGTAGTGCGCGGTGGGCTGGATCGGGATCGGGTCCGTGTAGGGCTCGATGCCGAGGTAGGTGCGCGCGAACTCGGTGATGTCCGGCAGCTTGGCGTCCAGCTGCTCCGGCGGCAGGTGGGTGAGGTCCAGGTAGACGTGGTCGCCGTCCGGACCGCAGCCGCGGCCTTCGCGGATCTCGGTGTAGATCGCGCGGGAGCAGACGTCACGGGACGCGAGGTCCTTCATGACGGGGGCGTAGCGCTCCATGAAGCGCTCGCCGTCCTTGTTGCGCAGGATGCCGCCCTCGCCGCGGGCGCCCTCGGTGAGCAGGATGCCCATGCGCCAGATGCCCGTCGGGTGGAACTGGAAGAACTCCATGTCCTCCAGCGGCAGGCCGCGGCGGTAGACCAGGGCCTGGCCGTCACCGGTGAGGGTGTGGGCGTTGGAGGAGACCTTGAAGAACTTGCCGGTGCCGCCGGAGGCGAACACGACCGACTTGGCCTGGAAGACGTGGATCTCGCCGGTGGCCAGCTCGTAGGCGACGACGCCGGCCGTCTTGCCCTCGTTGAGCAGCAGGTCGAGGACGTAGAACTCGTTGAAGAACTCGACGCCGTGCTTGACGCAGTTCTGGAACAGCGTCTGGAGGATCATGTGGCCGGTGCGGTCGGCCGCGTAGCAGGAACGGCGGACCGGGGCCTCGCCGTGGTTGCGGGAGTGACCGCCGAAGCGGCGCTGGTCGATCCGGCCCTGCTCGGTGCGGGAGAAGGGGAGACCCATCTTCTCCAGGTCGAGGACGGCGTCGATGGCCTCCTTGCACATGATCTCGGCGGCGTCCTGGTCGACCAGGTAGTCACCACCCTTGACCGTGTCGAAGGTGTGCCACTCCCAGTTGTCCTCCTCGACGTTGGCGAGGGCGGCGCACATGCCGCCCTGGGCCGCGCCGGTGTGGGACCGGGTGGGGTAGAGCTTGGTGAGCACCGCGGTGCGGCTGCGCTGGGTCGACTCGATGGCCGCGCGCATGCCGGCGCCGCCGGCGCCGACGATGACGGTGTCGTACTGGTGAATCTGCATGGGGGGTTAACTCGCCTCTGGCCTCTGCCGATGTCCGATTAGATGCTCGCGGCTCAGATGTTGGGGTCGAAGGTGAAGATCACCAGGGTGCCGAGCAGCACGGTGAAGACCGTGGCGGCGCCCATGAGGCCCTTCAGCCAGAGCCGGGTGGAGTCCTTCTCGGCGTAGTCGTTGATGACCGTCCGCATGCCGTTGGCGCCGTGCAGCATGGCCAGCCAGAGCATCAGGAGGTCCCAGACCTGCCAGAACGGCGAGGCCCAGCGGCCGGCCACGAAGGCGAAGCCGATCTTCGAAACGCCGCCGTCGAGCACCAGCATGATCAGCAGGTGGCCGAGGATCAGCACCACGAGGACGATGCCGGACAGGCGCATGAAGAGCCAGGCCAGCATCTCGAAGTTGGTGCGGGTGCGGCGCGGGGTCCTCTTGGTCCGCTGGCGGGCCGGCTCGATCACGAAGGCGTCGGCCGGGTTGCCGGTGCCGAGACCCTTGCCGGTGTGCGCCTGGGCGGAGGGAACCACCAGGGCGTCGGAGATTTCCGTGGACATGTCTCAGATCACTTCCCGAACCAGGTGGTCAGCGTGTGCTGAAGGATCGGGTAGAAGGCGCCGGCCATCAGGACGACCCACACCCCGACGACGGTCCAGAGCATCTGCTTCTGGAACTTCGGGCCCTTCGACCAGAAGTCGACTGCCACGACCCGCAGGCCGTTGAGCGCGTGGAACAGGATGGCGGCCACCAGGCCGTACTCCATCAGGTTCACCAGAGGCGTCTTGTACGTCTGAATGACGTTGTCGTAATCCTCGGGCGACACCCGCACCAGCGCGGTGTCCAGGACATGGGCGAACAGGAAGAAGAAGATGAGGACGCCGGTGACTCGATGAGCCACCCAGCTCCACATGCCTTCCCGGCCGCGGTACAGCGTTCCAGCCGGCACGGAAAAACCCTCCGGAAGCGGATTGGGGGCTCGGCCGGCTTCGGTGTCGGTCAGCCCGGCCGGGTACGGTCCACCGGCCGCGAGCATCCTATCGACGCCTTCTCGGGAACCGCCTCCGGGGGCCCAAGGTGTGATCAATCAGGCACGACTGGCGTAGTAGTGCGGGAACCACGGGCGGAATGTGGACGCAGAGTGACCGTCCGCTTGCGCTACGGTGGCCGCCCGCTCCCGCGTCGACACCCTGCCGAGGCCGCCGTGCCGCTCCGCCCGTCCCGCCCGTCCGCCCTCGCCGTCGTCTGCGCCCTGCTGCTGGCGGCGGGCTGCACCACGGTCGGCGGCTCCGCCGACCGGGCCGGTCCGGCCCGCGAGCTGTCCGCCGCCGAGCTGCGGGCGGCCGCGGTGGCCGACGCCGACCTGGGGCCCGGCTACACGGTGACGGTGATGACGCCCGGTCACGGCGAGACCGGCTCGGGCGGGGCCCGGGAGGTGGTCGACCTGCCGGCCTGCCGGCCGCTGCTGGACGCGGTGACCCCGGCGGTGTCGGTGGGCGGCACCTCGCCCACGCCCGGCCCGGGCGGCCCGTACGCCGAGACCGATCTGAGCGTGGCCCGGGCGGCGGACCCGCGGGGCGGGGTGTACGGAGGGCTGCTGGGCTACCGGTCCGGGCGGGCCGCGCAGCTCCAGGCGGAGCTGGAGAAGCTGTTCGGCCCGTGCGCCTCCTTCACCTCCACCGCCCCGGCGCCGGCGTCCGACCGGAGCCGGAAGGGGGTGCGGACGAAGCACCGGCTGACCCGGCACGACACGCCCACGCCCGGGGGAGCCGACGCGGCGACCGGGTTCACCCTGACGAATGAATCGGGCACGGTGGTGCTCTCCCAGCGGGCGGTGGTGGCCCGGGTCGGCCCGGCGCTGGCGGTCTTCACCACGGTGGGCGTCGGGGCGGAGCCGGCCCCCGCCCCGGACGAGCGGATCGTCCGGCAGCAGGTGGCCAAGCTCCGCGCCGCGCAGGCGGGGCGGTGAGCCGGGCTCAGCGCGCCCCGGCCTCCGAATGGGTGGCGACCAGGTGCTCCAGGCGGGTGAGGGCGATCCGGCGCAGTTCGTCGGAGGCGATCAGCCGCTCCTCGTCCGGGTCGTTGGCCAGCCGGGTGCGGATGGAGCCGAGCACGGTGTCGAGCATCTCCTCGGGGACGACGCCCTCCAGGCAGACCACGAAGACGTGCCCGAACCGGGCCTCGTACGCGGCGTGCGCCGCGCGCAGTGCGGTGTGGGCGGCCTGGCTGCCGGGGGCGCGCATGCCGAGGAGCGGCTGCGGCATCCAGCTCTCGTCCGCCAGGGCCTCGGCCAGGTCGGCCGGGCGGAGGTCGTAGGAGGCCTCGCTGGCGGCGGCCAGCAGGGACTCTATGTCGGGGTAGGGCCGGTGCGCGGTGAGCCGGAGGGCCCAGCGGTGGCTGCCGCAGCAGGCCAGCAGGGCCTCCTCGGCGGCGCCGGCGTCGGCCTCGTTGAAGCGGTGCAACCCGAGGAGGCTCGGCTCGGACCGGGGGTCGAACCGCTGTGACGGGATGTCGCTGGCCAGCGGGTCCTCCTCGTGAGGGCGGCAAGGGCCGGTGAAAGGGAGGGTCGAGCAGCTGAAGTATCGGGGCTGCGGGGCGGCGTCCAGCGCCCGCCGAGCAGCGGCTCAACGGTAGTTGAGTAGTCATAAGTTGGGGAGGGCGCGTGCGGAATTCACCCGATCGAGCTATCAAGTTGTGACGTTGACACCTCGGTGTCAGCGCCCTCCCCGTCGTCATCTGCTAACGGTGCCGGTCCCGGCCGTGGCCGCCGGTCAGGAACAGCGCGTGCCGGCCGCCGGCATCGTGCCGTCGACCAGGTAGGCCTCCAGCGCGGCGTCGATGCAACTGTTGCCCTTGCCGAAGGCGCCGTGGCCCTCGCCGACGCGGGTCAGCAGGGTGGCGTTGGCGAAGCCCTTGGCCAGCGCCTCCGCGGAGGCGTAGGGGGTGGCCGGGTCGCCGGTGGTGCCGACCACCAGGATCGGGGCGCTGCCCTCGGCCCGGATGGTGTGCGGCTTCTCCGGGGTCTTGAAGGGCCAGTACGCGCAGGAGGGCTCGGTGTAGTCCTCGACCGAGACGCCCTTGGAGAGCAGCGGGGCCTCGGTCTGGAGCTTGGTGACCACCGCCTGCGCGCGCTCCGGGGTCGGGGCCGGGCGGGAGCTGTCGGCGCAGCTGATCGCGCCGTGCGCCTCCTCCATCGGGCTGTAGTGGCCGTTCTCGTCGCGGCCGTTGTAGTTGTCGGCGAACGACAGCAGCGGGTCGGGCTTGTTGCCGACCATGGCCCAGCCGAGGCCGTTGCGCAGGTTCTGCCAGGCGATCTTCTCGTCGCCGTAGAGCATCGACATGACGCCGGTCCAGGCGAGGTCGGTGCCGAGCTTGCGGCCGTCCTTGGCGGTCATCGGGTGGTCGCGCAGGCCGTCGAGGAAGTCGGCGGCCTTCTTGGCGGCCTTGGCCGGGTCCTTGCCGAGCGGGCACTCGCCGGCGTGGTTCTCCACGCAGTCGGCGGCGAAGCGCTCGAAGGACTTCTCGAAGCCGATCTGCTGGTCGACGCCGTGGTCCAGCTTGTCCTGGGCGGGGTCGACGGCGCCGTCGAGGATCAGCCGGCCGGTGTTCTTCGGGAACTCCTCGGCGTAGAGGGCGCCGAGGTAGGTGCCGTAGGAGATGCCGAGGTAGTTGAGCTTCTTGTCACCGGAGACGGCGCGCAGCACGTCCAGGTCGCGGGCGGTGTTGCGGGTCCCGACGAAGGGCAGCAGCTTGCCGGACTTGGCCTGGCAGGCGGCGGCGTGCTCGGTGGCGTTCTTGACGTGGGCGGCCTTGCGGGCCGCCGGGTCGAGCGGCGTGTCGGTCTCGTTGAGGGCGTCCTGCTGCTTGTCGTCGTAGCAGACGACCGGCGAGCTCTCGCCGGTGCCGCGGGGGTCGAAGCCGATCACGTCGAAGCGGTTGTGCAGGACGCCGTCGAACTCCTTGGCGCCGTACTTGACCATCTCGATGCCGGAGCCGCCGGGTCCGCCCGGGTTGACCAGCAGCGAGCCGATCCGCTGCTCGGGCTTGGCGGCCGGCAGCTTGATCAGCGCGAGGTCGAGGGCGTCGGTGCCGGGGTTGGCGTAGTCGAGCGGGACGTGCAGCTTGCCGCACTGCATCCCGGATATGTCGATCTTGGCCTTGGCGGCGACGGGGTCGGCCGGGCAGGCGGCCCAGGCGATCTGCTGGCCGTAGAACGGCTTGAGCGCCGGGTCGTCGGCGCCCGTGGGCTTGGGGGTCGGCGTCGGCGTCGCGGTGGCCGTCGGAGCGGCGGCGGTGGCCGAGGCGGTGCCGGCGGCCTGGTCCTGGGCCGGCTTGGCGCTGTCGTTGCAGGCGGAGGCGAGGAGCATGGTCCCGGTCGCCAGGGCGGCGAGCAGGACCCGCGGGCGGGCAGCCCGAAGAGTGTTCATCGCACGTGTGTACCACTGGCGGGTGACACGTTCGATCATGACCCCCCGGGCTGCCCCCGAGTCGCCCCGGGCTGCCCCCGGACCGCCTCCGGGCCGGCCGCCCGCCGGGCGTCAGGCCCGGTGCACCTTGTGGTTGGCCGCCTGGGCGCGCGGCCGCACGACCAGCAGGTCGATGTTGACGTGCGAGGGGCGGGTGACCGCCCAGGCGACGGTGTCCGCGATGTCGTCCGAGGTCAGCGGCTCGGCCACGCCCGCGTACACGGCCGCCGCCTTCTCCTCGTCGCCCCGGAACCTGGTCACGGCGAAGCCCTCGGACTTCACCATGCCCGGCGCGATCTCGATCACCCGGATCGGCTCGCCGCACAGCTCCAGCCGCAGCGTCGCCGCGATGGTGTGCGCCGCGTGCTTGGCCGCCACGTAGCCGCCGCCGCCCTCGTACGCGGCCAGCGCCGCGGTGGAGGAGAGGACGAGGACGGTGCCGTCGCCGCTCGCCCGCAGGGCCGGCAGCAGGGCCTGCGTCACGTGCAGCACGCCCAGCACGTTCACCTGGTACATGGCCAGCCAGTCCGCCGGGTCGCCGGTCTCCACCGACTCCGCGCCGATCGCCCCGCCGGCGTTGTTGACGAGGACGTCCACCCGGCCGACCTCGGCCGCGAAGGCGTCCACGGCGGCCCGGTCCGTGACGTCCAGGGTGAGGGCGCGGGCCGAACCGCCGCCGGCGACGATCTCCTTGGCCAGCGCCTCGATCCGTTCGGTCCGCCGGGCGGTCAGCACCACGTCGAAGCCCTCGGACGCGAGCCGGCGGGCGGTCGCCGCGCCGATTCCGCTGCTCGCACCGGTGACCACGGCCACCTTCTGCTCGCTCATTGCCACTCCTGAGATATCCGGTCGTTGTGCCGATCATCTCAATGGTGTCCGCGCGGCCCACCACCCCCTCGGGCCCGCCCGGCGGATCGCGCCGGGCCCGCGAGGATCCGCCGGAGAGGCCCTAGATTGCGAAGGGATGGAGTGCACCCCCGGGAGGACACCATGGCAGCCGAGCCGCGTCGCACCGAGTCGGGCTTCCCCGTCGAGCCGGTCTACGGCCCCGAGGCGCTGGAGGGCTGGGATCCGCACGAGCGCCTCGGCCGGCCCGGGGAGTACCCGTACACCCGGGGCGTCTATCCGACCATGTACACCGGCCGGCCGTGGACGATGCGGCAGTACGCGGGCTTCGGCACCGCCGCCGAGTCCAACGCCCGCTACCGGCAGCTGATCGCCGGCGGCTCCACCGGCCTCTCGGTCGCCTTCGACCTGCCCACCCAGATGGGCTACGACTCGGACGCCCGGCTCGCGGCCGGCGAGGTCGGCAAGGTCGGGGTGGCGATCGACAGCGTCGAGGACATGGGCGTCCTGTTCGAGGGCATCCCGCTGGGCGAGGTCTCCACCTCGATGACCATCAACGCGCCGGCCGGCCCGCTGCTGCTCCTCTACCAGTTGGTCGGCGAGGCCCAGGGCGTCCCGCCGGCCCGGCTGACCGGGACCGTGCAGAACGACGTGCTGAAGGAGTACATCGCCCGCGGCACCTACATCTTCCCGCCGAAGCCCTCGCTGCGGCTGGTCGCGGACGTGTTCCGGTACTGCCGGGCCGAGATCCCCCGGTGGAACACCATCTCGATCTCCGGCTACCACATGGCCGAGGCCGGGGCCGACCCGGCGCAGGAGATCGCCTTCACCCTGGCCAACGGCATCGAGTACGTCCGCACCGCCCTCGCGGCAGGCATGGCGGTGGACGACTTCGCGCCCCGGCTCTCCTTCTTCTTCGTGGCCCGCACCACGCTGCTGGAGGAGGTGGCCAAGTTCCGCGCCGCCCGGCGGATCTGGGCCCGCGTCATGCGCGAGGAGTTCGGCGCGCGCGACCCGAGGTCGCAGATGCTCCGCTTCCACACCCAGACCGCCGGGGTGCAGCTGACCGCGCAGCAGCCCGAGGTCAACCTGGTCCGGGTCTCGGTGCAGGCGCTGGCGGCGGTGTTCGGCGGCACCCAGTCGCTGCACACCAACAGCTTCGACGAGGCGATCGCGCTGCCCAGCGAGAAGGCCGCCCGGCTGGCCCTGCGCACCCAGCAGGTGCTCGCCTACGAGACCGACGTGACCGCGACCGTCGACCCGTTCGCGGGCTCCTACGTGGTCGAGTCGCTGACCGACGAGGTGGAGGCGGCCGCCCTCGCGCTGATGGCCCGGGTCGAGGAGCTGGGCGGCGCGGTGGCCGCGATCGAGGCCGGTCACCAGAAGGCCGAGATCGAGCGCACCGCCTACCGCGTCCAGCAGGAGACCGACTCCGGGGAGCGGACGGTGGTCGGGGTCAACCGCTTCCGCCTGGACGCCGAGGAGCCGTACCGGCCGCTGCGGGTGGACCCGGCGATCGAGGCGGAGCAGGCCGGACGGCTGGCTCGGCTGCGGGCCGGGCGGGACGCCGCGGCGGTCGGCCGCTCGCTGGACGAGCTGCGCCGGGCCGCCGCAGGCCGGGACAACGTGCTGTACCCGATGCGGGAGGCGCTGGCGGGCCTGGCCACGCTCGGTGAGGTCTGCGACGCGCTGCGCGACGTGTGGGGAACGCACACACCCACCGAGCGGTTCTGAAGGATCGTCACACAACAGTCGTCGCAGGCCCGTGACCGCCGCCGCGGGCGGTCGTTGCACAGGACACGCACCATGGGGAAGGCGGCTGAAACGAGATGTCATACCCACCTGCTCGGCCAGTATGCGCCCATCCGGGGACGACTTTTCCGGAAGTCGGGCCAAATCCCCCCAACAGGCCTACTCTTGTTGAGATGAACCGTCCTGACTCCGCCCAGCCGGCCGTCACGCTCACCGCCGCCCGCCCAGCCGCCGACCTGCGCGGCCGGGTCAGAGCGCTGGAGCCCGAGCTGATCGCCTTCCGCCGCGATCTGCACCGGCACCCGGAGCTGGGCCGCCAGGAGTTCCGCACCACCGGCCTGCTGCGCGACCGGCTGACGGCGGCGGGCCTGGCCCCCCGGGTGCTGCCCGGCGGCACCGGGATGATCGTCGACATCGTCCCGGCCGGGACGCCGCGGGGCGCCGAGTTCCTGGCCTTCCGCGCCGACATCGACGCGCTGCCGATCGACGACGCCAAGACGGACGTGCCGTACCGCTCGACCGTCCCCGGCCGGGCCCACGCCTGCGGCCACGACGTGCACACCTCGGTGGTGCTGGGGACGGCGCTGGTGCTGGCGGAGGCCGCCCGTACCGGCGAGCTGCGCCGCCCGGTCCGGCTGGTCTTCCAGCCCGCCGAGGAGGTCATGCCGGGCGGGGCGCTGGACGTGATCAACGCGGGCGGGATGGACGGCGTCGGCCGGATCTTCGCGGTGCACTGCGACCCCAAGGTGGAGGTCGGCCGGATCGGACTGCGCACCGGGGCGATCACCTCGGCCTGCGACCGGCTGGTGCTCCACCTGGACGGTCCCGGCGGCCACACGGCCCGCCCGCACCTGACCACCGACCTGGTGACCGCGATCGCCCGGATGGCCGCCGACCTGCCGGCCGCCCTGGCCCGCCGGATGGACCCGCGCTGGGGCGTCAGCCTGGTCTGGGGCCGGATCGCCTCCGGCTCCGCGCCCAACGTGATCCCGCAGCACGCCGAGCTGGAGGGCACGGTCCGCTGCCTGGAGCTGGCCGGCTGGCGCGAGGCGCCGGACCTGCTGCACGAGCTGATCGCCAAGCTGGCCGAGACCTACCGGGCGAAGTGGACGCTCGACTACCACCGCGGGGTGCCGCCGGTGGTGAACGAGGCGGTCTCGGTGGGCCTGCTGGAAGCCGCGATGACGGCCCGGTTCGGTCGCGGAGGCGAAGGGGTGGTGGAGGACACCGAGCAGAGCCTCGGCGGCGAGGACTTCTCCTGGTACCTGGAGCACGCCCCGGGCGCGCTGGCCCGGCTGGGCGTCCGCGCCCCCGGTGACACCGCCGTGCGCGACCTGCACCAGGGCCGCTTCGACGTGGACGAGCGGGCGATCGGGGTCGGCGTGGAGCTGTTCGCGGCGCTGGCGCTGGACGCCGGAGAGGGACCGGCGGGGCAGTAGGGGAGCGCGGGCGCGGGGGAGCGTAGGGCCGGAGGTCCCGACTCTGCCCGGTTTGTCGGAATCAGGGCTTTATGTTCAGTTACGTAAACTGGGCTGCGCCAGTTCCGAGCACCCTCGGTGGAGGGCAAGGGAGCGTCGGGGAAGCCGTGAGACCACGGTTTGATAACAACCCGAATGCTCCGGCGGCCCGTAACCCAACCGTGTTCTACGCGCGTTACGGTGGCGTCCGACCACGCTAAACGGGTGCGTGTGAGAAGGAGATACTCCCTTGCGCCGTTCAACTAAGCTCGCCGCGGTTGTGCTCTCGGGTTCCCTGGGCATCGCCTCGCTCGCCGCTTGCGGCGCAAAGAGCAACGACACCACCGCTTCTTCCGGCTCCTCCGAGGGCGCCCTCAAGGTCGGCATGGCCTACGACATCGGCGGCCGTGGCGACCAGTCGTTCAACGACTCCGCCGCCCGTGGCCTGGACAAGGCCAAGGCCGACCTCGGCGTCACCGTCACCGAGGCCGACGCCAAGACCGGTGAGGCCGAGGCCGACAAGGAGACCCGCCTCAAGAACCTGGTCACCGCCGGTTACAACCCGATCATCGCGGTCGGCTTCGTGTACCAGTCGGCGGTCGAGAAGGTCGCCAAGGAGAACCCGAACACCAAGTTCGCGATCATCGACTCGGCCTCCCAGACCCAGCCGAGCAACGTCACCTCGCTGACCTTCTCGGAGCAGGAGGGCTCGTACCTGGCCGGTGTGGCCGCCGCCCTCAAGAGCAAGACCAAGCACATCGGCTTCATCGGCGGTGTGCAGTCCGAGCTGATCAAGAAGTTCGAGGCCGGTTACGTGGCCGGTGCGAAGTCCGTCACCCCGGACATCAAGATCGAGACCACCTACCTGACCACGCCCCCGGACTTCTCCGGCTTCAACTCGCCCGACAAGGGCAAGGAGGCCGCGCAGGGCCAGCTCGACAAGGGCGCGGACGTCATCTACTCCGCCGCCGGCTCCTCCGGCAACGGCTCCATCGAGGCCGTCGCCAACGCCGGCAAGCTGGCCATCGGCGTCGACTCCGACCAGGCCAGCCAGCCGGCCCTGTCGAAGTACAAGAACAACATCCTGACCTCGATGGTCAAGAACGTCGACAAGGCCGTCTACGCCTACATCGAGTCGGCCAAGAAGGGCTCCGTCTTCACCGGCGTGAAGAACTTCGACCTGAAGGCCGACGGTGTCTCGCTCGCCACCACCGGCGGCAAGATCGACGACATCAAGGGCAAGCTCGACGAGGCCGCCAACGCCATCAAGAGCGGCGCCACCACCGTCCCGACCGCCCCGTAAGGCGCGCCCGGACGTCGCTGCCGCTGCCACCTGCCCGGCAGCGCAATGATTGACGCAGCATCAGGGAGGGGCCCGGAAGGGTGCGCTCAATGCGTACCCCCGGGCCCCGTCCCGTCCCCCCATCGTTTTTTCCTTTGGCCCTCCAGCGCAACGACGCGCCTCCAGACCACCAGGAGATCGCCATCACCGCATCCGACCCCGCCCTCAGCAAGGGCGGTACCCCCAGCGCGGGGACGGCGACACCGGCCGTCGAACTGCGCGGCATCACCAAGCGCTTCCCCGGCGTCGTGGCCAACCACGACATCAACCTCACCGTCGCCACCGGCACCGTGCACGCCCTGATGGGTGAGAACGGCGCCGGCAAGTCGACGCTGATGAAGATCCTCTACGGCATGCAGAAGCCGGACGAGGGCACCATCGCGATCAACGGCGAGCTGTGCGAGTTCAACACCCCGGGCGACGCCATCGCGCGCGGCATCGGCATGGTGCACCAGCACTTCATGCTGGCCGACAACCTCACCGTCTGGGAGAACGTCGTCCTCGGCGGCGAGAAGATCCACGGCATCGGCGCCAAGGCCAAGGCGAAGATCAAGGAGATCTCCGACCAGTACGGCCTGGGCGTGCGCCCGGACGCCCTGGTCGAGGACCTCGGCGTGGCCGACCGCCAGCGCGTCGAGATCCTCAAGGTGCTCTACCGCGGCGCCAAGATCCTGATCCTCGACGAGCCCACCGCGGTGCTCGTCCCGCAGGAGGTCGACGCGCTCTTCGACAACCTGCGCGACCTCAAGTCCGAGGGCGTCACCGTCATCTTCATCTCGCACAAGCTGCACGAGGTGCTGTCGGTGGCGGACGCGATCAGCGTCATCCGGCGCGGCACCACGGTCGGCGACGCCGACCCGGCGAACGTCACCGCGCGTCAGCTCGCCGAGATGATGGTCGGCGCCGAGCTGCCCTCCCCGGAGAGCCGCGAGTCCACCGTCACCACCACCGAGATGCTGGACGTCCAGGGTCTGCGGATCGCCAAGACCGACGCCGAGGGCATCGAGCGCGTCGTCCTGGACGACATCTCGCTGCGCATCCACAAGGGCGAGATCCTCGGCATCGCCGGCGTCGAGGGCAACGGCCAGGCCGAACTGGTCGAGGCCATCATGGGCATGCTCCCGCTGGACGCCGGGACGATCACCCTGGACGGCAAGGACCTCTCCGGCACCCTCACCCGGGCCCGCCGCGAGGCCGGCATCGGCTACATCCCCGAGGACCGTCACCGGCACGGCCTGCTGCTGGAGGCCCCGCTCTGGGAGAACCGGATCCTCGGCCACGTCACCGAGAGCCCGAACTCCAAGGGCGCGCTGCTCGACCCGGCCGCCGCCCGCCGCGACACCCAGCGGATCGTCGAGGAGTACGACGTCCGCACCCCCGGCATCGAGGTCACCGCGGCCTCCCTCTCCGGCGGCAACCAGCAGAAGCTGATCATCGGCCGCGAGATGAGCCACGACCCCAAGCTGCTGATCGCCGCCCACCCGACCCGCGGTGTGGACGTCGGCGCGCAGGCGCAGATCTGGGAGCACATCCGGACCGCCCAGCGGGCCGGCCTCGCGGTGCTGCTGATCTCCGCCGACCTGGACGAGCTGATCGGCCTCTCCGACACCATCCGGGTGATCTACCGCGGCCGCCTGGTCGCCGACGCCGACCCGGCCACCGTGACCGCGGAGGACCTGGGCACCGCGATGACCGGTGCGGCCCGCGGCCACATCGAGTCCGAGCCGGAGGCCGTCGAGGAGTTCCACGAGGTCCTCGCCGAGGGCACCGAGGCCGAGTCCGGCCCGCAGGACGCCGCCCCGTCCGACACCCCCACCGACACCGCCGACCCGCAGGCGGGGGAGTAGCCACATGACCAGTCCCACCCCCGCCGCCCCGAAGCCGGCGGCCAAGAGCTCCCTGGCGCAGCGGTTCAGCGTCGAGAAGATCGTGCTCGCCCTCGCGGCGCCGGTGCTCGCCGTCGTCCTCTCCGTCGCGATCTGCTCGGTCCTGCTGGCGACCTCGGGCAAGAACCCGTTCGACGCCTGGGACGTGATGGTCACCTTCGGCACCAAGGCCGACGGCCAGGTGCTGATCCTGAACCGGGCCACCACGTACTACCTGGCCGCCGCGGCCGCGGCCTTCGGCTTCCGGATGAACCTCTTCAACATCGGTGTCGAGGGCCAGTACAAGGTCGCGGCGCTGTTCGCGGCGTTCGTCGGCAGCCGGCTCGACCTGCCGTCGTTCATCCAGATCCCGCTGCTGCTGATCACCGCCATGCTGGTCGGTGGCCTCTACGCCAGCATCGCCGGTCTGCTGAAGGTCTTCCGCGGCGTCAGCGAGGTCATCTCGACCATCATGCTGAACGCCATCGCGATCGCCATCGTCGGTCTGCTGCTGGTCCCCGGCCGCTTCGCGCCGGAGAAGGGCGGCACCACCAACGCCATCCAGACCGCCCCGGTCTCGGAGTCCAGCCACTTCTTCACGCTCGACACCAACGGCGGCCCGCTGTACGGCTTCCTGTTCATCGCGATCCTGGTCGGCGTGGCCTTCCAGTTCACCCTGACCCGGACCCGCTTCGGCTTCGACCTGCGCGCCACCGGCCGCTCGGAGTCCGCGGCCACCGCGTCCGGTGTGAACGTCAAGCGCATGATCGTCATCTCGATGCTGGTCTCCGGCGCGCTGGCCGGTCTGATCGGCCTGCCCGAGCTGCTGCAGAACTCGTACTACTTCGGCCAGAGCTTCCAGCCGGGCCTCGGCTTCCTCGGCATCTCGGTCGCCCTGCTCGGCCGCAACAGCCCGATCGGCATGGCCTTCTCGGCCCTGCTCTTCTCCTTCCTGGACACCACCGGCGCGCTGCTGCCGAACCAGGGCGGGTTCCCGCAGGAGATCGTCCCGGTCATGCAGGGCACCATCGTCATCTGCGTCGTCGTCGCGTACGAGCTGGTGCGCCGCTACGGCCTCAAGCGCCAGCAGCAGAAGGTCGGCGCCGAGCTCGCCGCCCAGGCCGCGGCCGCCAACGAGAAGAAGGAGGTGTCGGCATGAGCACCGCCACCGCTGCCCGTGCGAAGGCGCCGGGCGCTCCCGCCAAGAAGCGCAAGATGTCCTGGCCGGTGGTGCTGCTGCTGATCGCGGGCACCCTGGTCCTCTTCTCCGCCGTGGGCATGGCCACCGGCAACCACTCGCTGACCTCCTCCGGTCAGGTCACCGCCGCGCTCAGCGCCGCCGTGCCGATCGGCATGGCCGGTCTGGGCGGTCTCTGGTCCGAGCGGGCCGGCGTGGTCAACATCGGCCTCGAAGGCATGATGGTCGCCGGCACCTTCTGCGGTGCCTGGGCCGGCTTCCTGTACAACCCGTGGGTCGGCCTGCTGGCCGGCATGCTGGGCGGTGCGCTCGGCGGTCTGCTGCACGCCGTCATCACGGTGACCTTCGGCGTCGACCACATCGTCTCCGGCGTCGGCATCAACCTGCTGATCCCCGGCATCTGCGCGTACGTCAACCGGATCTACTACAAGGACTACATCGCCGACGGCGCCGGGGCGAACCAGTCCCCGCCGGCCGATCCGCTGCCGTACATCACCATCCCCGGCCTCTCCTCGGGGCTGAAGAGCCTGGAGAACCACCACTGGTTCCTGGTCTCGGACGTCGCCGGCGTGCTCGGCGGTCTGGTCACCAACATCTCGGTGGTGGTGCCGCTGGCCGGTGCGCTGATCGTGGCCAGCTACTTCCTCCTGTGGCGCACGGTGTTCGGCCTGCGGCTGCGCTCCTGCGGTGAGAACCCGACCGCGGCCGAGTCGCTGGGCGTCAACGTCTACAAGTACAAGTACTACGCGGTGGTCGCCTCCGGCGCCTTCGCGGGCCTCGGCGGTGCGTACCTCTCGCTGGTCGCCGCGCACTTCTACAAGGACGGCCAGACCCTCGGCCGGGGCTTCATCGGCCTCGCGGCGATGATCTTCGGCAACTGGATGCCCGGCGGTCTCGCCATGGGCGCCGGCCTGTTCGGCTTCACCGACAGCCTCCAGCTGCGCGACCCGGAGTCGGTGCACGTGCTGATCCTGGTCGTCGCGATCGCGATGCTCCTGCTGGCGATCTGGAACGCCTACCGCCGGAAGCTGACCGGCGCGGCGATCACCTTCGTGGTCTCCGGCGGCCTGTTCGCCTGGTACTTCACCACCGACCAGGTGGAGCGTCCGCTGATCGTGGCCACGCCGTACGTGATCACCCTCGTGGTGCTCTCGCTGGCCTCGCAGCGGCTGCGGCCGCCGAAGGCGGACGGCCAGGTCTACCGCAAGGGCCAGGGCAAGTGACGTCCGCCGACGGCCTGGTGGTCGACTGGGAGCGGCTGCGCGAGGCGGCCCGCGAGGCGATGGGCCACGCGTACGCCCCGTACAGCGCGTTCCCGGTCGGCGCGGCCGCCCTGGTGGACGACGGCCGGCTGGTCACCGGCTGCAACGTGGAGAACGCCTCGTACGGGCTCGGCCTCTGCGCCGAGTGCGGCCTGGTCTCCGCGCTGCACGCGAGCGGCGGCGGCCGGCTGGTCGCGTTCACCTGTGTGGACGGGGCCGGCGAACTGCTGATGCCGTGCGGCCGCTGCCGCCAGCTGCTGTACGAGCACGGCGGCCCGGAGCTGCTGGTCGAGCTGCCCTCCGGGGTGAAGCCGATGAGCGCGGTCCTGCCCGACGCGTTCGGGCCGGAGCGGCTCTAGTCTCTCTGTCTGTTACGCGCGTAGAGTGTCGCGAGTGGGGCCGCAAACCGGCCAGCTCGCGACACTCTTCGCTTTTTGAACCCCTCTTGGAGCAAGCCATGGACGCCATCTCCGTCATCAGGACCAAGCGCGACCGCGGAGAGCTGAGCGACGCTCAGATCGACTGGGTCATCGACGCCTACACCCGCGGCGAGGTGGCCGACGAGCAGATGTCCGCGCTCGCCATGGCGATCCTGCTCAACGGCATGAACCTGCGCGAGATCAGCCGCTGGACCGACGCGATGATCCGCTCCGGCGTCCGGATGGACTTCTCCTCGCTCGCCCAGCCCACCAGCGACAAGCACTCCACCGGCGGCGTCGGCGACAAGATCACCCTGCCGCTCGCCCCGCTGGTCGCCGCCTGCGGCGCGGCCGTCCCGCAGCTGTCCGGCCGCGGCCTCGGCCACACCGGCGGCACCCTCGACAAGCTGGAGTCCATCCCCGGCTGGCGCGCCCTGCTCTCCAACGAGGAGATGCTCCAGGTGCTGCGCGACACCGGCGCGGTGATCTGTGCCGCCGGCGACGGCCTCGCGCCCGCCGACAAGAAGCTGTACGCGCTGCGCGACGTCACGGGCACGGTCGAGGCGATCCCGCTGATCGCCTCCTCGATCATGTCCAAGAAGATCGCCGAGGGGACGGGCTCGCTCGTCCTCGACGTGAAGGTCGGCTCCGGCGCCTTCATGAAGAACCTGGACGACGCCCGCGAGCTGGCCCGCACCATGGTCGGCCTCGGCACCACGGCCGGCGTCAACACCGTCGCCCTGCTCACCGACATGTCCACCCCGCTCGGCCTCACCGCGGGCAACGCGCTGGAGGTCCGCGAGTCGGTCGAGGTGCTGGCCGGCGGCGGCCCGGCCGACGTGGTCGAGCTGACCCTCGCGCTGGCCCGCGAGATGCTCGCCGCGGCCGGCGTGCACGGCAAGGACCCGGCCGACGCGCTGCGCGACGGCTCCGCGATGGACCACTGGCGCCGCATGATCGCCGCCCAGGGCGGCGACGTCGACGCCCCGCTCCCGGTCGCCCGTGAGCAGCACGTCATCCCCGCGCCGGCCTCCGGCGTGCTCACCACGCTCGACGCGTACGCGGTCGGCGTCTGCGCCTGGCGCCTCGGCGCGGGCCGCGCCCGCAAGGAGGACCCGGTGCAGGCCGGCGCCGGCGTCGAGATGCACGCCAAGCCCGGCGACACCGTGGTGGCCGGCCAGCCCCTGCTGACCCTGCACACCGACACCCCGGAGCGCTACGACTACGCCATCGAGGCCCTCGCCGGCGGCATCGAGGTCGCCCCGGCGGGGACGGCGTTCACCCCGAACCCGATCGTGCTCGACCGCATCGCGTGAGCCGTGGGTCTGCTCACGTACGCCTGGTCAGGCGTACGTGAGCAGACCGCTGGTGTCGAGCGCCCACGGGCCGACGGTGACCGTGTCGCCGAAGGCGAACTCCTTGCGCGAGGTGTAGCCGGGTTCCGAGTGCACGATGCCGGTGCCGGTCCGGGGGTCGACGATCAGGTAGAACGGAATGCCCATGGCCGCGTAGTCGCGGACCTTGCCGTGGTAGTCGTTCTCGGGGTTGGACTTGGAGACGATCTCGACGACCAGCAGGACCTCGTGCGGCAGGAGGGCGGATTGGTCGCTTTCGAGGACCCTCTCGGCGAAGACCATCAGGTCGGGATTCCGCAGTCGGCCCAGGCCGACGTCCTCCAGGTCGGCCCCGGGATGCGCGATGTGGCCCGGATGCGTCTGCGGAAGCTGGGCGTTGAGCTGCCGAGCGATCCGGATGACGGCGAGTTCGTGCTTCCTGACCGGCGACATCATCATGACGATCTCGCCGTCGGCGATCTCGATCTTCCCTATCCCCGGCACCTGCGGCAGCTGATCGGCGATCTCGCGCAACCGGGCGTACACAGCAGGATCGTTGCTCATATTGCGGAGTCTATCGATGCACGCCGACGGACGGGCTGTTCTCAGCCCGTCGCGGTGAGGGTGAGCTCGAGGAACTCCTCGGGGGCCTCGCGGACGAGGTCGTGGCCGACCGGGAGGGTGTGCACCGTCCAGGCGGGGTCCTGCCGCAGCCGGTCGAGGGTCTCCAGGAACGGGGTGTCCTCGAACTCCTCGGCGTGCAGGTACACGCGGGGTACGGCGAGCGCGTCGGCGGCGCCGGTGAGCCTGATCGGCTGGAGCAGGGTGGCCAGCGGGTGGACGGTGGCGCGCGGGTCGAGGTCGGGGTGCCGGCCGACCAGGGTGTGGCCGCCGCCGGCCGCGGCGCCGGCCAGGTACCGCTGCTTCCAGACCTCGTTGACGATGGTGTACGCCGACTCCCCGTCGCGCGGCACGAAGGCGTCCGCGTGGACCAGCCCGGCGATCCGCTCCGGCGCGCGGTCGGCGACCCCCGAGGCGACCATCCCGCCGTAGCTGTGCGCGACGAGGACGGCGTCGGTGATCCGCTCGGCCTCCAGCAGCCCGAGCACGTCCTGGATGTGGGTGTCGAGGTCGACGGCCAGGGCGTTGAGGTGGCCGCGCTCGCTGACCCCGGTCAGCGTCACGGGGAACACCTCGTGTCCGGCGGCCCGCAGCCCCGCGGTGAGCGGCCGGTACCACCAACCGCCGTGCAGGACGCCGGGGATGAGGACGAAGGTGGCCATGTGCGTTCCTCTGGTCGATCGGGTGGGACGAGAGGAAAGCTACGGCGGATACCTGACGCCCTGTGTCAGGTATCCGCCGGTTCTTGATCGTCAGTGGACGGCGGGGACGGTCCGGCGGGCGGCGAGGGCCCGGCGGGTGGCGTAGAGGGTGACGGCGGCGGCCAGGGTCATGGCGGTGAGGCCCACGGCGGCGGCACCCGGCCAGCCGGTGGCGTGGTACGCGTCGGCGCCGACCGTCCCGCCGAGGCTGTTGCCCAGGTAATAGGCGATCAGGTACAGCGCGGAGGCCTGGGCGCGGCCCTCGGTGACGGTGCGGCCGACGGCGGAGGACGCGGTCGCGTGGCCGGCGAAGAAGCCGGCCGTGATCAGGACCAGGCCGAGCAGGGCGCAGAGCAGCGAGCCGGCGAGCGAGAGCAGCAGGCCGGCGGCGGTCACGCCGATGGAGGCGTAGAGGGCGCCGCGCCGGCCGAGGCGGCCGGAGAGCCGGCCCGCGGCGGCCGAGGTGCCGGTGCCGACCAGGTACACCACGAAGATCGAGGCGGCGACCGACTCCGGCAGGTTGAACGGCGCGGAGATCAGCCGGTAGCCGACGGTGTTGTAGACCGCGCCGAACACGGCCATGAAGAGCAGCCCGAGCGCGTAGAGCCGGACCAGCAGCGGGTTGCGCAGGTGCCGGCCGACGGTGCGGGCGAGGGCGCGGGCGTCCACCGGGGCCGGGGTGAAGTGGCGGGCGGCGGGGATCAGCAGCCGGAAGGCCAGCGCGGCGAGCAGCGCGAGCGCGGCGGAGGCCGCCAGGCCCCAGCGCCAGCCGAGGCCGGCCGCGACCCAGCCGGAGAGCAGCCGGCCGCCCATGCCGCCGATGCTGTTGCCGGCCACGTACAGGCCCATCGCGGAGGCGAGCGCGCTGGGGTGGACCTCCTCGGCGAGGTAGGCCATCGCCGTGGCGGGCAGTCCGGCGAGGGCGGCGCCCTGGAGGGCGCGCAGCACGACCAGGGTGGTGAGGTCCGGGGCGAACGGCAGGGCCAGGGCGAGGGCGGCGGCGGCCAGCACGGAGGCGGTCATCACCGCGGTGCGCCCGTAGCGGTCGGAGAGCGCGCTGGCCGGGAGCAGGGCGAGGGCGAGGCCCAGGGTGGCCGCGGAGGCCGTCCAGCTGGCCTGGCCCGGGGTGAGGTCGAGGTCGGCCGAGAGGACCGGCAGCAGGCCCTGGGTGGAGTAGAGGAGGACGAAGGTCGCGATGCCGGCGGCGAAGAGCGCGAGGTTGGCGCGGCGGAAGGCGCGCTGGCCGGCGCGGTGGCGGTCGTCGGTGCGTGCGGTGATCGGGGACGGCTGGGCGAGGGCATCCGGAGTGGCCACGGATGCCCCGGTACTGGAGGGCTGCATGGCGTCGACGTTAGGCCGGGTGGCGCTGATGCGTCCAATGCATGGTTGGTCGATAATGCATGCGTCAGTGCATGAGCGCAGGTGGCTGCGGGGAGGACGGGCGCAATGGCGGAGAGCACCGGGGAGTTCGAGCTCCCGCACCGGCTCGCGGAGTTGGGGCCGGAGCCGCCGGCCGTCCGACTCGCGCCGCAGCTGGCCCAGTTCGCGGCGGTGGCCCGGCTGGAGCACGTGACGCAGGCGGCGGTGGTGCTCGGCATGCCGCAGCCGACGCTGTCCCGGGCGGTGGCCCGGCTGGAGGCGGAGCTGGGCGTGGACCTGCTGGCCCGTCAGGGCCGGACGGTCCGGCTGACCCGGGCCGGCCGGCTGCTGCGGGCCTCGGTGGAGCGGGCACTGGCCGAGTTGGAGCGCGGCGCCGAGGCGGCCCGGGCGGAGGCGGACCCGGCGGCCGGGCGGGTGGCGTTCGGCTTCCTGCACACCATGGGGACGGACGCGGTGCCGGCGCTGCTGCGCGGGTTCCGGGCGGCGCACCCGCAGGTGCGGTTCCAACTGGTGCAGGACTACGTCGGGGCGATGCTGGAGCGGCTGAAGGACGGGGAGCTGGATCTCTGCCTGGTCTCGCCGCTGCCGGAGGACGACCCGGCGCTGGTGGCCCGTCCGCTGGACGAGCAGCGGCTGTACCTGGTGGTGCCGGCCGACCACCGGCTGGCCGGGCGGCGGCGGATCCGGCTGGCGGAGGTGGCCGAGGAGCCGTTCGTCGGCCTGGAGCGCGGGTACGGGCTGCGCGCGATCACGGACGGGTTCTGCGCGGAGGCCGGGTTCGCGCCGCGGATCGCCTTCGAGGGCGAGGAGGCGGAGACGCTGCGCGGGCTGGTCGCGGCCGGGCTGGGGGTGGCGCTGCTACCGCCCGCGCTGGTGGCGCGGCCGGGGGTGGTGGAGCTCGAGGTGACGGCGCCGCGCACCCGCCGGGCGATCGGGCTGGCATGGGCGGCGGGGCGGCCGCCGACCCCGCCGGTGGCGGCGTTCCGGGACTTCGTGCTGTCGCGGCGGGGGCGGTTGCTGCAGCACGACTGAGGGCCGCCTCCCGGGGCACCCGTGGTGCGTGCGCACCCGTTCGGTGGAATCCGGGTGCGCATTGGCCGAACCGGCGCGTGGACGGTGGCTGTCTACGCGCGTAGGAGCTACACTCTCGCAATGGAGAAGCAGATCCCCGTCACCACCGCGGGCACCGGCCCCCGGATCCCCACCCCCGACCAGATCGCCCGCGCCCCGAAGGTGCTCCTGCACGACCACCTCGACGGCGGACTCCGCCCCGAGACCGTGGTCGAGCTGGCCGCCGCGGTCGGCTACGAAGGTCTCCCCACCACCGACCCGAAGGAACTCGGCGAGTGGTTCCGCGAGGCCGCCGACTCCGGCTCGCTGGTCCGCTACCTGGAGACCTTCGCGCACACCTGCGCCGTGATGCAGACCCGCGAGGCCCTGATCAAGGTCGCCGCCGACTGCGCCGAGGACCTGGCCGCCGACGGCGTCGTGTACGCCGAGGTCCGCTACGCCCCCGAGCAGCACCTGGAGGGCGGCCTGACCCTGGACGAGGTCGTCGAGGCCGTCCAGGAGGGCTTCCGGCTCGGCGAGGCGAACGCCAAGGCCGCCGGCCACCGCATCCGCATCGGCACCCTGATCACCGCGATGCGGCACGCCGCGCGCTCGCAGGAGATCGCCGAGCTGGCCAACCGCCACCGGGACCAGGGCGTCGTCGGCTTCGACATCGCCGGTGCCGAGGCCGGGTACCCCCCCACCCGCCACCAGGCCGCCTTCGACTACCTCAAGGGCGAGAACAACCACTTCACCATCCACGCGGGCGAGGCCTTCGGCCTGCCGTCGATCTGGGAGGCCCTGCAGTGCTGCGGCGCCGACCGGCTCGGCCACGGCGTCCGGATCGTCGACGACATCACCGTGAACGAGGACGGCAGCGTCGAGCTCGGCCGGCTGGCCGCGTACGTGCGCGACAAGCGCATCCCGCTGGAGATGTGCCCCACCTCCAACCTCCAGACGGCGGCGGCCACCTCGTACGCCGAGCACCCGATCGGGCTGCTCAGCCGGCTGAAGTTCCGGGTGACGGTGAACACCGACAACCGGCTGATGAGCGGCACCAGCATGAGCCGCGAGTTCGGGCACCTGGTGGAGGCCTTCGGCTACACGCTGGGCGACATGGAGTGGTTCACCGTGAACGCGATGAAGTCGGCGTTCCTGCCGTTCGACGAGCGGCTCGCGATGATCAACGACGTGATCAAGCCGGGTTACGCCGAGCTCAAGGCGGAGTGGCTGTTCAGCGTCGGCTCCTGAAGCCGGATCGGGTGGTGTGTGGTCGGATGAACGCCTTTGTCCCGTAAGGAAATTGGCGTTCATCTGACTACCCACTCGTGTGGGTTAACGCCCTTTGATCCTCGTGCGATCCAATCACTACGGTGTGCCAGTCATCGCCGACCGGCCGTGGCGGCGGAACCCGCCGCCCTGCCGTGGATGTCGGCCACCGACGAGGATTCAAGGGGACGAACATGAAGCAGGCCACTCTCAAGGCCGCCGGTACCGCCGCGCTCGGCATCGCCATCGCGGCGGTGGGCGCCGGCAGCGCGTCCGCCGACCCGGCCGCCGCCGGTGGCCTCGGGCTTCCCACGGGCGCGGTGACCAACCCGGCCGTGACCGGCGCGGTCGTCGACACCGCGGGCAAGCTGCCCGGCGGCGACAAGGTCGCCGGCACCCTCGGCACCCTCAACCCGAGCACCGGGCAGGCCGTGACCGCCCCCGCCGGTGACGCCGCGCAGCGCGCCGCCGTGCCGAACGTCCCGGGCCTGGACAAGACCCCGCTCGGCGGGCTGACCCAGACCCTCCCGCTGCCGGGCCTCGGCGGCTGACACGCCCTGTCGCGCGGCGGGCCGCCCGCACCCCGGTGATGCCGGGGCGCGGGCGGCCCGTTGTCGTCGTGCCCGTGGTCACCGTTCCCGAGGGCGTCACGGCTCCTGCGGGAGCAGCAGCCAGAGCGCCAGGTAGATCAGGAACTGCGGGCCGGGCAGCAGGCAGGAGGCCAGGAAGATGATCCGGACGGTCCACGGCGACAGGCCGAAGCGCTCGGCGATCCCGGCGCAGACGCCGGCGATGACGCGGTTGTGGCGGGGGCGGGCGAGGCGGCTCATGGCGGTCTCCGTGTCGTAGCGCCTGGGCCGGTCCCTCCGGCTGGCGTACTTCCATGCTCCGCCGCCGCGGCCGCCGAATCCTCAACCTGGACGGCGATCCCGCCCCGGAGCTCCGTCATCGGGAAGACGGACGTCCTCTCGGGGTTCCCCTCAGGGGCGCCCCGGAGACCGGCGGCCGGCGGAGCGGGGAGCCGGGCCGGTCGGCCTCCGGTCCCGAGCGGCCCCGTCGCGGCCGCCCCGGTCGTCGTGCGCGGAGGCGGACCACCCGGACCCACCCGGAGACGCGAACGAGCGGCGGGGCCCGTCCGGACCTCGCCGCTCGTCGTCGGTGCGGTCGCCCGCTACTGCTGGGCGGCCGCCTTGCGGCGGCGCATGACCAGCGCGCCGCCCGCGCCGATCAGCAGCACGCCGGCCAGGGCGGCCCCGCCGACGCTGGCGCCGGTGGACGCCAGGCTCCCGCCGCCCGAACCGGTGGCGGTGACGGACGGGGACGCGCTGGGCGCGGCGGCGGAGACGGTCGCCGACGGGCTCGTGCCGGCGGCCGTCGAGCTGCTCGCCGACGGCTTCGGGGAGGACGAACCGCTCGTCGACGGCGTGGGGGAGGTGCTGCCGCTCGGCGAGGTGGAGCCGCTCGGCGAGGCCGACGGCGAGGCGGAGCCGCTCGGCGAGGCGGAACTGCTCGGCGAGGTGGAGGCGCTGGGCGAGGTGCTGGGCGCCGGGCTCGACGGGGTCGTGGTCGGAGCGACCGCCGCGCAGGTGTGCGACAGGTTGAACAGCTTCACGTCACCGCCGCTCACCTCGGCGACGGCCGCGGTGAGCTTGGCGCCCGGCGTCGACGCCACGTAGGCGTGCTTGTCGGTCGGCGGGCCGAAGGTGGTGACGACCTGCTGGCCACCCGGCTCGAAGGTGACGGTCAGCTTCACGAAGTGCGCTTCGTTGGTGGGCAGGACGAAGTGCCAGCCGTCCATGGTCGAAGGGATCCCGGGGCACTGCTCGCCGCTGCTGGGGACGCCGCCCTCGGTGGAGGACGCGGTGCGCGGGAGGGACTGCCGCAGCTGCACCGTGTAGGTGCCCGCCGTCGCGTACGCCGGGGCGACGGCCGAGGCGGCCAGCAGACCGGCCGCTGCCGCCACCGTGGCGGACGTGCGGAGGAGGTTGGTAAGACGCATGACTATCAACTCACTGTCGAAGGCCGAGTGAGAAATGACGCCCCCGGGGGAGTCCGAAGGGCGGCCAAGGCTTCTACGTGGTGCATACGCCGGTCAAGTCCGGTGTCATGGGGTATGCGGCGATAGCGAATTGATTGTCCGAAATGACGACTGTAAGGATTCGGTGAAGTCCTCCGTGTTCCGGGGGCTCCTTGCCTCTGCCCCTGGGGCAGGGGCCAGAGTGACGGCATGCACGAGGACTTGATCGGCATCGGGGAGCTCGCGGCCAGGACCGGGCTGAGCCACAAGGCGCTGCGGCTGTACGCGGACCGGGGGCTGCTGCCGCCCGCGCACGTCGATCCGCGGACCGGGTTCCGGCGGTACGCCCCGGTCCAGGTCGAGCGGGCCCGCCGGATCGCCCTGCTGCGCGCCACCGGGATGCCGCTGGCGCTGATCGCGGGGGTGCTCGACCCGGGCGGAACCGAGTCGGTCCGGCTGCTCGACGCCTACTGGCGGAAGGAGCGGTCCGTGCACGCGGCCCGCCGGGAGGCGGTGGGCTACGCCCGAGAAGTACTGGCCGGAAGGAGTCCGCGGATGTACGAGATGGCCGAGCGCGACGTGCCCGAGCAGAAGGTGCTGTTCATCCGGCGCCGTGTCACCGCCGAGGGCCTCCTCGACTTCCTCGGCGAGGCCACGGGTGCGATCTTCGCGCACCTGCGGACGACCGGTGCCGGCCCGTCCGGCCCGCTCTTCGCCGTCTACCACGGCATCGTGAGCGACGACTCGGACGGCCCGGTCGAGGTCTGCGTACCGACGACGGACGCGGTCGAGCCCGCGGGGGAGATCGGGGTGCGGATCGAGCCGGCGCACCGCGAGGCGTACACGGAACTGGGCAAGGGGGACCGGGACTTCGCGACGATGGTGGGGGTGCACGACGCCGTGCTCACCTGGATTCGCGAGCAGGGCCACGCCCGCACCGGGGCCACCCGCGAGGTGTACTACCCGAACTGGGAGACGGCCGAGGAGGGCGAGCACGTGGCCGACGTCGCGGGCGTCTTCACCCCGGCGGGCGGAACGGCCTGTGCCCGGCCCGTCGCCGCGGACGGGCCCGGCGAAGACGGGATCGAGGGCGGGCAATCGGGCCACCCGCACGGTTAATCCGTTGCCGGTCGGGGGCGGCGCGTCTACTCTCCCTGCAACGCGTCGAGGGAGACGAGTACCTCCGGGACCCGTGAGCCGAGAGAGCCGCCGGTAGCTGTGAAGGCGGCCTCGCGCCCCGGAGCGAAGACACTCCTGAGTGCGGGGAGGAAATGCCCCGCCGGCCGGCCCCCGTCACCGGGCCAGCAACGAGGCCGCCGCCCGCCACGGGTGGCGGCGAAGGTGCGGTGGTACCGCGAGTCCCCTTCTCGCCCGCACTTCCAAGGGATCACCACGACGCCCCTGGAGGGCCGCGATGATCCACCCGACGACCGCCCGCGTCCTGGCCGCCGAACTACCCGGCCGGATCGGCGAGTCCATCGAACTCCGCGGCTGGCTGCACCGCCGCCGCGCTCTGAAGTCCGTGACCTTCCTCGTGCTGCGGGACCGTTCGGGCCTCGCCCAGGTGGTCGCCGCCGAGGGGGAGGCCGACGTCCCCGAGGAGACCGTGCTGCGGGTCCGGGGCACCGTCACGGCCAACCCGCAGGCACCGAACGGCGTCGAGCTGACCTCCCCCGTCGTCGAGGTGCTGTCCGGCCTCGCCGAGGCGCCGCCGTTCGGCCTCTACCGCCCGACCGTCCAGGCCGCCCTGCCCGTCATCCTCGACGGCGCGCCGGTCACCCTGCGGCACCCGCGGCTCGCCGCTCCGCACCGGATCTCCGCCGCCTCGGTGGCCGGGTTCCGGGCGACGCTCGACGGGCTCGGCTTCACCGAGATCCAGACGCCGAAGGTGGTCTCCTCGGCCACCGAGTCCGGCGCCGACGTCTTCGCGCTCGACTGGTTCGGCCGGCCCGCGTACCTCGCGCAGTCGCCGCAGTTCTTCAAGCAGGCCATGGTCGGCGTCTTCGAGCGCGTCTACGAGACCGGGCCGGTGTTCCGCGCCGAGCCGCACGACACCGCGCGCCACCTCGCGCAGTACACCAGTCTGGACGCGGAGCTCGGCTTCATCGCCGACCACCGCGACGTGATGGCCGTCGTCCGCGAGGCCGTCGCCGGGATGGCCGAGTCGGTGGCCGCCCGCGCGGCCGGTGCCGTGGAGCTGCTGGCGGCGGAACTGCCCGTCGTGCCGGCCGAGATCCCGCAGATCCACTTCGCCGAGGCGATGCGGCTGCTCGGCGCCGACGAGCCGGACCTCGCACCCGCGCACGAACGGTGGCTGAGCGAGTGGGCGCTGCGCGAGCACGGCAGCGAGTTCCTGTTCGTGGTCGGCTACCCGATGCGCAAACGGCCGTTCTACACCCACCCGGAGCCGGGGCGGCCGGAGTACTCGAACAGCTTCGACCTGCTCTTCCGAGGGCTCGAACTGGTCACCGGCGGCCAGCGGTTGCACCGGCACGAGGACTACCTCGCCGCACTCGCCGCCCGGGGCGAATCGCCGGAGCCGTACGCGGCCTACCTGCGTTCCTTCGCCCACGGCATGCCCCCGCACGGGGGCTTCGCCCTCGGCCTGGAGCGCTGGACGGCCCGGCTGACCGGAGCGGACAACGTCCGTCGCACCACGCTCTTCCCGCGCGACCTGCACCGGCTCACACCCTGACCGGTCGCCGTCCGCGTCCACCCGTTGTGGTGGCTCCTCCGCGACGGGCGGACGCGGCGGCCCCGGCAGCGGTACGGTCGCGTTCGTCGGGCGGCTCCGAGGAGGCTGGATGTCCAAGTACGGTCGGGACGAGTTGGAGTGGGACGAACTGGTCGGGGCGGGCCTCGACTTCCTCCGGGAACGGGCCGGGCTCAGCGATCCCACGACCACGTACACCGAGATGAACGCGGTGCTGGTCGAGCGGACCGGCCTGCCGGGCTTCGACTTCGGCCAGGCGCGGGACCGGGCGGCCATGGGCCACCTGCTCGGGCTCATCGTCGACCGGGACTTCCCGCAGTCGGGCCTCATGCTCTCCGCGCTGGTGCGCTACCAGGGCGAGAACGACGCCGGGTCGGGCTTCTACGCGCTCGCCCAGCAGCTCGGCCTGCTGCCCAAGGGCGCACCGGTGGACGCCAAGTGGGAGTTCTGGATCCGGCAGATCAAGGGGCTCCAGCAGCGGCACGCCGCCCCGGCCACCGGTTGACCCCGGGCCGGCTCGGGTGGAACACGACCGCGCCGCTCGCCGGGCGGCGGGTGGCTGCCAGGCGAACGGCGCGGTCGGGTAGTTCAGTTGGCCGGGGGCTGCGGGGCCGGCGGGGTCTGCGGCTGGGCCGGCGGCGCGGCCGGGGCGCCCTGCGGCGGGACCGGGGTCGACTGGGCGTACGGGTTGGCCTGGGCGTACGGGTTGGGCTGGGCGAACGGCGCGTTCGGGTCGTACGGCGCGGCGCCCGGGACCGGCTGCGGGGCCGGGGCGTTGGTGCGCGCCACCAGCGCCTTCACCGCGTTGGCGATCAGCACCACCGGCAGGATGAACGCCTGGAAGAAGATCCGGTACGAGCTGCCCTCGAAGACGAACGCCAGGTAATAGGCGTAACTGGCGAACCCGATGCCGACGAGCACGTTGATGGCACGCCAGCCCGCGCTCAGACCGCCGCCGAGGTTGATGGCGCCGAGGAGGATCATGGCGATCCCGCTGATCGCCAGCAGCACGACGTACCAGGAGAAGAGCGGGTCGACGCTGAAGTCGAGGTTCACGAAGGCATTCCTGTGGGGAGTGAGGTGGAACTGCTGTTGGGGACGAGTGCGCACAGTACTGGACGCCGCCGACATCCGGTCGCGCTTTTTCGTCACGGAGTCATGACGACATTCCTTCCGGCGTTCTGGCCGGGTGGGGGGAACGGTCCGTTATGAGGCCCTTTCGAGTCCTTTCCGGTGGCGGCGCGTTGGTCGTCGGGCGGTGAAATAGCTTCACGAGTCGTCCGCGCGATCGGTTAGGATGCCGCGGTTGCCGGAGGTTTGGGGGCGAAGCAGCGGTAGGGGGGGCCGTGCCGGCAGCGGCCTCCACGCGTTCCCGCGCACCGCCCGGCCCTGCTCGGGCGTCGAACGGACGGACGGAGAAGGTTAGATGGCCGACCACCAGGTGCTGCGCGTGTTCTGCGGCCCGGACGGCGAGCACGGCAACGAACTCGGTGTGGTCCGCGACGGCGCCGCCGTCCCCGGCGAGGCGGACCGGCAGGCCGTCGCCCGCGGGCTCGGTTTCAGCGAGACCGTGTTCGTGGACGACGCCGAGCGCGGCGTCATCGACATCTACACGCCCGGCCTCCGGCTCCCCTTCGCCGGCCACCCGTGCGTCGGTGTCGGCTGGCTGCTCGGCGCGGACCGGCTGGTCACCCCGGCCGGGGTCGTCGGCGTGCGGCGGGACGGCGAGTTCACGCGGATCACGGCCCGCGCGGACTGGGCCCCGCCGCGGACCCTGCGGCGGTACGCCACCGCCGCCGAGGTGGAGTCCCTGGACGTCCCGCCGCCGGGCGCGTGGGTGTACGCCTGGGCCTGGCAGGACGAGCGCGCCGGTACGGTGCGGGCGCGGGCCTTCCCCGGGCGCGGGGACGGGATCGACGAGGACGAGGCGACCGGCGCGGCCGCCCTGCTGCTGACCGCCGAACTCGGGCGGGGCCTGACGATCACCCAGGGGCGCGGCTCGCAGCTCGTCACGGGGGTCCGCGCCGACGGCCTGATCGAGGTCGGCGGCCGGGTGCGGCCGGCGTAGCGACGCCGTGGAGGAACCGGAGTTCACCGCCACGCTCACCGCCACGGGCGAGCACCGGATCGAGGTGCTCAAGGCCGTCCGGGTGCTCACCGGCCGGGCGCTGGTCGATCGCGGGGCTCAGCGGCCGTGGCTGGGGGCGGGTTCGGCGTAGACGGCGGGTGGGGCCGGGGCCGGGGAGGGTGCCGGGCGGGGGGCCCGGGGTGGGCGGTGGAGGGCGTGGACGGCGAGCGTGCGGGCGGCGGGGACCACGGCCAGGTGGGCGGCGGCGACACCGATGACGGCGAACAGTATGTGGTCGACGTCCAGGACGTGGCCCGGGGTCCAGGAGGAGAGGAACTCCAGGGCGGTGGCCAGCAGGGCCGACACGCCGGTGGTGCGGAGGAAGGACGGCAGCCAGGGCGCCCGGAGGCGGCCGCCGGACAGCGGGAGCAGCACGCCGAGCGGCGCCAGCAGGAGCAGCTCGCCGAGGAGCTGCCAGGCGGTGGAGGAGCGGAGCGAGGCCAGCGGCGTCAGGTTGGCGTCGTAGACCCAGGCCACCGGCAGCGGTCTCAGCACGAGCCAGCCGGCCAGGACCAGCTGGAGGGCGAGTCCGGACAGGCCCACCAGGCGGAGGGAATGGTGGACGGCCGTCGCCGGCCCGGTGGTCTCGGTCCGCACGCCGGAACGCTCGTCGCGTGTCCTGGTGCCATCTCGCTGCACGCGGGGAAGGACGTGAGCGGGTGGCGCGGCGGTTCCACCGGAGGCGTGAACATTCCGGCGCGCACCCCGAAGGCCGTCAGGGGTGCGCGCCGTGAGGTTTACCGGCAGGTGGCGGACGCCGACGGCGTGGCCGTCGGCAGCGCGCTGAACACGTTGTCCGACGGCGGCGGCGGTGAGACCACCCCGGTGGCCGACGCCGACGCCGACGCGGACGGCGACACCGACGGCGGCACGGGCGGTACCGCCGACGGCGCGGGCGACGGCTTCACGCCCGGCCGCGCCGAGCCGTGTCCGGAGGCCGCCGTCGGCCCGCCGGACGAGGGCGCGGCCGGCGCGGTCGGTATCTGCGGCACCGTCGGGCAGGCCGTCCGGCTGGCCGGCGCACCCGCGTCCACCGGGACGGGCGTCGGGCGGATTCCGCAGCCGGTGGCGAGCGCGAGCAGCAGCACCGCGCCCGCGGCCCGCCGGGCGGATCCACCGGAGGAACGGGACGGCTGGAAGGGAAGGCACGAACCGGCGCTCACTGCGCACTCTCCTCGGAAGCGGCGGCCGGCGCGGGCGGCGGGGTCAGCGGCAGCGTCAGCGTGAACACCGCTCCCACCTCCCCGTTGGCGGCCGTGATCGTCCCCCCGTGGATCTGTGCGTTGGCCATCGCGATCGACAGGCCCAGCCCGCTGCCCTCCGACCGCGCCCGCCCCTTGTCGGCCTTGTAGAACCGGTCGAAGACGTGCGGCAGCACGTCCTCGGGGATGCCCGGGCCGCTGTCCGAGACCTCCACCGTGATGGCGTCCTCGGACTCGCGGACCTTGACCCGCACCGGGGAGCCGCCGTGCTTGAGCGCGTTGCCGATCAGGTTGGCGAAGACGACGTCCAGCCGGCGCGGGTCGACCACGGCCCGGACGCCGCGCGGCGCGTCCACCTCGACCGCGTCGTACCAGGCCCGGCCGTCGATGCAGGACATGATCAGGTCGGCGATGTCCACCTCGTCGGCGACCAGCTTGGCGGTGCCGGCGTCGAAGCGGGTCACCTCCATCAGGTTCTCCACCAGGTCGGAGAGGCGCCGGGTCTCGCTGACCACCAGCCGCACCGCCGGCTCGATCATCGGGTCGAGCGACTCGGCCTCGTCCTCCAGGATGTCGGTCACGGCGGTCATCGCGGTCAGCGGCGTGCGCAGCTCGTGCGACATGTCGGCGACGAACCGCCGGCTCTGCGCCTCGCGCGCGCTCAGCTCCTCGACCTGCTCGTGCAACGACTCCGCGGTGCGGTTGAAGGTCCGCGCCAGGTCGGCGAGTTCGTCCGAGCCGTCGACCTCCAGCCGGGTGTCCAGGTGGCCCTCGCCGAGCCGCCGGGCGGCTTCGCCGAGGCGCTTGACCGGGCGCAGCACCGTCGCGGACGCGGCCTGGGCGAGCAGTGCCGAGCCGATCAGCGCCAGCAGCGTGGCGATGGCCAGCGACCAGCCGAGCGTGTTCAGGTCGGCCCGCTCGTTCTCCAGCGACTTGAACATGTACGCGGTCGGGCCGGTCGGCACCACCTTGGTGCCGCCGATCACGAACGGCCGGCCCTCCAGGTTCTGCCGCTGCCAGTAGAGGTGGTACGGGTACGGGTTGCTCTCGGTGAGCTCGCGCGGCTTGCCGACGATGTCCTGCAGCTTCTCCGGGACGCTGGCGAGCGTGTAGCGGGCCGGGTCGGAGGAGGCGATGCAGTCCGGGTGGGCGGGGTCGGTGACCACCACCTCGTAACTGAGGCCGGAGCTGGCCACGTTGGCGGCGAGCTGGCGCAGGTCCTCGCAGGTGGCGTTCAGCGGCAGCTCGGAGACGTTCCGGCTGAGCGAGACCCGGAAGTCGTTGAGCGCGGTGTCCTGGGCGCGCTTGAGCACCGCGTCCCGGTTCAGCCAGTAGGCGATGCCGGAGGCCGAGACGGCGGTGAGCAGGGCGACCGCGGCGAACACCGCGATCAGCCGCACCCGGAGGGATCGCAGCCGCCGCCACGGGCCCGAGGAGAACCGGCGGGTCGTCGTCTGATGGTCAGTCACGGGAGCCTGTCGTTACGCGGGATCAGCAAGATCAGGAGGAGCGGGGTATCCGCCGGACCGGGCGGTGGGCGGCGGTCACGCGGGCGGGTCCAGCCGGTAGCCGACGCCGCGCACGGTGCGGATCAGCGTGGGCGCCGAGGGGACGTCCTCGACCTTGGCCCGCAGCCGCTGCACGCACGCGTCGACCAGGCGGGAGTCTCCGAGGTAGTCGTGTTCCCAGACCAGGCGCAGCAGTTGCTGCCGGGACAGCGCCTGCCCGGGCCGGCGGCTGAGCTCCAGCAGCAGGCGCAGCTCGGTCGGGGTGAGCTGGAGGTCCTCGCCGTCCTTGGTGACGGTCATCGCCGCGCGGTCGATCACCACGCTGCCGTACGCGGAGGAGTCCGAGCTCTCCCGCTCGCCGCGGCGCAGCACGGCCCGGATCCGGGCGTCGAGGACGCGCGGCTGCACCGGCTTGACGACGTAGTCGTCCGCGCCGGACTCCAGGCCGACCACGACGTCGATGTCGTCGGACCGGGCGGTGAGCAGGATGATCGGCAGCTGGTCGGTCCGGCGGATGCGGCGGCAGACCTCGAAACCGTCGATTCCGGGCAGCATGACGTCCAGCACGATCAGGTCCGGCCGCTGCTCCTTGAAGAGCCTCAGACCGTCCTCGCCGGAGGCGGCGGTGGCCACTTTGTGGCCCTGGCGGGTGAGGGCGAGTTCGAGGCCGGTGCGGATGGCGTCGTCGTCCTCGATCAGAAGGAGGAAAGGCACGGCCTCATTCTGGCTCACCCGGGGCGCCGAATCACCCCCCGGCCCGGTCCGTCCACCGGTCACCGCGGGTGCGGGAACCGGAACGCGCGCCACCGGCGTCCGTGACGGCAGACGGAGGTGCGGGACGAAGGGCCCGGCCCTGTGACACCCCTGTGACAGTCGGCGGACAGCGCCATCACAACCGGCGGGCAGGATTTTCCATGTCGCCGCAGGACAGCGGGCCAACCGGCCGGCTGGAGGGCGGCAACAGGAACCGCTCGTACCGACCAAGGGGGCGCACGATGAACGCCATGCTTCAGACCCGGACCAACCCGGCTGTCCACGGCGCGCGTTCGTCAGCGACCACCCACCGGACCCGGTACGAGGTCAGGACCGACGAGGCCTCCGGTGCCGTGATCGTACGGGGGTGCGCACACAGCACCGGTGGAAACACTGTCGCTCGCCGGGTGAGCGGTGGCGGCAGGCAGGGGGAGCTGTACGGGATCGGCCGGATGGGGAGTGCGGCCGACTCCGGCAACACCCTCACGCTGCGGGGGATCCTCCCCGTCCGCGTCGAGGGCAAGGACACCCCGGGGGGGCACGGGGGGACCGGGGTGATCGGGGGAACCGGCCTGCGGAAGGCCGACTCGGGGGAGTCGGCCGGCCGCGAGGCCGCCGGTGCGACGCTGCTGCGGCTGAACCCCGCAGCGGCCCGCACCGACCAGGCGGGACAGGGAGACGCGCAGGGGGAGCACCCGGCCGTCGCGGAGGACCACATCACGGAGTTCACCGCGTACGTGCGCGAGCGCCGCGCCTCCCTGTACGCCACGGCGTACCACCTCACCGGTGACCGCTACGAGGCCGAGGACCTGCTGCAGAGCGCGCTCTTCAGCACCTACCGGGCCTGGGGCCGGATCACCGACAAGGCCGCGGTGGGGGGCTACCTCCGCCGCACCATGACCAACCTGCACATCTCCGCCTGGCGGCGCCGCAAGGTCAACGAGTACCCGACCGAGGAGCTGCCGGAGACGGCCGGCGATACCGACGCGATGGGCGGCACCGAGCTGCGCACCGTGCTCTGGCAGGCGCTGGCCAAGCTGCCGGAGAACCAGCGGACCATGCTGGTGCTGCGGTACTACGAGGGCAAGACCGACCCGGAGATCGCCGACGTGCTCGGCATCAGCGTCGGCACGGTCAAGAGCAGCATCTGGCGCGCGCTGCGCCGGCTGCGCGAGGACGAGCACCTGAACAACTCGGGCGACACCGTCCGGGCGTTCGGCGAACTGGTCGCGTGACCGCGCGGCCGGCCACGAGGCCGGCCGTGGTGCGCGACGACATGGGACTCCCGTCGGGGGACGGGTGAAGAGGACGGCCAGAGGACTGGCGACGCCGGCTCGGGGGAGCGGCGCCGCCGGGGGAGTCCGGCGGTCGTCCGGAAGACGGCGGGCCCGGTGCGGGGGAGACGCACCGAGCCCGTCGTTCTTCGTTTTCGCGGGGGGTTGGTCCTCGCCGTCGTACCGGTCCCGCCGTCGAACGGGTCGGCGCGGGTCAGAGCGAGGGGCTGAGCTCCCGCTGCGCGGCCGCCGCGCGGATCCGCCGGTCCGCCTCCGGGCCGGTGCACGGCTGGGCGCCCAGGCCGACCTGGCGGCCGACGATCGAGCGCTCGGCCCGCATCAGCCGCCAGCCGCGGCGCAGCAGCACCGGCAGCGACTTGCGGCCCTCGCGGACGTCCCGGCGCAGCCGGCGCCAGGCGGTGGTCAGGGCGCCGTTGCGCAGGCAGATCGCGTCGCCGAGCAGGCCCTCGGCGGCGCAGTCGGCGGTGATCTCGGCGGCGAAGATGCCCTCGGCGATGAACGCGGGGGCGCCGGCCAGGTCGAGGACCCGGGTGGAGACGCGGCCGTTGTCCGGGATCGAGTACACCGGGACCTCCGCGCGGCCGGTCTCGTACAGGCCGCGGATGGCGGCGACGGCCTGCTCGCGGTGCCAGGCGAGCGGGGAGTCCCAGTCGACCGCGCCGTCCGGCAGCAGCGGCAGGGAGGGGTCGTCCCCGTCCTTGTAGAAGTCGTCCAGCTGGAGCACCGGCAGTCCGCTGCGCTCGGCGAGCGAGGACTTCCCCGAACCTGAGGGACCGGACAGCAGGACCACCCGGGCACGGGCTATCGGTACGGGGTTCAGCGGGGAGTCACTCACGAGACACCAGTCTGACGCATCGGGACGCGATGCCGAAACCGGGCGGATCAGGCCTTCCGCACGGCCCGGGGGTCGGTGAGGGCGGCCTGGACGAGCGGCAGGTACCGGCTGTCGACCTGGAGGTGGACCGGGTGGCCGCCGCCGGGCGGCTGGTAGGCGGTGGCGGCCCAGTCCTGGCTGTGCCAGGTGTCGGGCTCGGGCTCGTGGAAGGTGCCGCCGGCGGCCAGTTCGGTGTGGCCGAGGACACGCGAGCCGAAGTCGACGAGGGCGGCCCCCGGGGTGATGCGCAGCCGGCCGTTGACGTACCCGGGCTGCCAGCCGGGCCGGTCGGAGCGGGCCGAGCAGGGCACCCGGACGGGCCGCCCGGCGGCCAGCCGGCGACGGGTGCGGGCCACGTGCAGTCTGCGCAGGAACCCGTCCGCGAACAGTGCCATCAGCTCGCCCGCGAGCTCTCCCACGGTGCCCTCCCCTTGATCGTCTCCACTCGTGGTCGATTCTCCCGGGGCCGGATCCGCGCCGGGAGCGCCGAAAGGCGGAACCGCGCGGCGACGAAAGTCGACGGACCCGCGCCAGGGGGGGAGAGGCGCGGGTCCGTCCAATGACCGTCCGGGCCCTGGGGGGGAGAGGGCACAGGGGACGGCCAGTCTGTGGAGTTGTTACTCAGCGGGCGACGGGAACGGTCAGATCCCCATCGGGTGCCAGACCGTCTTCGTCTCCAGGAAGGAGAGTAGCCGGTCGGTACCGGGCGCATTGGTCCAGTCCTGGGCGAACGGGTCCAGCTGCGGACGGACCACCCGCTTCAGGGTATCCGCGGCCAGGCTCTCCAGGGCACCCGCCGCGCCGGGACCGTCGGCGGCGATCGCGCCGGTGAGGTCCACCGCGTTGACGTCCTGGTGCGAGGCCAGGGTGGGCGCGATGTCCGCGGTCCGGCCCGAGATGATGTTGACCACGCCGCCCGGGACGTCCGAGGTGGCCAGCACCTCGCCCAGCGACAGCGCGGGCAGCGGGGCGTCCGCGGCGGCCGCGACCACGACCGTGTTGCCGGTGGCGATCGCCGGGGCGATCACCGAGACCAGGCCGAGCAGCGAGTGCCCGTAACCGGCCTGCGGGGCGACGATCCCGACCACGCCGGTCGGCTCCGGGGTCGACAGGTTGAAGTACGGGCCGGCGACCGGGTTGGCGCCGCCCGCGATCTGGGCGACCTTGTCCGTCCAGCCCGCGTACCAGACCCAGCGGTCGATCGCGGCGTCCACCAGGGCGGCGGCCTTCTTCGGGCCGATGTTCTCGGAGACGGCCACCTCGGCGGCGAACTGCTCGCGCCGGCCCTGCAGCATCTCGGCGACCCGGTACAGCACCTGGCCGCGGTTGTACGCGGTGGTGCCGGCCCAGCCCTTGACCGCCGCGCGGGCGGCGACGACCGCGTCCCGGGTGTCCTTGCGGGTGCCCAGCGGGGCGTTGGCGAGCCACTCGCCCTTGGAGTCGGTCACCTCGTACACCCGCCCGCTCTCGGAGCGCGGGAACTTCCCGCCGACGTACAGCTTGTAGGTCTTGAGGACGTCAAGACGCGCAACGACATCAGACATCGAGGTAGGCCTCCAGACCGTGGCGGCCACCCTCGCGGCCGTAGCCCGACTCCTTGTAGCCGCCGAACGGCGAGGTCGGGTCGAACTTGTTGAAGGTGTTGGCCCAGACCACACCGGCCTTGAGCTTGTTGGCCATCCAGAGGATGCGCGAGCCCTTCTCCGTCCAGATGCCGGCGGAGAGGCCGTACGGGGTGTTGTTGGCCTTCGCGACCGCCTCGTCGGGGGTGCGGAAGGTCAGCACCGACAGCACCGGGCCGAAGATCTCCTCCTGGGCGATCCGGTGGGCCTGGCTGACGCCGGTGAAGAGGGTCGGCTTGAACCAGAAGCCGGTGCCCGGCAGCTCGCAGGCCGGGGACCAGCGCTCGGCGCCCTCGGCCTCGCCGGCGTCGGTCAGCGCGGTGATCCGGGCCAGCTGCTCGGCCGAGTTGATCGCGCCGATGTCGGTGTTCTTGTCCAGCGGGTCGCCGACCCGCAGGGTGGCCATCCGGCGCTTCAGCGCGTCCAGCAGCTCGTCCTGGACCGACTCCTGGACCAGCAGGCGCGAGCCCGCGCAGCAGACGTGGCCCTGGTTGAAGAAGATGCCGTTGACGATGCCCTCGACCGCCTGGTCGAGCGGCGCGTCGTCGAAGACGATGTTCGCGGCCTTGCCGCCGAGCTCCAGCGACAGCTTCTTGCGGGTGCCGGCCAGCTGCTTGGCGATCGCGCGGCCGACCGGGGTCGAGCCGGTGAAGGCGACCTTGTTGACGTCCGGGTGGGCGGTCAGCGCGGCGCCGGTGCGGCCGTCACCCGTGACGATGTTGACGACGCCCTTCGGCAGACCGGCCTGGCGGCAGATCTCGGCGAAGCGCAGCGCGGTCAGCGGCGTGGTCTCGGCCGGCTTGAGCACGACCGTGTTGCCGGTGGCCAGCGCCGGGGCGATCTTCCACGCCAGCATCAGCAGCGGGAAGTTCCACGGGATGACCTGGCCGGCCACGCCCAGCGGCTTCGGGTTCGGGCCGAAGCCGGCGTGGTCCAGCTTGTCGGCCCAGCCCGCGTAGTAGAAGAAGTGCGCGGCGACCAGCGGCAGGTCGACGTCGCGGGTCTCGCGGATCGGCTTGCCGTTGTCGATCGACTCCAGGACGGCCAGCTCGCGGCTGCGCTCCTGGACGATCCGGGCGATCCGGAACAGGTACTTGGCGCGCTCGCTGCCCGGCAGCGCCGACCAGTCGGCGAACGCCTTGCGGGCGGCGGCGACCGCGCGGTCCACGTCCTCGTCGGTGCCCTGGGCGAACTCGGCGAGCACCTGCTCGGTGGCCGGGTTGACCGTCTTCAGGGCCTCGCTGCCGGAGGAGTCGACGAACTCGCCGCCGATGAAGTGGCCGTAGGAGGTGGCGATGTCACCCGCGGCGGCGGGCGACTCGGGGGCCGGGGCGTACTCGAAGAGGCTGCCGCGCTTCTCGGCCACGGGCTCCTCGGTCTTCTTGTTCTTGGCCATGGTGATCAGTCCACCGTCACGTAGTCGGGGCCGGAGTACCGTCCGGTGGTCAGCTTCTGGCGCTGCATCAGCAGGTCGTTGAGCAGGCTGGAGGCGCCGAAGCGGAACCAGTGCGGGGTCAGCCAGTCGTCGCCGAGCGTCTCGTTGACCATCACCAGGTACTTCATGGCGTCCTTGGTGGTCTTGATGCCGCCGGCGGGCTTCACGCCGACCTGGATGCCGGTCTGCGCCTTGAAGTCGCGGACCGCCTCCAGCATCAGCAGGGTGACCGGCGGGGTCGCGTTGACGGCGACCTTCCCGGTCGAGGTCTTGATGAAGTCGGCACCGGCCAGCATCGCCAGCCAGGAGACCCGACGCACGTTGTCGTAGGTCTGCAGCTCGCCGGTCTCGAAGATCACCTTGAGGTGGGCGGAGGTGCCGTCCGGGCGCTTGCACGCCTCCTTGACGGCGACGATCTCGTTGAAGACGTCCAGGTACCGGCCGGAGAGGAAGGCGCCCCGGTCGATCACCATGTCGATCTCGTCGGCGCCGGCCGCGACCGCGTCGGCGGTGTCGGCCAGCTTCACCGGGAGCGCGGCGCGCCCGGCGGGGAAGGCGGTGGCGACGGAGGCGACCTGGATGTCGGTCCCCTGCAGCGCGGCCTTCGCGGTGGCGACCATGTCCGGGTAGACACAGATGGCCGCGACGCGGGGAGTGATCGGGTCGGTCGGGTCGGGGTTCCTGCCCTTGGTGCACAGGGCGCGCACCTTGCCGACCGTGTCCGCGCCCTCCAGCGTGGTCAGGTCGATCATCGAGATGGCCAGGTCGATGGCGTACGCCTTCGCCGTCGTCTTGATCGAGCGGGTACCGAGAGTGGCGGCACGCGCCTCCAGGCCGACCTGGTCGACGCCGGGCAGGCCGTGCAGGAAGCGGCGGAGCGAGGCCTCGGACGCCGCAACGTCCTGAAGACCGCTGCCCGCAACGCCGAGGGCATTGGCTGCAAGAGTGGACATAGTCACCAGACCAGCATATCTACGCGCGTAACATTCGGCTAGGGCGGGACCTTTTCGATGCCGGACCGAGATCTCGGAACCCCGGCTGCCCCACCCGTCACCCCTGTAGATCGCGGGGGGCATGCGGCAGAATCGTCGGCATGACCGAATCCGACGGCAAGCCCCACCGGGGCTCGGCCGGCTCCGATGGGGAGCCCGCGTACGCGGACCGCGTGTACCGCTCCATTCCCGGCGTGATCTCCGGGGTGCTGTTGTTGGCCGTGGCCGGGTGGCTGATCGGGGACGCCGCGCTGAACGGGACGGGCAAGACGCCGTGGGTGTCGCTGGCCGCGGTGCCGGTCTTCGCCTTCCCGGTGATCGCCTACACCCTGCGGCCGGCGGTGCTCGCCAACGACCGGCGGCTGGTCGTGCGCAACCCGCTGCGGACGATCACGGCGCCCTGGGCCTCGGTGGACGCGCTGCGCGCCGGGTACTCGGTGGAGCTGCTGGCGGGGGGCAAGAAGTACCAGGTGTGGGCGGTCCCGGTGTCGCTGCGCCAGCGCAAGCGCGCCAACCGCGTCGCGCTGCGCGGCGGCGACCAGCACGCCTCCCGCCTGGGCACCGCCTTCGGGCGGCCCGCCCCCTCGGTCGTCGAGGGCGCGCCCGACCCCACCCGCGCCTGGTCCGACCAGGTCGTCGGCGTCCTCCAGGAGCTCGCCGAGCGCAACGCCTCCCGCCCCGACGCGGCCGGCCCGGTGGTCGTGCGGTGGTGCTGGTGGATCATCGCCCCGACCCTGGTCGGCCTGATCGCCCTGATCGCCGTGATCGCGGCTTAGGCCCTCGCTTTCGTACCCGGGAGCCGGCCGGGGGGATCCGCGCCCGGGAACGCATGCCGAAGGGCCCGCCGGAATCGTCCGGCGGGCCCTTCGGCCTGAGGTCGCGGTGCGTCAGGCGTCGATGCCGGCGGCGGTGGCGAGGTCCTGCTTGATGGTGGCGAGGAGTTCGGCGGCGCGGGTGCGGGCGGCGGTGAGGTCGGCGGCCGAGGTGACCGGGAGGACGACCTCCAGGTAGCACTTGAGCTTGGGCTCGGTGCCGGAGGGGCGGACCACGATGCGGGCCGAACGGACGGCCGCGCCGGCCAGGTAGTAGCGCAGGCCGTCGGTGGGCGGCAGGTCCGCGGAACCGGCGGTGAGGTCGTCGGCCCGGGTGACCTTGAGGCCGGCCAGCTCGGTGGGCGGCTGCTCGCGCAGGGTGCGCATCGCGTCGGCGATCAGCGAGAGGTCCTGGACGCGGACGGAGAGCTGGTCGGTGGCGTGCAGGCCGTGCTCCAGCGCCAGGTCGTCCAGCAGGTCGGTGAGGGTGCGACCGGACTGCTTGAGGGTCGCGGCCAGCTCGGCGACGAGCAGGGCGGCGGTGATGCCGTCCTTGTCGCGCACGCCCTCCGGGTCGACGCAGTAGCCGAGCGCCTCCTCGTAGCCGTAGCGCAGGCCGTCGGCGCGGGCGATCCACTTGAAGCCGGTCAGCGTCTCCGCGTACCCGAGCTCGGCCGCCTCGGCGATCCGGCCGAGCAGGGTGGAGGAGACGATGGTGGTGGCGAAGGTGCCGGCGGCCTTCTTGGCGACCAGCGCGGCGCCGAGCAGCGCGCCGACGTCGTCGCCCCGGAGCATCCGCCAGCCGTTGCCGGTGGAGGCGCCGCCGGCGGCGTTGCCGTTGACGGGGACGGCCACCGCGCAGCGGTCGGCGTCCGGGTCGTTGGCGATGACGATGTCCGGGCCGACCGAGGCGGCGGTGCGGAAGGCGAGGTCCATCGCCCCCGGCTCCTCCGGGTTGGGGAAGGCCACGGTCGGGAAGTCCGGGTCGGGCTCGGCCTGCTCGGCGACCACGGTGGGCGCGGGGAAGCCGGCCCGGCGGAAGGCGGCGACCAGGGTGTCGCGGCCGACGCCGTGCATCGGGGTGTAGACCACATCGAGGTCGCGCGGGCTGTGCGGGTCCACGATCGAGGCGGCGCGGGTCAGGTAGGCCTCGATCACGTCCTCGCCGACCACCTCCCAGCCGTCCTCGGCGAGCGGGACGTCGGCGAGCGCGCCGATCGCGTCGATCTCGGCGGCGATGCCGGCGTCGGCGGGCGGGACGATCTGCGAGCCGTCGCCCAGGTAGACCTTGTAACCGTTGTCCTGCGGCGGGTTGTGGCTGGCGGTGACGGTGACGCCGGCGGCCGCGCCCAGGTGGCGGATCGCGAAGGCGAGCACCGGGGTGGGCAGGGCGCGCGGCAGCAGCGCGGCGCGCAGACCGGCGCCGACCACCACGGCGGCGGTGTCACGGGCGAAGTCGTACGACTTGTGCCGGGCGTCGTAGCCGATGACGACGAGGTCGCCGAGGCTCTCCTTCTTCAGGTACGCGACCAGGCCGGCGGCGGCCCGGATCACCACGGCGCGGTTCATCCGCATCGGGCCCGCGCCCAGTTCGCCGCGCAGGCCGGCGGTGCCGAACTGGAGCCGGTCGGCGAAGCGCTCGGCCAGCTGGGACCAGGCGAGCTTGCTGTCCTCCTCGGCCTCCGGGCCCTCGGCCGCGGCGAGGAGCGCGGCGAGCTCCTCGCGGGTCTGCGGGTCGGGGTCCTCGGCCAGCCAGGCCCGGGCCCGGGTGAGGAGGTCGGTGGTGGGTGCCTGCGTCATGGCCAGCTCCGTTGGAATGTCCGCAAAGTGGTGGGTGTGCGCATGCGGACGGGGCCCGCGGGCGGGTGTGATCAGCGGATCACAGCCGCCCGCGGACCCCGTCGCTCATGATTGTGCGGCAGAGGGTGGGTCTGGCAATCACCGGCGCTCGCGCGCTAGGCGGTGATTGCCGGACCCAGCCGGTTCAGATCCGCTCGAGGACCTTCGCCAGCAGCGCGCCCATGCGCTCGGCGGAGGCCTTGCCGGCCTCCAGCACCTCGGCGTGGTTGAGCGGCTCGCCGGTGATGCCCGCGGCCAGGTTGGTGACCAGGGAGATGCCGAGCACCTCGGAGCCGGCCTCGCGGGCGGCGATGGCCTCCAGGGTGGTCGACATGCCGACCAGCTCGCCACCGATGACCCGGGCCATGTTGACCTCGGCCGGGGTCTCGTAGTGCGGGCCGCGGAACTGCACGTAGACGGCCTCGTCCAGGGTGGAGTCCACCTCGCGGCAGAGGTCGCGCAGACGCTTGGAGTAGAGGTCCGTCAGGTCGACGAAGTTGGCGCCGACGATCGGGGAGTCCGCGGTCAGGTTGATGTGGTCGCTGATCAGGACCGGCTGGCCGGGGACCCAGCCCTCGCGCAGACCGCCGCAGCCGTTGGTCAGCACGATGATGCCGCAGCCCGCCGCGGCGGCGGTGCGCACGCCGTGGACGACGGTGGCCACGCCGTGGCCCTCGTAGTAGTGGTTGCGGCCCAGGAAGATCAGGGCACGCTTCTCGCCGATCTTCACCGAGCGGATCTTGCCGGCGTGGCCGGCGACGGCGGGGGCGGGGAAGCCCGGGAGTTCGGTGACCGGGAACTCCGCCACGGTCTCGCCCAGGGCGTCGGCGGCCGGCACCCAGCCGGAGCCCATCACCAGGGCGACGTCGTGGCGCTCGGCACCGGTCAGCTCGCGCAGGCGCTCGGCGGCGGCCTGGGCGGCGGCGTAGGGGTCGGCGGAGACGACCGACTGAGGAGATGCGTTCACACGTCGAGGATAGACGGGAAATGGCTACGCGCGTAGAAAATCCTGGTACGACGTGCCGGATCGTTACCCGGATGGCGTGAAACCACAGCTCGGGGGCGCCCTCGGCCGGTCCGGACAGGAGCAACCTACAGCCGCTTGGCGCTCCGCAGGCCCCTGGCGTACATGCCGTTGTCGTCCAGCCGGGCGGTGCCGCCCTTGTCGCCGAAGGTCGGGCCGTCGGCCTCCTCGCGGCTGGAGATGTAGCGGGGGTGGCCGTCGGTGTCCAGGCCGAGGTAGATGCCGGTGTGGTCGAGCCGGGCGCCGGTGCGCGCGTCGATCTCGAAGAACAGCAGGTCACCGGGTTGCAGTGGGTCGATCGAGGCGGGCCGCAGGGTGGTGTCCGAGCCGGGCGCGGTGGTCAGCGGCAGCACCGGTACGCCGGGGGAGAGCCGGGCCAGGCCGTTGGCGGTGCGCTGCAGGCCGTTGCCGGCCACGTCCTTGCTGAGCAGCGGGTAGCCCGCGCGGTAGCCGTAGACCATCCGGACGAAGCCGGAGCAGTCGAAGGAGCCGTAGCGGGTCTTGTCGGGCTGCTTGGTGACCTTGTCGGCGAAGGTGTACGCGGTCCCGAGGTAGTCGACGAAGTCGGTCTGCTCCAGCCGCAGGTCGTTGCCGACCGAGCCGTTCGGGTTGAGCGGGCCGAAGGAGGCGTCGCCCTTGATCCGCACGCCCTTGGCGTCCTTGCCCTCCGGCGCGCCGGCCAGGTACTGGGTGGCGATGGCCAGCACGTCGTCCGCGGTGGAGCCGAGCGACTGCTGGAACCAGGTGCGGAACCAGCCCTCGTTCTCCGCGCCGGCCTTCCAGGCCTGCGGCATGAGCCGCACCCAGCTGTCGCTGACCAGGGTGGCGGTGGTGGTGCCCGGCTCGGCGAAGGTCCGGCTCGGGCCGGCCAGGACGGCGGTGCGGGCGCCGTCGGTCAGGGTGGCGACCACCCCGCCGCGGGCGTCCCGGACCACCGTGCGGTCCGGGCCGGTCAGGCGCTCGTACCGGTAGCCGGCGGCGGCCTTGGCGGTGGCCGGGGCCGCGTCCAGGGTCGGTACGGCGGTGGCGGCGATCAGCGGGGCGGTGCCGCCGGCCTCGGCGGGCTGCCGGTCGCGGTCCCGCAGCTGGACGGTGAGGTACCCGCTGGCGGCCAGCAGGGTGACGGCGAGGCCGCCGCTGAGCAGGGACTTCCGGGTGACGGGCATGGCGCTTCCTCCTGGGGCGTACGGGTCGGGCCTAGGGGCGGTACGTCCTAGGTGCCGGGGAGGGCGCCGAGCAGCACGCCGGCGGTGAGGACGACGTAGTTGGCGAGCGTCACCGTGCTGGTGGCCATCAGGGTGGCGGCCCGCGGCTGGCGGACCAGCTGGTAGGCGATCAGGCCGGGGACGATGAAGCCCAGCGTCTGGTTGGCGTACAGGGTGGGCAGCTCGCGCTGGAGCACCAGCATCACGGTGGCCTGGAGCAGGACGCCGGTCAGCACCACGGCGGCGAACAGCCGCTTGCCGTAGAGGATCACCAGCTTCTGGACCAGCCGGGTGGCGAGGTAGGTCAGCACCGTCACGCCGATCACGATGGCCACCCGCTGGAGGTCCTCGACCAGGGTGAGGGCCAGCCAGCCGGGGGTGATCATGCCGCCGGGGGAGAGGTTGGTGGTCAGGTAGCAGACGAGCGAGAAGACCAGGCCGAGCGCGATGCCGATGGCGGCGATCTCGGGGGTGAGCTCGGTGGGGATCACTGCTGGTCTCCGTGGTGGGGGGTGCGGCGGGTGGCGAACCAGGAGTCGGCCCCTGGTTCGGAGGGGTACAGCGGCTCGGGGACGTAGACCGGCACGGGTCCGTGGGCGCGGACGGGCCCGGCGTCGTACGGCCCCGCCGGGCGCGGTTCGGCGGGGTGCGGGGTGGCGTAGTGCGGCTCGGCGTGGTGCGCGGCGGCGTGGTGCGGGGCGGTGTGCGGCCTCTCGTCGTACGGCCTCTTGTCGTACGGCTCCGCGTCGTACGGCCCCTCGTCGTACGCGTCGGGGTAGAGCGGTTCGGGCTCGTGGTACGGGATTTCGGGGCCGTCCGGCTCCTCGTCCGGCGCCAGCCGGGCCAGCTCGTCCAGGAACAGTTCGCCCTGGCCGTGGATGTTGCCGATCGCGACCAGCGAGGAGTCCGGGCCGAGGTGGTCCAGCAGCTCGGCGGTGAGTGCCGCCGGCTCGCGCTTGTCGCCGCCGAGGTCGACCACCCGGCCGGACCAGCCGGCCGGGATGCCGTCCCGGGCGCTCTTGGTGGGGTGGCCGATCAGGAAGACGGTGTCCGGGTCGAGGTCCGGCACGATCTGCCCCATCTGACCGTTGCGCTCCACCCGGTCCGGGCGGCAGTTGATCACCACGTTGAGCGGGCGGTGGATCGCGCCGAGGCCCTCCAGCTGGCGGACGTTCATCAGCGTGGACTCGGGGTCGTTGGCCGCGAAGACGTTGGCGAACCGCAGCCGCTTGCCGTCCTCGGTGCGGTAGCGCTCGACGGAGAGCACGCCCGGGTCCGGCGGGGCCTGCCACATGCCCCGCAGCGCGGTCTGCCGCTCCACGCCGAGGAGCGCGGCGACGGCGAGCGCGATGGCCACGTTCTCCTTGAAGGTGAACCAGCCGAAGCCGCGCAGCTCCTCGTCGGTGACCGACTCGGGGTCGACCACGATCAGCTCGCAGTTCCGCTTCGCCGCCTCCTCGCGCAGGATGTGCGCGCGCTCCTGCTCGGCGGTGACGCAGACGCCGCCGACCGGCATCGAGCGGGAGAGCGAGCGGGCGACGTCGTCCAGGGTCGGGCCCATCTCGGCGAGGTGGTCCTCGCGGACGTTGCAGAGCACGCCGATGGTGGAGCGGATCAGCTTGGTCTGGTTGACCTCCTGGAGCGCCGGCATCACCGCCATGCACTCGATCACCAGGGCGTCCGGGCGGTAGGTCGCGGCGCGGCGGACGATGCCGATCTGCTCCACCACGTTGGCGATGCCGAACTTGCGGTAGACCGGCTCCTCGGTCGCGTCCGGGTGGATGAACCGGGCGGCGGTGCCGGTGGTCTTGGCGACGGTGACCAGGCCGCCGCCGCGCAGCGCGCCCGCGCAGAGCCGGGTGATCGAGCTCTTGCCGCGGATGCCGTTGACCAGCACCCGGGCGGGGATCTGCTCCAGCGCGGCGAAGTGCCGGCGCTGCTCGACGATGCCCGCCACCAGCAGGACGGCGCAGCACACCAGGAGCACGACGTAGAGGAAGAGCACGTGGGCGGGTCCTTATCCGTGAGTGGCCGGTGCGCGGCGGGCGGCGCGGTCCCGGACGGCACCGAGGTCCTGCCGGATCAGCTCCAGGCTGCGGGCGACGGCGCCGACCTCGTCGTGGTGGACGGGGTAGAGGACGGTGCGGCGGTCCCCGGCGGCCAGTGCCTCGGCGCTCGCGGCGAGGCGGCGCAGCGGCAGGCCGACGGCGATGAAGAGCCAGCCGAGGCAGAGCGCGGCGGCGGCCAGGCCGAGCATGCCGGCCAGTACGGCGCGCCGGTCGGCCCGGTTCTGGTCGAGGTGGAGCCAGGCCACCGGCTGGACGGTGACCACCGACCAGCCGAGCTTGGCGACGGTGCCGTTGCCGCCGAGCGGGGCGGCGGCGAGCACCGCCGGGTCGCCGCCGCCGCGGACCACGTCGGCGGCGGCGTCCTTCTTGGCGTCGGCCAGGACGGCCCGGGCGCGGCCGTCCGGGAGGTCGCCGAAGGAGCTGTAGCCCTCGTTGGCGGCGAGTACGCGCTGCCGGTCGTCGACCAGCCAGACCCGGCCGAGGCCGGGGCGGGTGAGCAGCGTGCTCAGGAAGTCGGTCTTGAACTCGCCGACCAGCACCGGGCCCTTCGGCGTCGCGGTGTCGTCCCCGTCCGGCCCGGCCTGGTCGCCGGGGGTGGTGGTGAGCGCCGTGCGGGCGGCGATCCGGGGCTCCTTGCCGGAGGTGTTGAGCAGCAGGACGCCGTTCGGGCCGAGTGCGTCCGGCCCGGTGCGGTGCGGGGTCTCGCCGGCCCGGGCGAGCACCGCGCCGTCGGCGCCGAGGACGTAGAGCGAGCGGTAGCGGTCGTGCTCGGCGAGGGTGGCGCGGAGCAGGGCCTCGGCCTTGCCGACGGAGGAGTCGGCGAGGGCGGGGGCGAGCGAGCGAAGGTCGGCGTAGCCCTCGTTGAGGGCCTGGCGGATCCGGTCGGCGGCGGTGTCGGTGCGGTCCCGCTGGCCGGCCACCACCTGGGTGGGGACGCGGACCTCCTGGTCCGCACCGCCGAGGAACAGCAGCGGGCCGGACCAGCCGAGGACGACGACCGCGCACAGGGCGAGCGGCAGGGCGATGCCCGGTCGGCGCCGCGCGGGGGCGGGGGCGGCCGGCGGGCGGGCCGGGTCGAGCAGCTGGAGCCGCAGCTCCTCCAGGGCGCGGGTGATCCGGCCGGCCTCGCCGCGCTTCGGGCCGCGGACCGGCCGCTCCAGTTCGCCGCGGGTGAGCCGGCGGGCGTCCAGGAAGAGCCGCAGCAGCGGGCGCTGGAGGGTGCGGTGCAGGAACCAGGCCAGCAGCAGGGCGAGCAGCAGCAGGGCGCCGGCGGCGGCCAGGCCGAGCAGGGGGTGGCGCAGGCTGCCGGGCTTGCCGTCGATCGTGCTGGTGGAGACCACGGTCAGGCCGAGCGGGCTGGCCGGGTCGTTCCCGTCGGGGGAGGCGACGGCGGCGTAGCCGGCCACCCGGCGGACGCCCTTGTCGTCGGGGTTGCCGGCCAGGCTGCCGGAGACGGTCTCGCCGGGCGCGGGGCGTTCCCGGGCGGCGCGTTCGCGGGCGGTGGCGACCAGCCGCTGGTCCGGTTCGGCGGTGAGCCCGGCGCCGGTGGAGTCCAGGACGGTGCCGGTGGCGTCGAGGACCTGGATGGTCTGTTCCTTGCGGGTGGCGATGCCGGGCAGCCGCAGGTTGTCGGAGGCGACCAGGAGGGCGCGGCCGTCCGCCTTGGTGGTGACCATGGCGAAGGTGAGCAGCCGGGTGCCGGCCGCGGAGGGCTCCAGCAGTGGCGCGGGCGCGGTGTCGGTGACCTTGCCGAGGTCGAGGCCGGCCAGCGGGACGGTCTCGCCGCGGGCGGCGAGCAGCCGGCCGGTGCCGGGCAGGACGATCGCCGTGCCGCGCCACTTCTGGTACGCCTGGCCGAGCGCGGCCAGGACGGCGGCGGGTTCGGCGGGCGCGTTGTCGTAGCGGGCGGCGGCCCGGCGCAGGTCGGTGGCGCTCTCGCGCAGCCCGGCCCGGAGCGAGGCGGCGGTGTCCTCGGCGGCGTACTGGTGGGACTCGCGGACGGCCTGCGGGGTGTCGTCGACCCGGAGGCCGCCGACGGCGAGGGCGGTGATCGCGGCGACGGCCAGCAGCAGGATCAGCAGCAGGGCGATCGGCGGGCGGATGCCTCCGAGCAGTGGCATGTCGGCCCTGCGGCGATAGCGGTGCTGTCGCGGCGGGTTGGGTGCCGTGCTCACGGGAGGCCTCGTCATCGGTTCGGGGGCGGCAGCGCGCCACCCTCCCCTGGAGCCCCGCCGTGACCAGTGGTCAAACCCTGGCTAAAACCTGAAAAGCGTACGAAAGCCTTTTGGGATTGCTGTCACGTTCCGGTCTCGATAGGGAGAAGTTTCGGAGACTCCTTGTTTAGATCATGGACAGGAAGGAGGCGCGGTAGGTTCTCACCCCATGGAGACTCTGCCCGGGAAGAACGCGGGTCCGCGGCGCACGGCGGTGCTGTCGGTGGTGGCGCTGCTGGTGCTGGTGGCGCTGGCCGTCGGGCTGACGGTCGCCGCGCGCGGGCCGGCCGGGCGCGCGCACACCGCGGCGTCCGGTCCGGCGGGCCCGACCGGGCCGCAGCCGGTGGACCTGGCCGCCCGGGTGGACGCGTACACCGCCGGCTTCGCCCCCGGCACCCCGTACACCGTGCCGGACGCGGCGCAGCGCCGGGCCGTCGCGGACGGCGTCGTCGCGGTGCTCGACGGGCGGCCCGAGCAGGCCGGGCCGGTGCTCGCGCCGGTCGGCTACCGGCTGACCGAGTTCACCGAGGCGGGCAGCGGCCGCCGGGTGGCCGAGATCGCCGACGCCTCGGGCTCCGCGGACGGCCGCGGCTGGGGCCGGGTCTACCTGGACCTCTCGGTCAGGGACCACTGGTCGGTGCAGGTGCCGCACCCGGTCTCGGACAGCCGCACCGAACTGCTCGGGGTCGACCTCTTCCGGGCCGCCCCGGGCGGCGTGCTGGTGCTGGCCGGCGCGCACCGCAGGGCCGGTCCGGACGGCTCCTCCGACCCGGCGCACCGCAGCGACACGGTGTTCGCCGCCGTGATCGAGGCGCTCACCGCGCGCGGGCTGCCCGGCATCCAGGTGCACGGCTTCGACGAGGGCAGCCTGCCCGGGCAGGACGCGGTGGTCTCCAGCGGAGTGGGCCAGGCCGGGCCGGCCGCCGAGCTCACCGCGACCGGGCTCGGACAGGCCGGATTCGCGGTCTGCCGCGCCTGGCGGGAGAAGTGCGGGCAGCTGGAGGGCACCACCAACGTCGAGGGCCGGTTCGCGGCCGGCCTCGGCGTGCCGTGGCTGCACGTCGAGCTGGGCAACGCGCTGCGCACCGAACCCGCCCGGCGCTCCGCCGTGGCGGCGGTGCTGGCCGCGACGGCCGCCTCCTGGCGGGGCCCGGCCACGCCGTAGCGCGCCTCAGCAGGGGCGGCGGCGCAGGTCCAGGACGTAGTCGTGCGGCGCGCCGGCGCTCTCCGCGGCGTCGGCGATCAGCCCCAGGTAGCGGGCGGCGGGCAGGCCGCCCTCGTAGTCGTTGAGCACGTACGTCCAGACCGGGATGTCGCCGTCCAGGGTGTGCGCGCGCAGCTTGATCTTGCGGTAGATGCCGAGCTGGACGCCCTCCCAGCGGTCGAGGCCGTCCTCGTCCATCGGCGCGACGTCGTAGAGCGAGACGAAGACCTGCTCCTTCTCGTCCTCGACCACGGTGGCCAGCGAGCCCTCCCAGCCGAGCTGTTCGCCGCCGAAGGTGAGCCGCCAGCCGTCCAGCCACCCCGTCCCGCGCAGGGGGGAGTGCGGTGCGCGGCGGGTCATCTGCCGGGCATCGAGGTTGGTGGCATACGCGGCGTAGTAGGGCATGGGGCGAAGCCTAGACCGTCCCCCGGTCGACGGACGGCCCCCCGGGCGACTGGTCGATCGCACAGGAGCCCCGACCCCGGCGTGGCAGTGCTCCCGGCGTGCGGGACAATGGGGGGCGTGACTCGGATCGTGATCATCGGTGGCGGACCCGGCGGCTACGAGGCGGCGCTGGTCGCCGCTCAGCTCGGCGCGGAGGTGACCGTCGTCGACCGCGACGGTCTGGGCGGATCGGCGGTGCTCACGGACTGCGTGCCGTCGAAGACCCTGATCGCGACCGCGGAGGTGATGACCACCTTCGACAGCTCGTACGAGGAACTGGGCATCATCGTCGCCGACGACACCCCGCCGCTGGAGCAGCAGGCGCGCGTGGTCGGCGTGGACCTCGGCAAGGTCAACCGGCGCGTGAAGCGGCTCGCCATCGCCCAGTCGCACGACATCACCCAGTCGGTGACCCGCGCGGGCGTCACCGTGCTGCGCGGCCGGGGCCGGCTCGGGCCCGGCGGGCAGGCCGTGGACGGCTCCCGCGAGGTGCTGGTGGACGCGCCCGACGGCACCGTCCAGTCGCTGCGCGCCGACGCGGTGCTGATCGCCACCGGCGCGCACCCGCGCGAGCTGCCGGACGCCCAGCCGGACGGCGAGCGGATCCTGACCTGGACCCAGGTGTACGACCTGGAGGAGCTGCCGCGCGAGCTGATCGTGGTCGGTTCCGGCGTCACCGGCGCCGAGTTCGCCGGCGCGTACCAGGCGCTCGGCTCCAAGGTCACCCTGGTGTCCTCCCGCGACCGCGTGCTGCCGGGTGAGGACCCGGACGCCGCCGAGGTGCTGGAGGAGGTCTTCCGCCGCCGCGGCATGAACGTGATGAGCCGCTCCCGCGCCGAGGGTGCCAAGCGTGTGGGGGACCACGTCGAGGTGACGCTGTCCGACGGCACGGTGATCAAGGGCACGCACTGCCTGATGGCGGTCGGCTCGATCCCGAACACCGCGGAGATGGGCCTGGAGGAGGCCGGGGTCAAGCTCAACGACTGGGGCCAGATCAAGGTCGACCGGGTCTCCCGCACCAGCGCCCCCGGCGTGTACGCGGCCGGCGACTGCACCGGCGTCTTCATGCTCGCCTCGGTCGCGGCCATGCAGGGCCGGATCGCGATGTACCACGCGCTCGGCGACGCGGTGCAGCCGCTGAACCTGAAGACCGTGGCCTCCAACGTCTTCACCGACCCGGAGATCGCCACCGTCGGCTACACCGCCGCCGACGTGAAGTGCGGCAAGATGGACGCGGTCGAGGTCAAGCTGCCGCTGCGCGGCAACCCGCGGGCCAAGATGCAGGGCATCCGGGACGGCTTCGTGAAGCTGTTCTGCCGCCCCGGCACCGGCATCGTGGTCGGCGGCGTGGTGGTCGCCCCGCGCGCCAGCGAGCTGATCCACCCGATCGCGCTCGCGGTGGACGCCAATCTGACGGTCGAACAGGTGGCCAGCGCCTTCACCGTCTACCCGTCGGTCTCCGGCTCGACGGCCGAGGCCGCCCGCCAGCTCCACATCCGCAAGCGGGCCGAGGGCGAAAACTGAGCACCTGACGCGAAGTTGGGGGCGGCCGCCGGTGGGCGGCCGCCCTTCGCGCGTCCCGGGGCGTCACCCGGACGGCGGGCGCAGTTCCGGATTGCTGACGGCGCGTATTGTACGGTCACGCGCCGCTCGACCGTGAGCAATTCCCGCTACCAGCTGCAAACGCCTGAAAGCAGACGGTCACGCAGGTTACCGTCGGTTCTGTGTTTGCAGCAGAACGTCGCCAGTTGATCCTCGAAATGGTGCGCGCCAACGGAGCCGTGTCGCTCCGCGAACTGGCCCGCGTCGTCCAGACCTCCGAAGTGACCGTGCGCCGGGACGTACGGGCACTGGAGGCAGAAGGGCTCCTCGACCGCCGGCACGGCGGCGCGGTGCTCCCCGGCGGCTTCAGCCGCGAACCCGGCTACCCGCAGAAGACCCACCTCTCCGCGGCCGAGAAGAGCGCCATCGCCGATCTCGCCGCGGGCCTGGTGGAGGAGGGCGACGCCGTGGTCGTCGGCGCCGGTACCACCACCCAGGAGCTGGCCCGCAGACTGGCCCGGGTGCCCGGGCTGACGGTGGTCACCAACTCGCTGCTGGTCGCCCAGGCGCTGGCGCACGCCAACCGGGTCGAGGTGGTGATGACCGGCGGCACCCTGCGCGGCTCCAACTACGCCCTGGTGGGCAGTGGGGCCGAGCAGTCGCTGCACGGGCTGCGGGTCTCCAAGGCGTTCATCTCCGGCAGTGGGCTGACGGCCGAACGCGGCCTGTCGACCACGAACATGCTCTCCGCGAGCGTGGACCGGGCTCTGGTGCAGTCGGCCGCCGAGGTCATCGTCCTCGCCGACCACACCAAGCTCGGCGCGGACACCATGTTCCAGACCGTGCCGACCGAGACCATCACCCGGCTGGTCACCGACGAGCACGCGACCTCCGACGACACCACCGCCCGCGAGCTGGACGCGCTGGCCGACTGCGGGGTGCAGATCGACCTCGCGCCGCTCGGCGCCGCCCCGGCTGGGGACGCCCCGGTGCACGGCACCGGCAGCGGCCCCGTGCACCAGACCCAGCCCGGCCCGCTGGCGCGCCGGGCCGCCCCGCCGCCCGGTGGCGCCCCGCTGCCGGGCCAGCGCCGTCCCGGCGCGCACGGCGGCCCCGGGGGCCCCGCGGGGCCGCTGCCGGTCCGGCTCGCCGAGCTGGGCACCGTCCCCCGCGCCCGGTAGGCCCGGGGCCCGTTCCGCGGAGCGGGCCCCGGAAAAGCGGAACCGGTCCGCACACCCCGAGGGGCGTACGGACCGGTCCGGCGGCCCGCGTCAGCGCTCGACGCCGCGCCGCGTCAGTCCTTGATCTCGCACAGGGCCGCGCCGCTGGAGACGCTGGCGCCGACCTCGGCCTTGAGGCCGACCACGGTGCCCGCCTTGTGCGCGTTCAGCGGCTGCTCCATCTTCATCGCCTCCAGGACGACGATCAGCTCGCCCTCCGCGACGACCTGGCCCTCCTCGACGGCGACCTTGACGATGGTGCCCTGCATCGGCGAGGCCAGCGTGTCACCGCTGACCGCGGAGCCGGCCTTCTTGGTGCCGACCCGGCGCTTGGCCTTCGCGGCACCGGCCGCGCCCGCCGCCGGAGCGGCCGAGACGCCCAGCGAGGACGGCAGCGAGACCTCGATCCGCTTGCCACCGACCTCGACCACGACGGTCTCGCGGCCCTCGGCCTCCTCGCCCTCGCCGGCCGCACCCGCGAACGCCGGGATGGTGTTGTCGAACTCGGTCTCGATCCACCGGGTGAAGACCTTGAACGGCTCGTCGCTGCCGTGCACCTCGGGCGCGAACGCCGGGTCGGTGACGACCGCCTGGTGGAACGGGATGGCGGTGGCCATGCCCTCCACCTTGAACTCGTTCAGCGCGCGCTTGGCCCGCTCCAGGGCCTGCTTGCGGTCGCGGCCGGTGACGATCAGCTTGGCCAGCAGGGAGTCCCAGGCCGGGCCGATGACCGAGCCGGTCTCCACGCCCGAGTCCAGCCGGACGCCCGGGCCGGACGGCGGCGCGAACAGCGTGACGGTGCCGGGCGCGGGCAGGAAGTTGCGGCCCGGGTCCTCGCCGTTGATGCGGAACTCGAACGAGTGACCGCGGACCTCCGGGTCGCCGTAGCCCAGCTCCTCGCCGTCGGCGATCCGGAACATCTCGCGGACCAGGTCGAGACCGGTGACCTCCTCGGTGACCGGGTGCTCCACCTGCAGACGGGTGTTGACCTCCAGGAACGAGATCGTGCCGTCCAGCGCCACCAGGAACTCGCAGGTCCCGGCGCCGACGTAGCCGGCCTCCTTCAGGATGGCCTTGGACGCCCGGTACAGCTCGGCGTTCTGCTCGGCGGTCAGGAACGGCGCGGGGGCCTCCTCGACCAGCTTCTGGTGCCGGCGCTGCAGCGAGCAGTCACGGGTGGAGACGACCACGACGTTGCCGTGCTTGTCGGCGAGGCACTGGGTCTCGACGTGCCGCGGGTTGTCCAGGTAGCGCTCGACGAAGCACTCGCCGCGACCGAAGGCGGCGACCGCCTCGCGCACGGCGGAGTCGTACAGCTCCGGGATCTCGTCGAGCGTGCGGGCGACCTTGAGGCCGCGGCCGCCGCCGCCGAAGGCCGCCTTGATGGCGACCGGCAGGCCGTGCTCCTGAGCGAAGGCGACGACCTCGTCGGCGCCCGAGACCGGGTCCGGCGTGCCGGCCACCAGCGGGGCACCGGCGCGCTGCGCCACGTGCCGGGCGGTGACCTTGTCACCGAGGTCGCGGATGGCCTGCGGCGGCGGGCCGATCCAGGTCAGACCCGCGTCGATGACGGCCTGGGCGAAGTCGGCGTTCTCCGACAGGAAGCCGTAGCCGGGGTGGACGGCGTCCGCACCGGAGTCGGCGGCGGCCTTCAGCACCTTCGCGATGTCGAGGTAACTGGTACCGGGGGTGTCGCCGCCCAGCGCGTAAGCCTCGTCGGCCGCGCGGACGTGCAGCGCATCCCGGTCCGGCTCGGCGTAGACGGCGACGCTGGCGATACCGGCGTCCGAGCAGGCACGGGCGACGCGGACGGCGATTTCCCCGCGGTTGGCGATGAGCACCTTGCGCACTGTGGCTCCCTTCTTGAACCTGGTCGAGTTTATGGATTTCTGGGTGGTACCGGCGAGTAGCCCCAGGTTGTGAACTATCCCACACGGAGGGTGATGCGCCCGGCGGGCCGTTCCGCGGCTCGCCCGGGGTCCGCGCAGGTGGTGGCCGGTGGCCCCGCCGGGGAGTGCTCCTCGCGGACGGTGACGGGCCCGCGCGGCGAGGCGGTGGCCTTGGACACACTCAGGCGGCGGGGGCCGCGGAGGCCGGCCTCTCCAGCGCCCGGGCGGTCACGTCGGCGGTCAGCTCGACCACGTCCGGACCGTACGCCCGCGGGTTGACGACCTTGAGGACCAGGGCGAAGGTGCCGTCCGTGCCGTACCGCCGGGCGAGTCGGCGGTGGTTGGCGACCAGGTAGCGCACGGCGGCGTGGTTGGAGACGGCGGTCTGCCCGGAGACCAGGAAGGCCGGCCGGCCGCCGGGCGCCGGGTGGAGCCGGGCGAGCAGGACGTAGGCCCGGCCGCCGGAGGGCTCGGACTCGTGCTCGTACCGGTACTCCTCGCCGCCCACCGTCAGCGACAGCTCCGGGATGGTGCCGGAGACGTCCTGGCTGACGGTCACCCCGGGCAGCCAGGAGGCCAGGTGGGCCGCCGTCCGCTCGTTGCTGGCCGGGCCGCCGAGGCAGAACTCGGCCTTGTGGCCGAGCCCCTGACGGGCTTCGTCGTGGGCCACCAGGTCGGCCTGGGCGCCGCACTCCTTGACCAGCGCGGCCAGCTCCATCAGCGCGAACACGTCGTTGCGCGACACGCTCTTGCCGCTGGCCGAGCCGGCGTGCCGGTTCACCACCAGCAGGCACTCGCTGCCGGCCGGCAGGCCGAAGAACGCGCGGACCCGCTCCAGCCGCCGTCTCCGCCGCAGGTTCTGCGCGAGCCAGCCCAGCCCGGCGCTGATCGCGCTGGCCACCAGGCCCAGCAGCACGTTGAGCAGACTGTCGGTCATCCGCCCGTCACCTCCCCCGAATCGAAAGGCCGTCAGCCTAACGGCGGTTGACCGTTCCGGACCATTGACGGCCCCGGCGCCCACTTCTAGCGTGCATCGAATGACGCTCTTCAGGGGGAAGTTGGCGGTCGCGGCCGCCGTTTGCGGGGTGCTCGCCGTGGCCGGCTGCGGCAGTGCGGGCGGTGGCGCCGAGGCGAAGGCGACGCCCACGGCGACCGCCACCGGCAGCAGCCCGGCGCGGACCTTCGGGTGCCTCAGCGCCGAGCAGGCGCGGGACGGCAGCCTCGACGTGCCGGCCGTCTCGGGCACCCGGCCGGGCTACTACCGGCCGGCCGACTCCGGCCCCGCCAAGGTCGCGGTGGTCTTCTCGCACCAGAAGGGCGGCTCGCTCTGCGAGTTCCTCCCGTACTTCCCCGCGTTCACCAAGGCCGGGTACGCCGTGCTGGCCGCCGAGGTGCCCGGCAGCCCGGCGACGGACCTGCCGTCCGCGGTGAAGTGGCTGGGGGCCAAGGGCGTGACGAAGGTCGTCCTGGTCGGCGCCTCCAAGGGCGGCACCGGCTCGCTGGTGGCCGCCGCCGCGCCGTCCCCGCTGCCGGTCGCCGCCGTGGTCTCGCTCAGCGGCCCGGCGAAGTACCAGGGCGACGACGCCGACAAGGCGGTGCGGACCTCCCAGGTGCCGGAGTTCTTCGGGGCCGAGGAGAACGACTCCCCGTTCGCCCGGGACGCCGAGGAGCTGTACGCGGCCGCGGTGGCCCCGGCGAAGGCGCTCAAGGTCTACCCGGGCGGCAACCACGGTGCCGCGCTGCTGGCCGACGGCGCGCTGCCGGACGTGCTGGCGTTCCTCGCCCAGCACGCCCCGGCGGCGGGGTGACGCGGGTGCGGGTCAGGCCCAGAGATCCGTGATGCGGACGCCGAGGTCGGCGAGGAGCGAGCGCAGCAGCGGCAGCGAGAGGCCGATGACGTTGCCCGGGTCGCCGTCGATGCCCTCGACGAACGGCGCCGAGCGGCCGTCCAGGGTGAACGCGCCGGCCACGTGCAGCGGCTCGCCGGAGGCGATGTAGGCGGCGATCTCGGCGTCGTCCGGGGTGCCGAAGCGGACGGTGGTGGAGGCGGTGGCCGAGGACTGCTCGCCGGTCACGGTGTCGATCACGCAGTGGCCGGTGCGCAGGACGCCGGAGCGGCCGCGCATCGACTGCCAGCGGGCCAGCGCCTCGGCGGCGTCGGCGGGCTTGCCGAGCGCGAGGCCGTCCAGCTCCAGCACCGAGTCGCAGCCGATCACCAGCTCGCCGCCGGTCAGCTCGGCGGCGACCGCCTTGGCCTTGGCCTCGGCCAGGACGAGGGCGAGCTCACCGGGGGTGGCGGCGGTGACGGCGTCCTCGTCGACGCCGCTGACCACCACGCGCGGGTCGAGGCCCGCCTGGCGCAGCAGCCCGAGGCGGGCGGGGGAGGCGGAGGCGAGGACGAGGGCGCGGCGGTCGGTCATGCCCACCAGGGTAGGGGGTGGGGTGTCCGCCGGTCAGGTGAAGAACCGGGCCACCATGAGCAGGACGGATCCCACCAGCACGATGGCGGCCAGCACGCGGCCGGCCCGATGCATCCGTTCCTGCATCTGCTGGGTCTCGGGGGAGGGTTCGTCGCGAGGGTCAGACCAGAGCACGCGTCCAGAGTGCGCCGCCTCCGGTGCCGCCCGCCTGAGTATCCGTACTCAGGTTTCGGACGATGCTCGGATTCCGGACGATCCGGGCCGGGGCCCGGGCAGCACGCGGAGCGGGAAGTCGGACGGGCCGACTTCCCGCTCCGCGGGACGGGGTCCGCTCAGCCCGCCCAGCCCGAGGTGCGCCAGACGTTGACGCCGGGGCGCGGGGTGCCGCGCAGCCGGCGGGCGCGGTCGTTCCAGGCGGAGTCCGGGCCGGCACCGGCACGCCGGGCCGCCTCGGCGGCGGCCTGTGCGGCGGCGGCCCGGGACTGGACCACCGCCAGGACGGTGGCCAGCTCCTCGGGGGTCGGCTGCCCGTGCAGCACGTGGATCGGGGCCATGGCTCAATCCTCTCGCGACGGCCGCTTCTCGGTAAGGGCGCTTACAGGGGGATGTTGCCGTGCTTCTTCGGCGGCAGGACCTCGCGCTTGCCGCGCAGCGCCCGCAGGCCGCGGACGATGTGCCGGCGGGTCTCGCTCGGCGCGATGACGGCGTCCACGTAGCCGCGCTCGGCGGCCAGGTACGGGTTGAGCAGGGTGTCCTCGTACTCGGCGACCAGCTCGGCCCGGCGGGCGTCGACGTCCTCGCCGGCCGCGGCGGCCTCGGCCAGCTCACGGCGGTAGACGATGTTGGCCGCGCCCTGCGCGCCCATCACCGCGATCTGCGCGGTCGGCCAGGCCAGGTTGAGGTCGGCGCCGAGGTGCTTGGAGCCCATGACGTCGTACGCGCCGCCGAAGGCCTTGCGGGTGATCACGGTGATCAGCGGGACGGTCGCCTCGGCGTAGGCGTAGATCAGCTTGGCGCCGCGGCGGATGATGCCGTCCCACTCCTGCTCGGTGCCGGGCAGGAAGCCGGGCACGTCCACGAAGGTCAGCACCGGGATGTTGAAGGAGTCGCAGGTCCGGATGAACCGGGCGGCCTTCTCGCTGGCGGCGATGTCCAGGCAGCCGGCCAGGTCCATCGGCTGGCTGCCGACGATGCCGACCGGGTGGCCCTCGACCCGGCCGAAGCCGGTGATGATGTTGCCCGCGTACAGCGGCTGGGTCTCCAGGAACTCGCCGTCGTCCAGGACGTGCTCGATCACCTTGTGCATGTCGTACGGCTGGTTCGCCGAGTCCGGCACGAGGGTGTCGAGTTCGAGGTCCTCGTCGGTGACCGTGAGGTCCGCCTCCTCCGGGAAGGACGGCGGGTCCGAGAGGTTGTTGGAGGGCAGGTACGAGAGCAGGCTCTTGACGTACTCGATCGCCTCCTTCTCGTCGGTGGCCAGGTAGTGCGCGTTGCCGGACTTGGTGTTGTGGGTGCGGGCGCCGCCCAGCTCCTCCATGCCGACGTCCTCGCCGGTGACGGTCTTGATCACGTCCGGGCCGGTGATGAACATGTGCGAGGTCTGGTCGGCCATCACCACGAAGTCGGTGATCGCGGGGGAGTACACCGCGCCGCCCGCGCAGGGGCCCATGATCAGCGAGATCTGCGGGATCACGCCGGAGGCGTGCACGTTGCGGCGGAAGATCTCGCCGTAGAGGCCGAGGGAGACCACGCCCTCCTGGATCCGGGCGCCGCCGGAGTCGTTGATGCCGATGACCGGGCAGCCGGTCTTCAGCGCGAAGTCCATCACCTTGACGATCTTCTCGCCGAAGACCTCGCCGAGGGAGCCGCCGAAGACGGTGAAGTCCTGGGCGAAGACGGCCACCTGGCGGCCGTCGATGGTGCCGTAGCCGGTGACGACGCCGTCGCCGTACGGGCGGTTCTTCTCCTGGCCGAAGTTGGTGGAGCGGTGCCGGGCGAACTCGTCGAACTCGACGAAGGAGTCCTCGTCCAGCAGCTCGGCCACGCGCTCGCGGGCGGTCAGCTTGCCCTTGGCGTGCTGCTTCTCCACGGCCTTGGCGGAGCCGGAGTGCACCGCCTCGTCGATCCTGCGCCGCAGGTCGGCGAGCTTGCCGGCGGTGGTGTGGGGGTCGTACGGCGCCTCGGTCATCCGGTGGGCTCTCCCTGATCCATGGGCCGCGACCTGTTGAGCTGCACGGGCCAGGTGGGGGCCCGCGCACGAGGGCAGGGCGGCGCAACGAACTACCGTTGGGTAGCGTAGCCAGCACGGAGGGCCAGACGTAACGTCCGGCCGTTATGGTCAGCGACACACTGTGGCGAACGGCCGTTGTGCGGGACGATTGGGCGGACTGCGACCTCTACTGTGAGCCGCATGACCTCAGAGACCCCCCGCCGTAGTGGACTGCGCGGCTTCGGCCACTCCGGGCCGTCGCCCTGGACCGATCTGGACCGGCCCCCGCTGGACGTCGAGGCGCTGCGCCACGACCTCCTGGTGCCGGGCGGGTTCTGGACCTCGCTGGACGTCGTCACCGAGACCGGTTCCACCAACAGCGACCTGGCCGCGCGCGCCAAGGACGGCGCGCCGCAGGGGGCCGTGCTGGTCGCCGAGGCGCAGAACGCCGGGCGCGGGCGGCTGGAGCGGCAGTGGACGGCGCCGGCCCGTTCGGGCCTCTTCCTCTCGGTGCTGCTCCGTCCGGACGAGGTGCCGGTCGAACGGTACGGCTGGCTGCCGATCCTGGTCGGCGTCGCCGCGGCCAGCACGCTGACCCGGGTCGCCGAGGTCGAGGTCGGCCTGAAGTGGCCCAACGACCTCCAGGTCGAGATCGACGGCACCGAGCGCAAGCTCGGCGGCATCCTCACCGAGCTGAGCGGCGGCGCCGTGGTGGCGGGCCTGGGCGTCAACGTCTCGCTGCGCGCCGCCGAACTGCCCGTCCCGACCGCCGCCTCGCTGGCGCTGGCCGGGGCCGCCGTCACCGACCGGGCCACCCTGCTGCGCTCCCTGCTGCGCGAGTTCGCCGGGCTGTACGCCGAGTGGACGGCCGCCGCCGGCGACCCGCACGCCAGCGGCCTGCTGCCCGCCTACACGGACCGCTGCACCACGCTCGGCCGCGAGGTCAGGGTCCACCTGCCCGGCGACCGCGAGCTGCTCGGCGAGGCGGTGGCGATCGACGGCGACGGCCGGCTGGTGGTCCGCACCCCCGACGGCGCCCGGCGGGCGGTCGGCGCGGGCGACGTCGTGCACGTGCGCCCCGAGCCCCGGTAGCGCTGCGCCCGGGGGGAGGCTTCACCTCCCCTTGACCCGGGCGGATGCCCCGGATCGCGGGATTCCGTGCGAATATTCAACCCGGCAGCAGTGTGAGGCGCGCCACTGCCCGCCGGGTGGCGGGCGCGTCCGGACAGGCAGGACACGAGGCAAGTGCGGCAACCGCACGGGGACGGACCGGTGGCAGAGGACGGCAGCAGCGGCGGAACGGCGGGCACCCACGACCAGACGGTCGCGCTCGATCTGGAACGCCTGATCCTGGACGCACCACGCCGCTACACCCCGTACCAGGCCGCGCGCGCCGCCGACGTCCCGATGGAGCTGGCCACGCGGTTCTGGCGGGCGATGGGCTTCCCGGACATCGGGCAGTCCCGGGCGCTCACCGACGGCGACGTGATCGCGCTGCGCCGGCTGGCGGGTCTGGTGGAGTCGGGCCTGCTCAGCGAGTCGATGGCGATCCAGGTGGCGCGTTCCACCGGGCAGACCACGGCCCGGCTGGCCGGCTGGCAGATGGACACCTTCCTGGAGAACCTCACCCAGTCCGTCGAGCCCGGCCTGACCCGCGCCGAGGTGGCGTACCCGCTGGTGGAGCTGCTGCTGCCGGAGCTGGAGCAGTTCCTGGTCTACGTCTGGCGCCGGCAGCTGGCCGCCGTCACCGGCCGGGTGGTGCAGGCCGCCGAGGACACCGAGATCACCAGTGGCCGGCTCGCCGTGGGCTTCGCGGACCTGGTCGGCTTCACCCGGCTCTCCCGCCGGCTGGAGGAGGAGGAGCTCGGCGAGCTGGTCGAGACGTTCGAGAACACCTGCTCCGACCTGATCGCCGGCCAGGGCGGCCGGGTGATCAAGACCCTCGGCGACGAGATCCTCTTCGTCTCCGAGGACCCGGTCACCGCCGCCGAGATCGCGCTCGGCCTGATCGAGGCGCTGGCCGAGGACGACACCATCCCCGCGCTGCGGGTGGGCATGGCCTTCGGCACCGTCACCTCGCGGATGGGCGACGTCTTCGGCACCACCGTCAACCTGGCCAGCCGGCTCACCTCGATCGCGCCCAAGGACGCCGTCCTCCTCGACGGCGACTTCGCCGCCGCGCTGGAGCAGAACGGCAGCGTGGCCCCGGCCGACGCGGACGGGCCGGGTCTGGCCGAGGCGCTCTCGGCCGCGGCCGGGCTGCCCGCCTCCGGCCTGCCGGTGCCGGGGCCGGACGCCGGGCACCGGTTCAACCTGCAGCCGATGTGGCGCCGCCCGGTGCGCGGGCTCGGGCTGGTCGAGCCGTGGCTGCTCTCCCGGCGGGTGCGCGGGGAGTAGCTCCGCCGTGTTCCGGCGCGGCGCGGTGCCTCGCGGTGCCTCGCGGTGCCGGCCGACGCTCTGCGGTGCTGGTCGGTGCTGGTCGGTGCTGGTCGGTGCTGGTCGGTGCGGTGCCGTTCGGTGCCGTCCGGTGCCCGTTCCGGCGGGGCGGCGGCGCGGGTCGCCGAACGGTTGAAAGCCGTACGGTTGCGCTGATCGTTCCCGGCAAACGGGGCATAACCGAATGAAACCGCCATAGTCTTGGTGCAAGCGGCCGGACGGGTGCACCGGACGGCTGCTGCGTCCCGATGGCTGCGGCCCCCGGCAGGGGTCCGCGACGGGGGCCGGGCAGGACCGAGCACAGGGAGCGAGGCGAGCCGGTGAGCAGTGAGGCGACCATGACGGACCGCGGCTGCGACTGCGACCGGCCGCGGCAGTCGGCCGCCCCCGATGTGCGCCTGAAGTCCGTCGTCGAGCTCGCCCAGGACATGGCGGGCGCCCTGACCCCGCTGGAGGCCGTCCGGGCCGCCGCCGCCCGCGCCACCGAGGCGCTCGGCGCCACCATGGCCGCGGTCTCGGTCTGGGACCGCGAGTCCGGCCGGCTGCGGGTGCTGGTCAACCACGGGGAGCTCGCGCCGGGGGAGGAGGAGCTGCCGGAGGACGAGTCCTACCCGGTGGCCGACTTCCCCGAGATCGTGACGTACCTGGAGGAGCGCTGGACCACCGGCCGCCTCCCCCGCGCCTGGCTCCAGTCGGCGGAGGACTCCGAGCCGCATACCGGGCACTCGCACCCGACCGCCGGCGCGTACTGCCAGGAGCGCGCCGCGGCGCTGCGCCGGCGCGGCCGGGCCTGCTGCGTGGTCGCCCCGATCGTGCTGCACGGGCAGGCCTGGGGCGAGCTGTACCTGGCCCGGACCGTGGGGCGGCCCGAGTTCACCGAGGCCGACGCCGACTACGCGACCCTGCTCGCCGCCCAGATCTCGGCCGGCCTCGCCCAGACCGAGCGCCTCGCCGACCTGCGCAAGCTCGCCTTCTCCGACCCGCTCACCGGACTGGCCAACCGTCGCGCGGTGGACGCCCGGCTGGAGGGCGCGCTGGCGGCGCACAACAAGGACAACACCGTCGTCTCGCTCGTGGTCTGCGACGTCAACGGCCTGAAGCGGGTCAACGACCAGCTCGGCCACGAGATGGGCGACCGGCTGCTGGAGCGCTTCGCCCACCAGCTCTCGCTGGCCGCCGCCAAGCTGCCCGGCTCGCTCGCCGCCCGGCTCGGCGGCGACGAGTTCTGCCTGCTGGTCGAGGGCCAGAAGGCGGACGAGGTGGTCGCCGTCGCCGAGGAGCTCTGCGCGCGGGCCCTCGCGCTCGCCGAGGGCGAGGGCGTCGCCTGCGGGGTCGCCTCCACCGGGGATTCGATCGGCCCGGTGACCACCGCCGACCGGCTGTTCCGGCTCGCCGACGCCGCCCAGTACCGCGCCAAGGCCGCCCGCTCGGCCCATCCGGTGGTCGCCGGGCGCAGCCACGGCCCCGGGTTCTCGCCCGACCCGACCGTGCTGCTCGCCGACGCCGCCGACCCGCACCACCGGGCCGACGCCCGTGGCCGGGCCAACGGCCGGGCCGGGGCCGGCGACCGGCGGCGGTTCCGCGGCGCCGCGCACAGCGCCGACCCGGGCCAGCTGCTCACCGCGGTGCTCGCCGCCCTCGACCGGCACGGTTCGGCCCGCTCCGTCCATCCGGCCGACACCATGGGCAAGCTCGCCGTCGTCGCGGAGACCTCGGCGCGGCTGCTGGACGCGGTCGGCTGGTGGGTCTCGTACGTGCCGCCCGGTTCGCAGCTGATGCGGACGGCCCGGCACGCCGTCTACCGGATGACCAGCGGGCCCAGCAGCAGCCGGGCGGAGACCCAGCGGGCCCAGATCGAGGCCCCGGACGCCGTCTTCGACCTGCGGCACTACCCGATGACCCGGCAGGCCGTCCACGGCGGCGCCTTCGCGCTGCGCGCGGGCGCGGCGGGCAACGACCCGGCCGAGGAGGCGATGCTGGTGGTCTCCGGCTACCGGGGCATGGTCGCCGCCGGCGGCCAGAACGCCGCGGGGGGCTGGCTGGTCGAACTGTTCGCCGACGACGCCACCCTGCCGCTGGGCCAGGCCGCCGCCGCCATGCGCGCCCTGGTCGCGGTCGCCCTGGCCGGGCCCACCTCGCCCCCGTTGAGCTGACCCCGCCCCGGGATGTGCCGGTTCGGTGACCGGGGTGTACCGGAGTGGTCGCGATCGCCTCCCCGGGGGTGGGCGCCGTCCGGCCGGCGTGGGATGGTGTCGGCGGTCGATCGGGCACGGTGCCCCGACCGGGATCGGGGGATTGAGCTGTGCGCAGACGTCTGACGAGTGCCGGGGTGGCCGCCGTACTGGCCTTCGGGGGCGCCGCGGCGGTCGCCGCACCCGCCCAGGCCGCCGTGGTGAGCACGGTGGCGCGGGGAGCCTCGGCCTCCGCCCTGACGACGACGACCGCGGTCCCGGCCGCCGCCCGGGCCGCCGGGACGCAGGCCGCGGCCGACTCGCACCGGACCGTGGAGCTGGCCGGGTCGAAGTCCAAGTCCAAGAAAAAGAAGAAGGGCTTCTTCGACAAGCTCATCGGCAAGATCATCGGCGCCGTGGTGGCCCTGATCCTGATCGTCCTGCTCATCGCCCTGGTCGTGGTGCTGGTCCGCCGCAGCCGCCGCTAGCCGGCCCGGCCGGCGGCCTCCGGGGCTCCGAGCGCGCGCAGGACCGCCTGGACCAGGCGGTCCGCGTACGCGTGGTCGAGCGGGCCGAGGCCGTGCAGCCAGCGGTAGTACATCGGGCCGTAGAGCAGTTCGACGGCGAGGTCGAGGTCGGCGTCGGGGGCGATCCGGCCGGCCTCGCGGGCGTGTTCCAGGCGGGTGCGGGTGACGCCGAGCAGGGGGTCGAGCAGCCGTTCGCGGTACTCCCGGAGCAGGGCCGGGTCGTTGAGCACCTCGGCGACGAGGGCGCGGCCGGTGCGGTCGAAGCCCGGGTCGGACAGTTCGTCGGCGGTCGGCCGCAGGACGGCCCGGAGGTCCGCGGCGAGGTCGTCGGTCTCCGGGAGGCCCAGGCTGCCGTGGGCGTCCTCGCTGGCGGCGAGGAAGGCGTCGAACACCACCGCGCCCTTCGAGGGCCACCAGCGGTAGATGGTCTGCTTGCCGACGCCGGCCCTGGCGGCGATCTTCTCGATGGTCAGCTTGGCGAAGCCGGTCTCGGCGACGAGCGCGGCGGCGGCGTCGAGGATCGCCGTGCGGCTCTGCTCGCTGCGGCGGCTGGGGTCGGGGGCGGTTTGACGGGCCATGGGGGCATCGTACCCGGCTTGCGAGACGGAACGTATCGTCTTGGCGAGGCCGGGCACGCTCCGGCTCAGGCGGCGATCCGGTCCGGGCGGGTGTAGACGTTGGCGCCCTCGCCGCGCAGGAAGCCGACCAGGGTCAGGCCCAGCTCCTCGGCGAGGTCCACCGCGAGCGAGGAGGGCGCGGAGACCGCCGCCAGCAGCGGGATCCCCGCCAGCGCCGCCTTCTGGGTGAGCTCGAACGAGGCGCGGCCGCTGACCAGCAGCACGTGCCCGGTCAGCGGCAGCCGGCCCTCGCGCAGCGCCCAGCCGATCACCTTGTCCACCGCGTTGTGCCGGCCGACGTCCTCGCGGGCGCAGAGCAGCTCGCCGGTCGTCCCGTCGAACAGGCCGGCCGCGTGCAGGCCGCCGGTGGACTCGAAGGTCCGCTGCGCCGCCCGCAACCGGTCCGGCAGCCCGTACAGCAGCGCGGGCGGGACGGTCAGCGGGTCGGTGCCGATCGAGTGGCGGACGTGCGTGCGGACCGCGTCCACGGTGTCCCGGCCGCAGAGGCCGCAGGCACTGGTGGTGAGCAGGTTGCGGTGGGCGGAGAGCGGGACGGTGCCGGGGGTGCGCAGGGTCGCGTCCACCACGTTGTACGTGTTGGCGCCGGTGTCGTCCGTCCCGGCGCAGTAGCGCAGCGCGGCGAGCGTGTCCGCGTCGTGCACCAGGCCCTCGCCGACCAGGAAGCCCGCCACCAGGTCGAAGTCCTGCCCCGGGGTCCGCATGGTCACCGTGAGCGGCTCGCCGCCGAGCCGGATCTCCAGCGGCTCCTCGGCCGCCAGTGCGTCCGGCCGCGCGCTGCGCGCGTCCCCCCGCAGCCGTACCACTCGCCGCCGCGCCGTCGCCCGCGTCATCGCCCCGCCACCTCCGTACCGTCCGTCACCCCCACAGCGTGCGCCAACCGTGGCCGTGGCGGGAAATCCGGGACCGTTCGAAGACGTCTGCGCCCCGGACGGCCTCCAGCTGTTGTCATATCTCCATTCACCTGGTGTGATGGTGTATATGGATATGCACAGTGCTGCGGCCCCCCACGCGCCGCTCGTCCAGGTCGGCAAGGCCGACGTCAGCGCCGAGGACGTGCTGGCCGTCGCGCGCGGGAACGCCCGGGTCGAGATCGGCCCCGACGCGCTCGCCGAGATGGCTGCCGCGCGCGCCCGGATCGACGCCCTCGCGGCCGAGCCGCGCCCCGTCTACGGCGTCTCGACCGGCTTCGGCGCGCTCGCCGTCCGGCACATCAGCCCCGAGCTCCGCGCCCAGCTCCAGCGCTCGCTGGTGCGCTCGCACGCCGCCGGGATGGGCCCGGCGGTGGAGCGCGAGGTGGTCCGCGCGCTGATGTTCCTGCGGATGAAGACGCTGGCCTCCGGCCGGACCGGCGTCCGCCCGCTGGTCGCCCAGACCATGGCCGCCATCCTCAACGCCGACATCACCCCGGTGGTCCGCGAGTTCGGCTCGCTCGGCTGCTCCGGCGACCTCGCGCCGCTCTCGCACTGCGCGCTGGTGCTCATGGGCGAGGGCGTGGCGACCGGCCCCGACGGCGTCGAGAAGCCCGCCGGCGAGCTGCTCGCCGCGGCCGGCATCGAGCCGGTCGAGCTGCTGGAGAAGGAGGGCCTGGCCCTCATCAACGGCACCGACGGCATGCTCGGCATGCTGGTGATGGCCATCGCCGACCTGCAGCGGCTGTTCACCACCGCCGACATCACCGCCGCGATGACCCTGGAGGCACTGCTCGGCACCGACAAGGTGCTCGCCCCCGAGCTGCACGCCCCGATCCGCCCGCACCCCGGCCAGGCGCTCTCCGCCGCCAACATGCTGGCCGTCCTCAAGGGCTCCGGCCTCACCGGCCACCACCAGGACGACGCGCCGCGCGTCCAGGACGCCTACTCGATCCGCTGCGCCCCGCAGGTGGCCGGCGCCGGTCGCGACACCCTGGCCCACGCCCAGCTGGTCGCCTCCCGCGAGCTGGCCGCCTCGGTGGACAACCCGGTGGTCCTGCCGGACGGCCGGGTCGAGTCCAACGGCAACTTCCACGGCGCCCCGGTCGCCTACGTGCTGGACTTCCTCGCCATCGCCGCCGCCGACCTCGGCTCGATCTCCGAGCGCCGCACCGACCGGCTGCTCGACAAGGCCCGCTCGCACGGCCTGCCGGCCTTCCTGGCCGACGACCCGGGCGTGGACTCCGGCCTGATGATCGCCCAGTACACCCAGGCCGCGCTGGTCAGCGAGAACAAGCGGCTCTCGGTGCCGGCCTCGGTCGACTCGATCCCGTCCTCCGCGATGCAGGAGGACCACGTCTCGATGGGCTGGTCCGCCGCCCGCAAGCTGCGCCAGGCGGTCGACAACCTCGGCCGGATCCTCGCCGTCGAGCTGACCGCCGCCGCCCGCGCGCTGGAGATCCGTCAGCAGGCGGACTCGGGCGGCAGGGTGGCCCCGGCCACCGCCGCGGCGATGGCCGCCGCCCGGGAGGCCGGGGTCGGCGGCGCCGGCCGCGACCGCTTCCTCTCGCCGGACCTGGAGGCCGCCGCGGCGCTGGTCGCCTCCGGCGCGCTGGTGAAGGCGGTCGAGCAGGTCACCGGCCCGCTGGCCTGACGCCCCGCCCGGCGCGGGGCGGGTGGGCTCAGTCCCACTCGCCCCGCGCCGACTTCGACCGGTGCTCCTCGCGCCGGTCGGCGAACGCGGCCGCGAAGTTGACGCCGACGATGCCGGTCCAGCAGACCACCAGGCCCATGAAGCCGGCGAAGCCGCCGTTCCCGCCGTCGGTCGCGATCGCGGTGAGCGGGATGCCGAGGGCCAGCGAGATCACCGCCAGCCGGGAGCCGGGGCGGCCGGACCCGCGCGGACGGTGGTGGCGGTGCGCGGGCGCGTACTCGTCCAGCCGGTCGGCCACCCGGCGCTCGACCCGGGCGTCCAGCCGGGCGTCGAGGCGCCTCATGAAGGAGTCGACGAGCTCCGACTCGTACTCCTTGCCCAGTTCCTTGCGGGCCTGCAGGGCGGCGTCGAGGTCGCGCCGCAGTTCGTCCTGGCGAGTGTCCATGGTGTCCAGCCTGGGCCCGCGCTACCCTGCCGGTCCATCGCTTCGCACGGTAATCGGGGCGGCCTCAGGGGGAAATCAGGGTCACCCCGAGACGTGTCCGGCGGGGCGTCCCACCTGCCGGGGCGTCTCACCGGGCGTCCCGGCGTGCGAGACGTCTTTGCCAGCCGCCGCCCGCTGCTGCACAGTCGTCGTCCGAACAGCTCGCACCCGGAGGTACCGCTGATGACCGCCACCGACGAAAACGGCACCGTCGGCCCCTCCGCCCGGCTGCTCCAGCTCTTCGAGGGCCACCGGCTCACCCCCACCCAGCGCCGGATCGCCCACTCGCTGGTCCGGCACGCCGGCGAGGCGCCGTTCCTCTCCAGCGTCGAGGTGGCCGAACTGGCCGGGGTCAGCCAGCCCTCCGTCACCCGCTTCGCGGTGGCGCTCGGCTACGACGGCTACCCGGCGCTGCGCAAGCAGCTGCGCGAGCTGGGCGTGGGCGAACCCGCCACCCCGGAGACCCCGGCCGACGTCGTCCGCAACGAGCACCAGCAGGCCGTCCTCGCCGAGATCGAGCACCTGCGCCACCTCGCCGAACTCCTCGCCGACCCGGAGCCGATCACCCGCGCGGCCCGCCTGCTCGCCGCCTCCCGCCCGCTGCCCGTCCTCGGCCTGCGGGCCGCCTCCGCGCAGGCGCGCGGCTTCGCGTACTTCGCCGCCAAGGTGCACCCCGACATCCGGCTGCTCGACGAGGGCGGCAGCATGCTCGCCGACCGGCTCGAACAGGCGAGCGCCGCCGGCGCCAGCGCCCTGCTCTGCTTCGCGCTGCCGCGCTACCCGCGCGAGCTGATGGACGCTCTGGCGGTCGCCAAGGACTGCGGGTTGACCGTCCTCACCGTCGCCGACAGCGCCTTCGCGCCGGTGGCCAAGCTCTCCGACCTGATGCTGCCGGCCGCCGTCGGCACCGGCCTGGTCTTCGACACCGCCTGCGCACCGATGATGCTCGGCCGGGTGCTGCTGCAGACCATGTGCGACGAACTCCCGGGCGCGGAGGCCCGGTTGGAGGCGATCGAGCAGTCCGCCGCGGCCCGCGGGCTGTTCCTGGAATAGGAGTGGGCCGCGGCCGCTCCGGCCCGGAACGGTCGCGGGCCCGGGCGGCCGCGGCCGGCGTCCTGGAGTAGTCGTCACGAACCCGGGCATCCCTAGGGGTAGGGGGTGCCGCCATGCGCGTGATCCACGAGATGAAGTTCGTCGCCCGGCTCGCCTCCGGTGCCGACGAGTGGACCTGCCCGACCTGCGGACGCCGCGTCACCCTGCGCCGTCTGCCCGACCCCGAACTCACCGTCCTCGACCCGGGTGACGAGAGCGCCGTCCACGTCGGCGTCATCGAACCCGACGCCCGCGCGGCCGCCGCCGCCGAGAAGTACGGCCTCGGCCCCGTTCAGGAGATCCCCCGACCGCCCCGCCCCCCGGCCCCCGCCACCCCGGACGACGCGGACCGCGCCTGGCTCGCCGAGATCGGCATCGACTGGGACGGCGACGCGGCCGCCTGAGGCCTGTCCGGGGGACACCCGCGCCCCGGTCGCCGCGCTGTTGCGGCGCGCCGGGGTGCCGTCGTGCCCCGCGGCTGATCGGATGGATCGAGGTCTGGTCGAGGACTGAATGTTTGGATATATTCAGTCGAACCAAGCCTGAATGAAATCATCCGCAGGGAGGCCAGGACATGGTGCAGCAGACGACCGGACCGCGTGAGGTGCGTGCGGCGCGCGGGACGGGGCTGACGGCGCAGGGGTGGCAGCAGGAAGCCGCCCTGCGGATGCTGATGAACAACCTCGACCCCGAGGTGGCCGAGCACCCGTCGAAGCTGGTCGTCTACGGCGGCACCGGCAAGGCGGCCCGCGACTGGCGCTCCTTCGACGCCATGGTCAAGACGCTGCAGGGGCTGAAGCAGGACGAGACCATGCTGGTCCAGTCCGGCCGCCCGGTCGGCGTCATGCAGACCCACGAGTGGGCGCCGCGCGTCCTGATCGCCAACTCCAACCTGGTCGGCGACTGGGCCAACTGGGAGGAGTTCCGCCGGCTGGAGAGCCTCGGGCTCACCATGTACGGCCAGATGACCGCCGGATCGTGGATCTACATCGGCACCCAGGGCATCCTGCAGGGCACCTACGAGACCTTCGCCGCCGTCGCCAACAAGCGGTTCAACGGCAGCCTGGAGGGGACGATCACCCTCACCGCCGGCCTCGGCGGGATGGGCGGCGCCCAGCCGCTGGCCGTCACCATGAACGGCGGCGTGGCGATCTGCGTCGACTGCGACCCGTCCCGGATCGCCCGCCGGATCGAGCACCGCTACCTGGACGTCGAGGCCAAGAACCTCGCGCACGCCCTGGAGCTGGCCACCGCCGCCCGCGACAAGAAGCAGCCGCTCTCCATCGGCCTGCTGGGCAACGCCGCCGAGCTGTTCCCGCAGCTGCTCGCGATGGACGCGCCGATCGACATCGTCACCGACCAGACCAGCGCCCACGACCCGCTGAGCTACCTGCCGCTCGGCGTCGCCTTCGACGACATGGCCACCTACGCGGCCGAGAAGCCGGCCGAGTTCACCCAGCGCTCGCGCGAGTCCATGGCCAAGCACGTCGAGGCGATGGTCGGCTTCCAGGACCGCGGCGCCGAGGTGTTCGACTACGGCAACTCGATCCGCGGCGAGGCCCAGCTGGCCGGCTACGACCGTGCCTTCGCCTTCCCCGGCTTCGTCCCCGCGTACATCCGCCCGCTGTTCTGCGAGGGCAAGGGCCCGTTCCGCTGGGCGGCCCTGTCCGGCGACCCGCAGGACATCCACAAGACCGACAAGGCCGTGCTCGACCTCTTCCCGGAGAACGAGTCGCTGCACCGCTGGATCAAGATGGCCCAGGAGAAGGTGCACTTCCAGGGCCTGCCCGCGCGCATCTGCTGGCTCGGCTACGGCGAGCGCGACAAGGCCGGCGAGCGGTTCAACGACATGGTCGCCTCCGGCGAGCTGTCCGCGCCGATCGTCATCGGCCGTGACCACCTGGACTGCGGCTCGGTCGCCTCCCCGTACCGGGAGACCGAGGCGATGCTGGACGGCTCCGACGCGATCGCCGACTGGCCGCTGCTCAACGCCATGGTCAACGTCGCCTCCGGCGCGTCCTGGGTCTCCATCCACCACGGTGGCGGCGTCGGCATCGGCCGCTCGATCCACGCCGGCCAGGTCACGGTGGCCGACGGCACCCCGCTGGCCGGCGAGAAGATCCGCCGGGTGCTCACCAACGACCCGGGCATGGGCGTCATCCGGCACGTCGACGCCGGCTACGACCGGGCCGACGAGGTCGCCGCGGAGCGCGGTGTGCGCGTCCCGATGGGTGAGCTGTGACCTCCTTCGAAGAGATGTGGGCGGAGCTGCTCCCCGTGGGCCGCTCCGCCTCCTCCGGCGGTTACCGCCGCTTCGCCTGGAACTCCGCCGACGCCGAGTGCCGGTCCTGGTTCGAGGAGCAGGCCCGCAACCGCGGCCTCACCTACGAGCTGGACCGCAACGGCAACCAGTGGGCGTGGCTGGGCGACCCGCGGGGCGAGGGCGCGGTCGTCACCGGCTCGCACCTGGACTCCGTCCCGGACGGCGGCGCCTACGACGGCCCGCTCGGCGTGGTCTCCTCCTTCGCCGCCCTGGACGAACTGCGTGGCCGCGGCGCCCGGTTCACCAAGCCGCTGGCGATCGTCAACTTCGGCGACGAGGAGGGCGCCCGGTTCGGCGTCGCCTGCATCGGCTCCCGGCTCACCGCCGGCGTCCTCGGCAAGGAGGCCGCGTACGAGCTGCGCGACGCCGACGGCGTCCGGCTGCCCGACGCGATGGAGCGGGCCGGCTACGACCCGACCGCGATCGGCGCGGACGGCGACCGGCTGGCCCGGATCGGCGCCTTCGTCGAACTGCACGTCGAGCAGGGCCGGTACCTCGCCGAGGACCAGCCCGTCGGCGTGGCCAGCGCGATCTGGCCGCACGGCCGCTGGCGGTTCGACTTCCACGGCGAGGCCAACCACGCCGGCACCACCCGGATCGAGGACCGCCGCGACCCGATGCTCACCTACGCCACCACCGTGCTCGCCGCGCGGAAGAAGGCGAAGCTGGCGGGCGCCCTGGCCACCTTCGGCAAGGTCGCGGTCGAACCCAACGGCACCAACGCGATCGCCTCCCTGGTGCGCGGCTGGCTGGACTCCCGGGCCGCCGACGAGGCGACGCTCACCGACCTGGTCGGCGAGATCGAGCGCGCCGCGTACGAGCGCGGCGAGCGCGACGGCGTCCGGGTCGAGCTGACCCGCGAGTCCTACACCCCGGTGGTGGACTTCGACGGCCCGCTGCGCGACCGCCTCGTACGGCGGCTCAGCAAGACCGGGGGCCCGGGCGGCGTGCCGGTCCTGCCGACCGGCGCGGGACACGACGCCGGAATCCTGGCATCGGCGATCCCGACCGCCATGCTGTTCGTACGTAACCCGAGCGGCGTCTCGCACTCCCCGGCCGAACACGCCGAGACGGCCGACTGCCTGGCCGGCGTGTCCGCCCTCGCCGACGTACTGGAGGACCTGGCGTGTCAGTAACCTACTGGGCGCAGTACGCCTGGCTGCCGCACGTCAACGGGCCGGTGGTCGAGCAGGACGTGCTGATCGCCACCGGGCCCGGCGGCCGGATCACCAAGGTGACGCCGGACAGCGGGCCCTGCCCGCCCGGCGCCGTCCGGCTGGAGGGCCTGCTGCTGCCCGGCCAGGCCAACGCCCACTCGCACGCCTTCCACCGGGCGCTGCGCGGCAACGTCCAGGTCGGCTCCGGCACCTTCTGGACCTGGCGCGACACCATGTACCGGTTCGCCGGCGCGCTCGACCCGGACAGCTACCTGGCGCTCGCCACCGCCGTCTACGCCGAGATGGCGCTCGCCGGCATCACCGCGGTCGGGGAGTTCCACTACCTGCACCACGCGCCCGGCGGCGCCCGCTACGATGACCCGAACGCGATGGGCGAGGCGCTGATCGAGGCCGCCTCCCGGGCCGGCATCCGGATCACGCTGCTGGACACCTGCTACCTGTCCTCCGGCTTCGGCGCCGAGCCGACCAAGCCGCAGCGCCGGTTCAGCGACGGCGACGCCGACACCTGGGCCGAGCGGCTGGACGGGCTCAAGCCGCGCGAGCACGCCCGGATCGGCGCCGCGATCCACTCCGTCCGGGCCGTCCCCGCCGAACAGCTCGGCACCGTCGCGCACTGGTCGGCGATGCGCAAGGCGCCGCTGCACGTCCACCTCTCCGAGCAGACCGCCGAGAACGACGCCTGCCTCACCGCGCACGGCGTCACTCCGACCCGGCTGCTCGCCGACCACGGCGCCCTCGGCCCGCGCACCTCGGCCGTGCACGCGACCCACCTCACCGAGGAGGACATCAAGCTCCTCACCGACAGCTCGACCACCATCTGCATGTGCCCCACCACCGAGCGGGACCTCGCGGACGGCATCGGGCCGGCCCGGCAGCTGGCCTCGGCCGGCTGCCCGGTCACCCTCGGCAGCGACAGCCACGCCGTCATCGACCCGTTCGAGGAGGCCCGCGCGCTGGAGCTGGACGAGCGGCTGCGCACCCGCACCCGCGGCCACTGGACGGCCAACGCGCTGCTCCGGGCCGGCACCGAGGACGGGCACGCCTCGCTCGGCTGGCCGGAGGCCGGGCGGATCGAGGCCGGGTCGCTGGCCGACTTCACCGTGATCGCCCTGGACTCGGTCCGCACCGCCGGCCCGCCGTTCCGGCTCGGCGCCGAGATCGCGGTCTTCGCCGCCTCCGCCGCCGACGTGCGGCACCTGGTGGTCGGCGGCCGGCACGTGGTCAAGGACGGGGTGCACCAGCTGGTGCCGGACGTCCCGGGCGCGCTGCGCTCCTCGATCGCCGCGCTGAGCTGCTGACGAGCCGCTGAGCCGAGCCGAGAGATCCCGTTGTCTCCCCGGGGAGGGGCGAGGGCCGACCCCGCCCCTCCCCGGGGTTCCACTCCGAAAGGCCTGACGTGAGCACCCCCAGCACCCCGAGCCCGAGCCCGAGCCCGAGCCCGAGCGCGAGCGCGAGCACCGAGCGGAGCGAGGGCATGCCGAGCACCCTGATCACCGGGATCGGCAGCCTGGTCACCAACGACCCCGCGCAGGGGGCCGGGCCGCTCGGCCTGCTCACCGACGCGGCCGTGGTGGTGGACGGCGGCACGATCGCCTGGGTCGGCCCGGCGTCCGAGGCGCCCGCCGCGGACGAGCGGTTCGACGCGGCCGGCCGGGCGCTGCTGCCCGGCTACGTCGACTCGCACGCCCACCTGGTGTTCGCGGGCGACCGCACCGCCGAGTTCAACGCCCGGATGTCCGGCCAGTCGTACACCGCCGGCGGCATCCGGACCACGGTGGCCGCCACCCGAGCCGCGAGCGACGCCGAGCTGGACGCCAACCTGGCCCGCTTCGTCCGCGAGGCGCTGCGCCAGGGCACCACCTCGATCGAGTGCAAGTCCGGCTACGGCCTGACCGTGGTGGACGAGGCCCGGGCGCTGCGGATCGCCGCCTCGTACACCCCCGAGACCACGTACCTGGGCGCCCACGTGGTCGCCCCCGAGTACGCGGACGACCCGGCCGGCTACGTCGACCTGGTCACCGGCGACATGCTGGACGCCTGCGCGCCGTACGCCCGCTGGGTCGACGTGTTCTGCGAGAACGGCGCCTTCGACGGGGACCAGGCGCGGGCGATCCTGACCGCCGGGATCGAGCGCGGCCTCACCCCCCGGGTGCACGCCAACCAGCTCTCGTACGGGCCGGGCGTGCAGCTCGCCGTCGAGCTCGGCGCGGCCTCCGCCGACCACTGCACCCACCTGACGGACGAGGACGTGGCCGCGCTGGCCGGCTCGGCGACGGTGGCGACGCTGCTGCCGGGCGCGGAGTTCTCCACCCGCGCCGCGTACCCGGACGCGCGGCGGCTGCTCGACGCGGGTGCGGTGGTGGCGCTGTCCACCGACTGCAACCCCGGGTCCAGCTTCACCAGCTCGATGGCCTTCTGCATCGCGGTCGCGGTGCGGGAGATGGGGATGACGCCGGACGAGGCGGTCTGGGCGGCCACCGCGGGCGGCGCGCACGCGCTGCGGCGGAGCGACGTCGGGGTGGTCGCGGTCGGCGCCCGGGCGGACCTGCAGCTGCTGGACGCCCCCTCGCACGTCCACCTCGCCTACCGGCCGGGCGTGCCGCTGACCGCCGCGGTCTGGCGCGCCGGCGTCCGCGAGGTCTGACCGGCCCCGGCGCCCCCGCACCCGGCCCGGGTGCGGGGGCACCGGATTCCGCACCGGCGCCCGCCGCCTACCGCAGGCCCAGTGACCGCCGGAGGAAGTCGAGCTGGTGGTGGTGCAGGTTCTCCGCCACCGCCTCGTCCGAGGGCGTGTGGGTGGTGCCGCTGAGCGGCAGGACCTCGTGCGGGCGCCCGGCGGCGAGCAGCGCGCCGGAGAGCCGCAGGGCGTGGACGGGGAAGACGTTGTCGTCGGCGAGGCCGTGGATCAGCAGCAGCGGGCGGCGCAGCCCGGGCGCGTCGCCGATCAGCGAGCAGGCGTCGTAGCGCTCGGGGTGCTCGTCGGGGTGGCCGAGGAACCGCTCCTGCCAGTGGGTGTCGTAGAGCCGCTGGTCGGTGGGGGCGGCGCCGGCGACGGCGGCGTGGAAGACGTCCGGCCGCCGCAGGACGGCGAGCGCGGCGAGGTAGCCGCCGTAGGACCAGCCGCGGATGGCGACCCGGTCGAGGTCCAGCAGTCCCGGCCGCAGCCGGGCGGCCTCGTGCAGGCCCTCGACCTGGTCCGCCAGGGCGGGCCCGGCCTTGTCCCCGAACACCGACTTGTCCCAGCGCGGGCCGCGCCCCGGGGTGCCGCGGCCGTCGACGGCCAGGACGGCGAAGCCCTGGTCGGCGAACCACTGCGAGACCAGGTCCCACCAGGCGCCGCCGGTGGTGACCTTCTGCAGCGCGGGACCGCCGTACGGGTCGACGAGGACGGGCAGCGGGCCGTCCTCCGGGCGGTGGCCGGTAGGCAGGAAGAGCGCGGCCCGCAGGTCGCGCGGGCCGAGCCGGAGCAGCTCGGGCCGTGCGGAGAGGACGGGCGCCTGCGCGTACGAGGTGACCGGGAGCGCCGGGCGGCCGTCCCGCCGGACGGTGGTCCGGCCGGCGGGGGCGCCCGGCTCCCGGGTGGTGAGGACGAGCGTGCCGCCGCGCCGGACGCCGGTGTGCAGGCCGGGTCCGTCGCTCAGCCGCCGCGGTCCGGCGACCGGGTCGTACGACCAGAGGTGGGTCTCGACGGGATTCTCGGTGGCGGTGAACAGCACCTGATCGCCGTCCGTGCCGAGCACCTCGCGCAGTTGCAGTCCGGTCGGGGTGACGGGCCGGCCGTCGATCGTGAGGTGCCGGGTGTCGCCGTCGTCGGCGGAGCCGGCCAGCGCTCCGCCCGCGGTGCGCACCGGCAGGCCGGGGACCAGTTCGACCCAGTGCGCGTCGCGCTGCTCGGCGAGCGTGCGGGTGGTGCCGTCGGCCGGGTCGATCGCCAGGACCAGGACGGTCCGCTGGTCGCGGGTCTGCACGGCGGCGTACGGGCCGTGGGCGTCCCAGCCGGCGGCGGCCAGGTACTCGTACCCGGCGCGGTCCCAGCGGACCTCGGTGGCGCGGCCGTCGAGGCCGAGCAGCCGGAGCGAGACGTCGGCGTTGGCGGTGCCGGCCAGCGGGTAGCGGATCACCCGCGGCCGCCGCTGAGGGTCGGCCGGGTCGGCGAGGTGCAGCCGGCCGAGCGGGCGGTCGTCGACCCGGGCGACGAGCAGCCCGGTGCCGTCCGGGGACCACCAGTGGCCGCGGGTGCGGTGCATCGACTCGGCGGCGACGTGGTCGGCGACCCCGTACGCCACCTCGGCGTGCTCGGGTGCGGCGAGCGCGCGGTCGTCGGTGCCGTCGAGGTCGGCCACCCGCAGGGCGCCGTCGCCGACGTAGGCGATCCGGTGGCCGGCCGGGTCGAGGCGCGGGTCGTACACCGCGGTGGCGGTGGGGACCGGCCGGACGGTGCCGTCGACGGTGTCGGCGAGCCAGAGCGCGCCGTCGAGCGCGAAGGCGGCGAGCCGGCCGGTGGCGTCGGTGCTGAACGCGGTGATGCCGGCGGTGAGGACCCGGGCCCGTTCGCGGCGGACGCGCTCGGCCTCGGGGAGTTCGCCGCCGGGGCCGCCGAGCTCCGCCGGATCGACGAGCAGCCGCTCCGCGCCGGTGGCGGTGTCGAGCGCCCACAGGCAGGACAGCGGGTCGTCACCGGCCCGGCTACGCAGGTACAGCACGGTGCCGCCGTCGGCGGAGACGGCGGGGTGGGCGGGGGCGCCGAGGGTGAAGCGCCGGGTGCGGGCGAGCTGGCGGGGGAGGGTGTCGGTCGGCATCCCGTCACCCTCGCACGGCCGGCCGCGGCCCCGCCGGGAAAATGCGGCCGCGGGCGGAAGTGCCGCCCGCGGACCCCACGCCGCGCGGCGTGCACCGCCCGCCCGTGGGAACGGCCGCCCGCGGGAACGGCCGGGGCCGGGAACGCGGCCGGGGCCGCCGTGGATCTCAGGAATCCACGGCGGCCCCGGAGCCTGTGCCAGGCCGGCGGCGGGTCAGTGCGTCAGTGCACGTCGCCCATCAGTCGCACGACCTTCTTGCGGTACAGCGCGAGGGCCACGCCGGCGATGATCGCCATGGCGCCCTGGACCGCGAAGTACCAGGTGGAGCCGACCACGTCGTCGCCGAGGACCAGCTGGAAGATGGCCGCGACGCAGTCGCCCGCGGTGACGGCGAGGAACCAGACACCCATCATCTGGCTGGCGTACTTGGTCGGCGCCAGCTTGGTGGTGACGGAGAGGCCGACCGGGGAGAGGGTCAGCTCACCGACGGTCTGGACCAGGTAGACCATGGCCAGCCAGAGCGGGGTGACCTTGGTGCCGCCCGCGGCGGCGCCCATCGCCAGCATCATGACCAGGAAGGAGGCGCCGATCATCAGCAGACCGAAGGCGAACTTCATGGTGGTGCTGGGGTTCTTGGCCTTGCGGGACAGGGCCACCCACATCCAGGCGAAGACCGGGGCCAGCGCCATGATGTACAGCGGGTTCAGCGACTGGAACCAGGTCGACGGGAAGTCCATGCCGAACAGCGTCGACGCGGTGTTCTCGTCCGCGAAGATGCTCAGCGTCGAGCCGGACTGGTCGTAGATCATCCAGAACACGGCGGCGGCGACGAAGAACCAGATGTAACCGCTCATCCGGGACTGCTCGGTCGCGTCGAGGTCCTTGTCGCGCTTCACCTTGGCGAAGACGAAGACCGGGATGGCGATGCCCGCGATCGACAGCGGCCAGATCGCCCAGTCGATGGTGAAGTGGCCGGTCAGCGCGACGACCGCGTAGAAGACCGTGGCCACGGCCAGCCAGAGGCCCGCCTTCTTGAAGATCGCGCTCTTCTCGGCCGCCGAGATCGGCGAGGTCACCACGTCGCTCTTGGCGCTCAGGTGGCGGGTGCCGAGCAGGAACTGGCCGAGGCCGAGCGCCATGCCGACGCCGGCGAGGGCGAAGCCCAGGTGCCAGTTGACGCTCTGGCCGACGGTGCCGATGACCAGCGGGGCGGCGAAGGCACCGAGGTTGATGCCCATGTAGAAGATCGTGAAGCCGCCGTCGCGACGCGGGTCGTTCGGGCCGTCGTACAGGTGGCCGACCATCGTGGAGATGTTGGCCTTGAGCAGACCGGAGCCGACCGCGATGAACGCGAGGCCGACGAAGAACGACGCGCTGGCCGGGATCGCCAGCAGGAAGTGGCCGATCATGATGATCGTGCCACCGACCGCGACGGTCTTGCGGGCGCCGAGGAAGCGGTCCGCGATCCAGCCGCCCGGCAGGGCGAGCAGGTAGACCATGGCCGTGTACACGCTGTAGACGGCGGCGGCGACGGCCGCCTTCATGCCGAGGCCGCCCTCCGCGACGGAGGCCGTCATGTAGAGCACCAGCAGGGCACGCATGCCGTAGTAGCTGAAGCGCTCCCACATCTCGCTCATGAAGAGAGTGGCGAGGCCCCGGGGGTGCCCGAGGAAGGTCTTGCCGCTGGGAGAGGCCGGCTTGAGGCCGGCGTCCAGGGTCGTAGACGCCATGAGTAGTGGTTCCTTGCCTGAAGCGTCCGCCAAGGGGGGTGGAGGCGGACGTGGACGGAACCACTGTACGTGGCGATATTTGGAGGTATCAGCTGACAAAACCCGCCAATTAGGTATGGCGATGGTAAAGCTTGCGACAGGTTAGCTCGGACGATCCATGGTGGAGGCGCCGGAATTCCTTCGGTTTCAAGATCGAAGCGCAGAATCTTCGCCGAACGGCCGGTCCGGCAGCGTCCGTTGACCGGTGATCGCGCTCCGTATAACGATCACGCTCTGTGAACTACCTCACAGCGACAGCGGGTATACCCCGGCGGACTACCATCACCACATGACCTGTGTGCTGCTCGCCGAGGACGATCCGGCGATCTCCGAACCGCTCGCCCGGGCCCTGCGACGCGAGGGCTACGAGGTGCTCGTCCGCGAGGACGGTCCGACCGCACTGGCCGCCGGACTCACCGAGGAGGTCGACCTCGTCGTCCTCGACCTCGGCCTGCCGGAGATGGACGGCCTGGAGGTCTGCCGCCGCCTGCGCGCCGACGGCAAGAGCTGCCCCGTCCTGGTGCTCACCGCCCGGGCCGACGAGGTCGACACCGTGGTCGGCCTGGACGCCGGGGCCGACGACTACGTCACCAAGCCCTTCCGCCTCGCCGAGCTGCTCGCCCGCGTCCGTGCCCTGCTGCGCCGCGGCAACGTCGACCAGCTCACCACCGGCGCGCACGGCGTGAAGATCGACATCGAGTCGCACCGGGCCTGGCTCGGCGAGGAGGAGCTCACCCTCTCCGCCAAGGAGTTCGAGCTGCTGCGGGTACTGGTCCGGGACGCCGGCCGGGTCGTCACCCGCGAGGAGATCATGCGCCAGGTCTGGGACACCACCTGGTGGACCTCGACCAAGACGCTGGACATGCACATCTCCTGGCTGCGCAAGAAGCTCGGCGACGACGCGGCCAACCCCCGGTACATCGCCACCGTGCGCGGGGTGGGCTTCCGCTTCGAGAAGAATTAGCGCGCAGGAGAAGGCGGCAACACCACGGGGAGCGGCAGCGTGAAACGCCGGATGATCAATTCGCTGCTGGGCGTGGTCCTGGTGGTGGTGGCGGTGTTCTGCGTCCCGCTCGCCCTGGTGGAGAAGCGCACCATCGTCAACGCGGCCCAGGACCGGGTGGACGCCGCCGCCGTCCGGGTGCTGGCCCTGGTGGAGAACCGGCTCGCCGCGGGCGAGCCGGTCACCGGCGACAAGTTCGCCAACCAGGTCACCGACGGCCAGTACGTCGAGGTGGACATCCCCGGCAAGGAGCCCGTCTCCAGCGGCGAGCGGCCGGCCGGCGACCACCTGCTCAAGGCCGTCGAACAGGGTGCCAGCGGCGAGACCGTCACCGTCGAGCAGTCCCGGGAGGCGGTCGACCACGAGGTCGCCAACATGCTGCTGCTGCTCGGCGTGGTCGCGCTGCTCGCCGTGCAGGCCGCCGTCGCCCTGGCCGTCTGGCAGGCCAAACGGCTCGCCCGCCCGCTCACCGACCTCGCCGAGACCGCCGAACGCCTCGGCTCCGGCGACCCCCGCCCGCGCGACCGCCGGTACGGGGTGCCCGAGCTCGACCGGGTGGCCGAGGTGCTGGACGTCAGCGCCGAACGGATCGCCCGGATGCTCACCGCCGAGCGCCGGCTCGCCGCCGACGCCTCGCACCAGCTGCGCACGCCGCTCACCGCGCTGTCCATGCGGCTGGAGGAGATCACCGCGCTCGCCGAGGAGCCGGAGACCGTCAAGGAGGAGGCGACCATCGCCCTCCAGCAGGTCGAGCGGCTCACCGACGTCGTCCAGCGGCTGCTCACCACCCAGCGCGACCCACGCAGCCCCACCGCCGTCGCCTTCGACCTGGACGAGGTCATCAAGCAGCAGGTGGAGGAGTGGGGGCCCTCGCTGCGCGGCACCGGCCGGGTGCTCCAGGTCGAGGGCCTGCGCGAGGTCACCGCGGTCGGCACCCCGGGCACGGTGGCGCAGGTACTGGCCACCCTGATCGAGAACTCGCTGATGCACGGCGCCGGGACGATCACGCTGAGGGTGCGGCCGTCCGGGACGTCGGTGGTGGTCGAGGTGCAGGACCAGGGTGCCGGGGTGCCGCCGGAGCTGGGCAACCGGGTCTTCGAACGCGCGGTCAGCGGCCGCAACTCGACCGGCATCGGCCTGGCCGTCGCCCGCGACCTCGCGGAGGCGGACGGCGGCCGGCTGGAACTGCTCTCGCTGCAGCCGCCGGTGTTCGCGCTCTTCCTGGGGCGGAGCCACAGGAACGACTAGCGCAGTCTGGGGCGGAGCCGCCGGGACGACTAGCGCGGTCCGGGGCGGAGCCGCCGGGACGACAGGTGAGTCGTGATCAGCTCGGCATCATGCCCAGCTGCCTCATCAGACCCATCACGTCCCACTGCCACCAGCCTTCCTGGATCATGCCGTCCTTGAACCGGAAGGTCGTCGTCCCGCGTCCGACCACCGACTTGCCGGTGGACGGTACGCCCATGAAGTCGGCCTTCTGCGTGGCGTTCCAGGTCCACCGGAGGGCGACCTCGTCGCCGTCGGCGAGCTGGCTCTCGACCGCGAAGCTGAAGTCGAAGGCGTTGACGTAGCCGCTGCAGCGCTCCTTGAACGCCGCCCTGCCGACCGCGTCGCCCTCGCTGCCGTAGTCGTGGTCCCGGTAGTCGGCGGCCATGCACTCGTCGATCACGCCGAGGTTGCCCTTGGCGAGCTCGTCGAGGACCCGCATGGCGGTGGTCTTGTTGAACTGCGCGTCCCGGACCACGTCCAGATCGGTGAAGGACGGCGGCTCGTCGCAGAGCGCCACCATCTCCCGGAAGATCCGGTCGGTCTCGGGCAGGTTGGAGTTCTTCATGGCCTCCTCGTAGGAGGGGAACTCCACGATCTCCACGACGTGCTTGGTGTCGGCGCGGTCCGTGGCGACCACCGCGTGGCCGGCCGTCCGCTTTCCCCTGGTCTGCTCGGCCCACGTGTCCATGAGCCGGTTGAGGTCGTCCACCCGGTCGGTCTTGCAGTCGATGATCTGGACGAACGCCATGGCGAGCCTCCTGGGAACCCCCCTACGGCCTCGATCGTCCGCAAGCCGCGCTCGCCCTCGGTAACCACTGTCCTCTCGCCGGGGCGGCCCGGGCAAGTGGGGAGGGCTTCGGCCCTACTCGGCCTTGGCGTACCGGATCTCCTCGGTGGCCAGCACCCGCTCGGCCTGCGCGACCACGCCGGGGGCCGCGCCTTCGGCGGCCTTCACCTCGGGGATCGCCTTGAACACCCACGTCCGGTACGAGAAGAAGCGGAACAGGGTGCCGAGGCCGGTGCCGAAGGCCTTGGAGGCGTTGTACGCCAGCGGCCCGTGCAGGCCGAGCGTGTACGTGGCGAACCAGACCGTGCCGTTCTCGATCAGCATCCCGACCCCGCTGAAGATCAGGAAGAGCGTGATCTCACGCCGGCGGGAGGCCGCGTCGCTCTCGCGGTAGACCCAGTAGCGGTAACCGAGGTAGTTGGCGGCGATGGCCACCATCGTCCCGATCACCGAGCAGCGCACGGGCGCCCAGCCGGTCAGGTGCAGTACGGCGTTGGAGACGCCGAAGTTCACGAAGACACCGACCAGGCCGACGACGGCGAACTTCACCACTTCGCCCGAGATCCCGCGCAGTCTCTGCGCCAGCGAGGGGTTCGACGCCGTGGTCGTCGCCATACCGGGCTGCCTCCATGTACCTGCCGACGAGAGGGCCCGGAGCGGTTGCGCGGCTGACCCCTGGAGCCCTGCGTGCACGCACATGATCTGATCGCGCGTACCAGGGCCTAGCAGAACAGGCTACCCGTTTCCACCAGGTGGCTCAGCCCGGAGAGTGGCAGCTTGACATCTACGCGCGTCCGCCCCCACGGTCCCCCCGGTGGCGCCACCACCCCCCACCGGCCCGGATATCCTGGGGCGCGTGACTTCCCCGGGCAATGCGAATTTTCCAGTGCTGGGCATGATCGGCGGCGGGCAGTTGGCCCGCATGGCACACCAGGCGGGCATCCCGCTCGGGGTCCGGTTCAAACTCCTCGCCGACACGCCCCAGGACTCCGCCGCGCAGGTGGTCTCCGAGGTCGTCCTCGGTGACTACCGCGACCTCGACACGCTGCGCCGCTTCGCGGCCGGCTGTGACGTGATCACCTTCGACCACGAGCACGTGCCGACCGAGCACCTACGGGCCCTGCAGGCCGACGGCATCGCCGTCCGGCCCGGCCCGGAGGCGCTGGTCAACGCCCAGGACAAGGGCGTGATGCGGGCGAAGCTCGACTCCATCGGCGTGCCCTGCCCCCGGCACCGGATCGTCGCCGACCCGGCCGACGTCACCGCCTTCGCGAACGAGGGCTCCGGCTACCCGGTCGTGCTGAAGACCGTCCGCGGCGGCTACGACGGCAAGGGCGTCTGGGTCGTCGACGACGAGCGGGAGGCGCAGGCGCCGTTCCTGGCCGGCGTCCCCGTGCTGGCCGAGGAGAAGGTCGACTTCGTCCGCGAGCTGGCCGCCAACGTGGTCCGCTCGCCCAGTGGCCAGGCCGTCGCCTACCCGGTGGTGGAGAGCGTCCAGGAGAACGGCGTCTGCGCCGAGGTCACCGCTCCGGCGCCGGACCTCGACCCCGCGCTCTCCGACGAGGCCCAGCAGCTGGCCCTGCGGATCGCCGGCGAGCTGGACATCACCGGTCACCTCGCGGTGGAGCTGTTCCAGACCCGGGACGGCCGGATCCTGGTCAACGAGCTGGCCATGCGCCCGCACAACTCCGGGCACTGGAGCCAGGACGGCGCCGTCACCTCGCAGTTCGAGAACCACCTGCGGGCCGTGCTCGACCTGCCGCTCGGCGACCCCCGGCCGCGCGCCAAGTGGACCGTCATGGTCAACGTCCTCGGCGGCGACTACCCGGACATGTACCACGCCTTCCTGCACTGCATGGCCCGCGACCCGGGCCTGAAGATCCACATGTACGGGAAGGACGTGAAGCCCGGCCGCAAGGTCGGCCACGTCAACGTCTTCGGGGACGACCTCGACGACGTCCGCGAGCGCGCCCGCCACGCGGCCGCCTACCTGCGAGGAACGATCACCGAATGACCCAACCGTCGCCCGGCCACCACTCCTCTTCGAGCGCTGACGCGCGCACCCCCGTCGTCGGCATCGTGATGGGCTCGGACTCCGACTGGCCCGTGATGGAGGCCGCCGCCCAGGCCCTCGACGAGTTCGAGATCCCCTACGAGGTGGACGTCGTCTCCGCGCACCGGATGCCGCGCGAGATGGTCGCGTACGGCGAGAACGCCCACCGGCGCGGCCTGAAGGCGATCATCGCGGGCGCCGGCGGCGCGGCCCACCTCCCGGGCATGCTCGCCTCGGTCACCCCGCTGCCGGTCATCGGCGTGCCGGTGCCGCTGCGCTACCTGGACGGCATGGACAGCCTGCTGTCGATCGTCCAGATGCCGGCCGGTGTGCCGGTGGCCACCGTCTCGGTGGCGGGCGCGCGCAACGCGGGCCTGCTGGCGGTGCGGATGCTGGCCGCGTTCGACCCGGAGCTGACCGAGCGGATGACCGACTTCCAGGCCGAGCTGAACAGCCAGGCCACCGAGAAGGGCAAGAAGCTTCGGGCCAAGGTGGCGGGTTCCTCCTCCTTCGGCTTTGGAAAGTAGTCACATCGGATACAACAGCTCGTATGACTTCTGAGCTGCTGGATCCCTCCGCCTCCTCCGCCACCGAACTGCTGGAGCGCGCCAGGGCCGTCCTCCGGAAGACCCCCGTGGTGGACGGGCACAACGACCTCCCGTGGGCGATGCGCGAGCAGGCCGGCTACGACCTCGACGCGCTCGACCTGGCCGCCGACCAGCGCGACCGCCTGCACACCGACCTCGCCCGCCTCGCCGCGGGCGGGGTCGGCGCGCAGTTCTGGTCCGTCTACGTGCCCTCGCGGCTGGCCGGCGACCACGCGGTCAGCGTCACCCTGGAGCAGATCGACTTCGTCCGCGCCCTGGCCGAGCGCTTCCCCGACCGGCTCCGGCTCGCCCTCACCGCCGCGGAGATGGAGTCCGCCCGGGCCGAGGGCCGGATCGCCTCCCTGATGGGCGCCGAGGGCGGCCACTCCATCGACTGCTCGCTCGCCACCCTGCGCGCCCTGTACGAGCTCGGCGTCCGCTACCTGACGCTCACCCACAACGACAACACCCCGTGGGCCGACTCCGCGACCGACAAGCCGGTGGCCGGCGGCCTGACCGCCTTCGGCGAGGAGGTCGTCCGGGAGATGAACCGGCTCGGCATGCTGGTCGACCTCTCGCACGTCTCCGCCGACACCATGCGCGACGCGCTGCGGGTCAGCGAGGCGCCGGTGCTCTTCTCGCACTCCTCGGCGCGCGCCGTCTGCGACCACCCGCGCAACGTCCCGGACGACGTGCTGGCCCAACTGCCCGTCAACGGCGGCGTGGCGATGGCCACCTTCGTGCCCAAGTTCATCCTGCCCGCCGCCATCGAGTGGACCGCCGCCGCCGACGGGAACATGCGCGCCCACGGCCTCGACCACCTGGACACCACCCCGGCCGGGATGGCCTGCCAGCGGGCCTTCGAGGAGGCCAACCCGCGCCCGGTCGCCACCCCGGCCACCGTGGCCGACCACCTCGACCACATGCGCGAGGTGGCCGGCATCGACCACATCGGCATCGGCGGCGACTTCGACGGCACCGCCTTCCTCCCGGCCGGACTGGACGACGTGGCCGGCTACCCCAACCTGATCGCCGAACTGCTCCGCCGCGGCTGGTCGGAGTCCGACCTCGGCAAGCTGACCTGGCACAACGCGGTGCGCGTGCTGCGCGACGCCGAGGCCGTGTCCGCCCGGCTCCGCGCCGGACGCCGCCCGTCCATCGCCACCATCGCGCAGCTCGACGGCTGAGCCGCCGGAGTGCGCCGCCCGCCCCCGCCCCTCGGTGGAGGGCAGGGGCGGGCGGTGTCCTACGCGAGTGGGACGTAGCGGAACTCCGGGCCGTAGTACTTCGCCGGATCGTTGGGCAGCGGCTTCTCCATCAGCTCGACGGCGGGCCCGCCGAGGCCGAACATGAAGCCGATCGCGTCGTTCAGGTGGCCGTCGGCCTTCTCGGGGTCCTCCACCGTCCACGCCAGCTCCAGTGAGCGCAGCAGGTCGCTGAAGGTGGTGTTGAAGGTGCCGAGGAGATCCTTCACGGCCGGGTCGACGGGCGCGGTCGACGGGTCCGCGGCCCAGCCGCCGCGCGGGACCACGGCCATCGGGCGGGCCGCCGGCAGGGGGATCGGGTCACCGGTGAAGTCGAACCTGGGCGGGTCCTGCTGGACCCGCACCAGCCGCCGGCCGCGGTAGATCTGCCGGAAGGTGTAGTAGTGGGCGAGCTCCCCGTCGCCCGCGGTCGGGTCGTCGGGACTGCGCGAGGTGCCCTCGCCCTGTTCCTTGATGACCTGGATCGCCTGCTCGACCTCCGCCAGCGCGGTCAGCGGGAAGACGCGGTTGCCCGACCCGTGGCCCAGGTCGGTGTCCCGCTGCCGGGTGCCGCGGATCGTGAGCCCCGGCTGCCGGAAGGCCCGGTGGATCGCGTCGTAGAAGGCGCCGATCGAGGGGAACGCCTCGGTGGACTCGGCCAGCGGGTCGACCGGCTTCTCGATCTCGGAGTACATGCGCACCGATTCCCGGGTCAGGCCGCCGAGGTAGACCGTGAGGCCCTGGGGCCGTACGCCGCCGGGCAGCGGGCACGGGTACGGCGGCACCACGGCGGTCGAGGCGAGGACCGGGGTGCCGCCGACGGTGGTGAGCATGTTGCAGGCGAGCCCCAGGTGGGTCATCTCGTTGAAGACGATCTCTTTGATCATGAGGGAGACGCCGGCCTCGTCCGGGTCGTCCTCGCGGATCGACCAGAGGCCGCAGAGGTACGGCGGCAGCGTGGCGAGCTCCAGCATGACGGCCTGCTGGAGCGAGTCGCGCAGCCACTCCTCGGAGCGGTCCGTCTCGGCCACGTCCATCAGCTCGATGATCGCGGTGCTCTCGTAGTTGAGCCCGGCCAGGGTCACGGCGACCCCCCTTTCGGTCGGCACGATCGGTTCGGGCCAACTGTTGGGGGTGCGGATGGCGGGGTGTACGAACCGGGGTGGCGTGTCGCGGCGTTCGACCCGAACGGTGGGCGCGGGCCGGCCCGCGTGCGCCGGGTCCGGGCTCAGCCGAGCAGCGGGATCTCGATGGCGGGGCACCTGTCCATGACCATCGCCACCCCGGCGGCCGTCGTCCGGGCGTAGGCGTCCTCGTCCACCACGCCGAGCTGGAACCAGACCGCCTTCGCCCCGGCGGCCACCGCCTGGTCGGCGACCTCGCCGGCCAGCGCGCTGTTCACGAACACGTCCACCACGTCGACCTCGAACGGGATCTCGGCGAGCGAGGCGTACCCCGGCTCGCCGAGCACCGTCTCGGCCTTGGGGTGGACCGGCACGATGCGCTTGCCGTGGCGCTGGAGGACCCGGGCGACGCCGTACGCCGCCCGGGCGGTGTTGGTGGACAGGCCGACCACCGCCCAGGTGTCGCCCTTGGCGGTGAGGATGTCGCGGACCGTCGCGTCGTCGCCGTAGCTCGTCATGTCCGGTCCCAACGACGTACCCCGGTGGGGGATTCCCGCCGCGCGGACCGGGCCCGGGTCAGTGGGGGCCGGGTCAGTGGGGGCGGCCGAGCGCCCGGTACGTCCAGCCGGCCGCGCGCCAGGCGTCGGCGTCCAGGGCGTTGCGGCCGTCCAGCAGCCGGCGCTCGGCGACCACCGTGCCCAGCTCGGCCGGGTCGAGGTCGCGGAACTCCTGCCACTCGGTGAGGTGCAGCACCACGTGGGCGCCGGTCGCGGCCTCCAGCGGCGAGTCGGCGTAGGCCAGGCCCGGGAACATCTTGCGGGCGTTGTCCATGGCCTTCGGGTCGTACACCGTGACCTGCGCGCCCTGGAGCTGGATCTGGGCGGCCACGTTGAGCGCGGGGGAGTCCCGGATGTCGTCCGAGTTCGGCTTGAAGGCGGCGCCGAGGACGGCCACCCGGCGGCCGAGGAAGCCGCCGCCGCACTGTTCGCGGGCCAGCTCGACCATCCGGGAGCGGCGCCGCATGTTGATCGAGTCGACCTCGCGCAGGAAGGTCAGCGCCTGGTCGGCGCCCAGCTCGCCGGCCCGGGCCATGAACGCGCGGATGTCCTTGGGCAGGCAGCCGCCGCCGAAGCCGAGGCCGGCGTTGAGGAACTTGCGGCCGATCCGTTCGTCGTAGCCGAGCGCGGTGGAGAGCAGGGTGACGTCGGCGCCAGCCGCCTCGCAGACCTCCGCCATCGCGTTGATGAACGAGATCTTGGTGGCCAGGAAGGAGTTGGCGGCGGCCTTGACCAGCTCGGCGGTGGCGTAGTCGGTGACCACGAACGGCACCCCGGCCGCGATCGGGTCCGCGTACACCTGGCGCAGCAGCTGCTCGGCCCGCTCGCTGCGGGCGCCGACCACGATCCGGTCCGGGCGCAGGGTGTCCTGGACGGCGAAGCCCTCGCGGAGGAACTCCGGGTTCCAGGCCAGCTCGGCGCCCTCGCCGACCGGCGCCAGCGCGGCCAGCCGCTCGGCCAGCCGGTTCGCCGAGCCGACCGGGACGGTGGACTTGCCGACCACCAGCACCGGGCGGGTCAGGTGCGGGGCGAGCGCGTCGATCGCGGCGTCCACGGCCGACATGTCGGCGGCGAACTCGCCCTTGAGCTGCGGCGTGTTGACGCAGACGAAGTGCACGTCGCCGAACTCCGCGGCCTCCTGGGTGGAGGTGGTGAACCGGAGCCGGCCGGTCGAGCCCTCGTGACCGGCCACGTGCTTGAGCAGCAGGTCGGACAGGCCCGGCTCGTACATCGGGACCCGGCCCGCGGTCAGCATCGCGATCTTCTCGGGGTCGATGTCCAGACCGAGCACCTCGAAGCCGAACTCCGCCATGGCGGCGGCGTGGGTGGCGCCGAGATAGCCGGTGCCGATCACGGAGATGCGGAGGGTCACGGGTTCCCCTTTGCGGAATCTCGACCTGGGCGGAAGTGGACGGGCGGGACGTAACGACCCCTGATGCTATCCGCCCGCCGGGGTGCCGCCCAGGCGGTCCCAGCAGCACCGATCCACCCGGGCCCGCGGTCCGGCCCCGGGCCCGGCCGACGGTCCCGCGGCCCGGGCGACACCTTGCGGCCGGACGTCGGCGGAACCTAGGCAGCCGCAGGTCGGAGCCCTAGGATCTACTGAACGGTAGCTAACTTCACTCCTTCATCACGCGAACGAGGCGGGAACCATGGCGGGCAGCGCAGGGGCGGCGGACTTCGATCTCTTCCGGATCTCCGAGGAGCACGAGATGCTCCGTGAGGCGGTGCGTTCGCTGGCCGAGGCGAAGATCGCTCCGTTCGCGGCGGAGGTGGACGAGCAGGGGCGGTTCCCGCAGGAGGCGTTGGACGCGTTGCAGGGCAATGACCTGCACGCGGTGCACGTGCCGGAGGAGTACGGGGGTGCGGGGGCGGACGCGCTGGCGACGGTGATCGTGATCGAGGAGGTGGCGCGGGTGTGCGCCTCGTCGTCGCTGATCCCGGCGGTGAACAAGCTGGGTTCGCTGCCGGTGCAGTTGTCGGGTTCGGAGGAGCTGAAGGCGAAGTACCTGGGTGCGCTGGCGCGTGGGGAGGGGATGTTCTCGTACTGCCTGTCGGAGCCGGAGGCGGGTTCGGACGCGGCGGGGATGAAGACCCG